>NZ_JASJEU010000003.1:0-407242 GCF_030077735.1 Gordonibacter faecis | reverse complement strand
TTATAGTGTGTCGGTACTTTCGTAGGATTTATCGGCTTCCTCGGACGCTTGACACACTAAACACACTATTTTTCCAATCTACGCGTACAGAGAATTTTTTTCCCTATATATATCTATATACTTATTTTTTCTCTCGCGCGCATTAGTTCAAAAAAAGGTGTGTCAAGTGTGTCAGATGGTTGTACTCCCCGATGAACACGGGAAAAGTACCGACACACTAAAATTTTCGCAAGTGTGTCAGAAATCGACCACCTTCCCGTACTCCCCGATAAACTGGGGAAAGTTCTGACACACTATTTTTTCGCGATAGTGTGTCAGAACCCGAAATCGGACATGCCCGCCCCCTGCTGTACCCAGACTCAAGACCCGAACCAGCCGCCCGCAGGGCGGCCAATCCCAGCATCGAGCGAGAGCGAGATGCGCACCTGCATTCGCCTTTGCTTCTCTGGCGCTCTCAGAGGCGTTTTAAGGCACGAAAAAGCCCGCCAGGGTAACGGAGTACCCCAACGGGCTTAAAACGTCTTAAAACGCAAAATACAGCGTCATATGATTGCAACGCGAAATGGGAGCGCCCCTATCTGGCGCTCCCAAATCTATACACAAGCGCGAACTCATTCCGAAAGAAGAATAGTTCGACGCTTCCTACTCTGGTGGAGGCGCGGAGAATCGAACTCCGGTCCATACTACCTCGTCCATGAGGCTCTACAAGCTTAGTCGGCGCTCAGCATTCGGTCGCGCGCGGCCCGCCGACGGGCGTTGTGCTTCCTAGCCAGTTCAACCTTTGCCTGAGCCATACTGGCTACGTGCTCAAGCGCATTCCCCTGAGTTAATGCCGGACCAAGGGTCGGGGACATCCCAAGGCCGACAGCCAGGCGCTATTTAAGCAGCCATGGCGAGCGCCGGAGCGCTCTGAGTGTTATTCTTGCCAATTAATTTGACGTTACCCCTGTTTAACGTGGCGAGGAGACCACGACCTGCTCCTCATTTCAGACGTACCATGTCGAAACCAGTCGCCCCCAAAAGATTCGCGCGCGAGCATGTGTCCGCAGTGCGAAGGGGTAACGGCCCCACCTTGTCAAAGTTCCGCGCAACTAAGAGAAGGCCTGCGCGCCGCCGCGCCGGGGCGCTGCGGAACGTTCATTCTAGCCCGCACACGCGGTTTGTCAAGCGGCCTTTGATTCAGCGGTGGGTTGAACTTTCGGCATCCAGGCGCGTTCAGCGGGTGGTCGTGGGAATATTGTGGGCGTATGCATCAAACGGCGGCATTGAACCGTTTTGTTTACAAGAGTGTGACGACACTCTTGGTACAATGCAACAGATATTGACGTTTGGAACAGCATGCGAAATACGAGTTTATGAGAGCAGCACATGGACGATAAAAAGAAAACGAAACCAAAGCACGGTCGCCACGCCGCCCCGGAAATTCCGAAGGGCGAGCCCAAAGAAGAAAAGGTTACTGCGGCCAGTGCGCCCGTGACGAGCGCATCTGCTGCCAGCACACCTGTGACCAGCACGGCTGCTGTCAGCACGCCTGACGCGCTCAAGGATAAGGCCGACCAAGCCGCCTCGTCTGAAAAGGTGCCTGACGCAGGTAAGACCGCTGTCATGCCTCAACCGGTGCGCCCGGTGGGGACGCACCCGGGCGGCACGCAGTCGGCCGCACCGGGGTTCGTCCCCGCTGGTCCCATGCTGCCCGTGGACGTAGAAGCCGAGGCCACACGCGGGCATAAGCCCCTCAAGGTGGTCGGCATCGTGCTGGGCATTTTCGTGGGCCTGCTGCTTATTGTGTATGCGGCTGGCGCTGTCGTATTCATGGACCGATTCCTCCCGCGCACGACGGTGGGCGACATGGATGTGTCCTTCAAGTCGTCGGCCGAGGTGCAGCAGCAGCTGGCCAGCGCCATTGATGATTATGTGCTGAAGGTGAGCGGCCAGGGCTTTTCGCTCACGCTTTCTGCCAAAGATGCGGGCATGAAGCTGGATGGCAAGGCGGTGACTGACGCCATGCACGCCGACCTCAACCCTTGGGCATGGCCGCTCGAAATCACGCGTGCCCATGACGAGACGGAAAAAATTGCCGCTACCTACAATGAGAGTGGCCTTGGCGACGCGGTGCGCGCGGCGGTGGACGAATTCAACAAAACGGCCGAAGGTCCGGTGAACGCCACCATTGCGTTTAACGAAGCAAAAGCCGCGTTTGTGGTGCAGCCTGAAAAGGTGGGCACCGCGCTGGATTACGATGCGGTCATCAAAGCGGTCGATGATGCGGTGATTGCGCTCAACCCGTCCGTGAAGCTGACGGAGGCCGAGCTACAGCAACCCTCCGTGCTGTCCACCGACGCGAAGCTCGCGCACGCGACCGACAAGGCGAATACCATGCTCACGGCTGACATGGTGCTAACCATGGCGGGCTCCACAGCAGGGGAAGTGAACGCGGGGCTTATCGCTCAGTGGGTGCGCCTGGGGGAGGACCTTTCGGCGACGCTTGACGAAGGCGCACTGACGGCCTGGGTGGATGAGCTGGTGAACGCCTGCAACACGGTGGGCACCACGCGTACTTACACCCGACCCGACGGGAAGGTGATTACGGTCTCGGGCGGCGTGTATGGCTGGTCCGTTGATCGCGATGCGCTTCTCGGGATTGTGAAGGATGGCGTGGCGACGGGCCGCAAGGACACGGTGGAAGTACCGTGCACCACCACCGGAACCGCTTACAACGGCGCTGGTGCGCGCGACTGGGGCAACCGCTATGTGGACATTGACCTGGCTGAACAGTACGTGCGCTTCTATGACGAATCGGGCACTCTTATTTGGGAATCTCCCTGCATCTCGGGTATTCCCGATGGTGTTCATGATACGAATGTGGGTGTGTACTGGTTGAATGGTAAGGCTAGCCCCTCCAAATTGATTGGCTATGAGGGCAACAAGAAAATCTACGAGAGCACGGTGCAGTACTGGATGCCCTTTGTGGGCAATGCCATTGGACTGCACGATGCCGACTGGCAACCGGCCTTCGGCGGCACGCTCTACGCGAATGGCGCGGGCAGTCACGGGTGCGTGAACCTACCTCCGTACAAGGCAGCCGAACTCTACAACCTCATCCAGTCCGGCGATACCGTGGTGAGCCACTGGTAGGAGCGCTACACTACCGTGAGATCCGCATGCTCAAGTGGCACGATGCGCGCAAGGTCGACGGGGGACATTTCAATCTGACAGCCGATGCGGCCGCCCGAAAACGCAATGCGTTCGTACAGGGCGGCCGTTTCGTCTATGGTGGTGGGGAAGAGTTTCTTCATGCCGATGGGAGAGCAGCCGCCGTGCACGTAGCCGGTGAGCGGCAACAGTTCGCGTGACTTCACCATGGCCATCGCCTTCTCGCCAACGGCGGCTGCCGCTTTCTTGAGATCGAGTTCACAGGCCACGGGGATCATGAACACATAGTGCTCGCCCGATTTACCTTGGGTGACTAACGTTTTGAACACCCGGTCGGGGTCGAGCCCCAACATGCGCGTCACCTCCGTACCCGACAGCGCCTCCGGGCAGTCAAAGAACCGCGCCTCATACGCAAGCCCCGACGCATCAAGCGCCCGCACAGCATTCGTCTTATGGTCATGCTCCTTCGCCATGGAGGTCCTTTCGGGTGACGGGGTGGGTACGGAAGGGCTCGCTCGCTTTTAGCGGATGAAGTTCGTCATGATTTTTGGTTCAACCTCGGGCGCAGGAACTTGTGCGGTTGCCTTGAGTATCCAGGCCATGTTTTTGCCGAGGGTGCGCATGATTTGTAGGCCTTCCGCGTCTTGGCGCACCTGCTCGGCGCTTTGGCCGTGCACCATGGGCCAGTAATTCGACGACACCACCGGCATGCAGTTAATCTGGAAGTACTTGTTGATCTGGTCAAGCGCAGGCGTGGTGCCGGCGCGGCGGGCGCTGGCTACGGCTGCTGCGGGCTTGAAGCGCAGGCGCGCGGAGGCGGCGTAGAACATGCGGTCGAGCACAGCGAGCAGCGCGCCGTTCGCACCGGCGTAGAACACGGGGGTGCCCACCACCAGGCCATCGGCCGCTTCCGCCTTCTCGATGAGGCTGTTCACCACATCGTCGTCGAAGATGCAGCGCCCGTCGCCGCGCTTGGCGCAACCGCTGCAGCCGAGGCACCCGCGCAGGGGCTCGCGGCCGATCCAGGCGATCTCGGTTTCCACACCCTCCGCTTCCAGTGCGCTTGCCACCTCGGACAATGCGGTGTACGTGCAGCGCTTCTCGTTGGGGCTTCCGTTGATAAGCAAAACTTTCATCGTGCGCCTTCCTCTCTGTCTTGTGTTTTCTCTCATGTTCTAGATTAGCAGAAACTGTGGCAGCCCGGTGTCGATTGCAAACAAGAGGCATGCGCTTCGGTATACTGGCTGCATGGAAACTCAACAGACAACGCTCTCGCCGCAGGTCGCGGCTGCGCCCGAACCGTCGCTTCCCGCTTTCGACAACGCGCCCATCGGCGTGTTTGACTCAGGGTTCGGCGGCCTGACCGTGGCGCGTGAGATTGCCAAGGCACTGCCGCGCGAGTCCATTGTGTATTTGGGCGACTCAGCGCGCTGTCCCTACGGGCCGCGCTCGCTTGAGGAAGTGGACGGCTTCGTGCAACAGATTGGTGGCTGGCTCGTGCAGCGCGGCGTGAAGATGGTGGTCATTGCTTGCAATACGGCCACGGCGGCCGGGCTTGCGCATGCGCAGCAGACGTTTCCCGTGCCGGTCATCGGCGTGGTGGAGCCGGGCGCCCGCGCGGCGGCGCATGCCACGCGCAACAATCGAGTGGGAGTAATCGCGACGAAGGCCACGGTGGAATCGGACGCCTACACGCGCGCTATTCGGCACCTCGACGCGGGTATTACCGTGTTCTCCACAGCCACGCCGCGCTTCGTGGAAATTGCCGAGCAGGGCATTCGCATGGCCGAGGGGCCGCTGGAAAACTACACGTCGCTTGCGTCGAAGGTGTATATTCGCCCGGCGTTCGAGGAAATTGCGCGCGAATACCTGGAACCGTTGCGGCGCACCGAAGTGGATACACTCGTGTTGGGATGCACGCACTTTCCGCTGCTCAAGGCTCTTATTGGGAGCGTGATGGGGCGCGATGTGAAGCTGATCTCATCATCGACCGAGGCGGCGCGCGATGTGGCCGATATCTTGGCCAGCCGCGGCGCGTGTGCGAGCGTTGATCACGAGGCGCGCTACGAGTTTTTCACCACGGGAAACGACATCGACGAATTTCGCAGTTTTGGCAGCCGCGTGTTCCGCGAGCCCATCGACGCGGTGGCGCGCGTGAACTGGGCTGACGCGTAGGAGGGGGCACGTATGAAAACGGTGGTGCTAGCTACGAACAACGCGCACAAGGTGGCAGAAATTGCCACGGCGCTCAATTTCCCCGGTTGGGAGTTTCGCACGCTGCGTGAGTTGGGCATTGAGTCCGACCCGGCGGAAGATGCCGAAACGTTCGAGGGCAACGCGCGCATCAAGGCGCGCGCGGCGCATGAGGCGTCCGGTGGGCTTGCTGCGCTCGCGGACGACTCGGGGCTTGAGGTGGACGCGCTTAACGGCGCGCCCGGCGTACACTCGGCGCGCTATGCGGGCGAGCCGTGCGACGACGCCGCAAACAACGCGAAGCTGCTGGAAGCGCTGGCTAACGTGCCTGATGACGCGCGTACGGGTCGCTTCGTGAGCACGCTCGTGTTCGTGGACGAGGATGGCACCGAAACGGTGGCGCGGGGCACGGTAGAGGGTCGCATCGGCCACGAGGAGCGGGGAAGTGAAGGCTTCGGCTACGACCCGCTGTTCTTCCCGGACGTGTTCGGTGGCGAGCGTACCCTTGCCGAAGTGGGCCGCGACGAAAAGAACGCTGTCTCGCATCGCGGCAACGCCTTGCGAGAACTCAAAGCAAAGCTCGCTTCTCATCGCTAAACTTCTGCTATAATACCCTTCGCCGCATCGGCCGTCGGGGTGTGGCGCAGCTTGGTAGCGCGCTTGCTTTGGGAGCAAGATGTCGCAGGTTCAAATCCTGTCACCCCGACCACTTCAACGCAATCCGCTTTATCAAGTGTTGCACCTGATTTCGCCATGAAGTTTGGCAGTACCTCGTAAAATGAAGCGTATAAGCAACGCCCAGGTTGTGACAGCTTGGGCGTTTTCTTTTCCCCTTACACAAAACTCTAGAACAACATCCCTGCGCTTGAACGCACTGTGTCGTTCTTATGTTTCCACCGCTCTTTCATCAAAATAGTCCTCACAAAGACTAAAATACTCACTTGTAAGTCTCTGTAGGGACTAAATAAATAAAGAGGACGGTATCAACTATGAATGACGTAACGATGGAAAAGCGCCACGAAGAATTGATCATCCGCATGGGGCGTGCGTTAAGCCAGATGAACGGCGTATACGCAAAAGCTGAAAAACTCATGGGCTTGAATCCGTATGTGTCTAAAGTGCTCTATGCCCTCTCGTTCGGAGAAGGAATCACGCAGAGTGAGATATGCGATGCCTACGAGATGCCCAAGCAAACAGTCAACAACATTGTGAAGCGCCTCGTCGATAAAGGTTTTGCCGAGGTGCGTTGCGACGATGCGAACCGCAAGAGCAAGCCAATCGTGCTAACCGAAGAGGGGAATGCGTTTGCCGACTACGTCCTTGCACCCATGCTGCTGTTCGAAAAGAGGGTGCTGACCGATATGGGTGAGGAATCCTATACGAAGCTGATCGAACTCCTTGAAGAAGAAGCCGAAGCCATTGAGCGAGCAATCGCACAGGGATGTCTGCACAAAGACGCGGCTCAAGAGGCTTGGAACCTATGAAAGGCCTCTTCCGTTTTCTCAAGGGCTATAAGCTTGTCTGCGTGGGCGTAGTGATACTCATGTTTGTGCAGGTGGTGGCCGCGCTGTTCGTGCCGACACTTGTCGCAAGCATCGTTAACGACGGCATTGTGCCCGGAAACCTCGATCATGTGTTGACCTTCGGACTTGCGATGCTCGGTGCCGCCGTTCTCTCTGCGGTAGCAACGCTCGCCGGAACCTATGCCTCCGCCTACATTGCGACGGGCGTCTCCCGCGACATGGCGTGCGCGCTGTACGAGAAGGTTCATCGACTGCCTCATCTTGAGGTGGGACATTTCGGTGTGGCCTCGCTCATTACGCGAATCACCAGCGATGTGAACCAAATTCAGCAGGCGCTTCTCATCTTCATTGAGATGTTGCTGCCGGTGCCGTTCATGGTTGTCATTGGCATGGCGCTTATGTTCTCGAAGGACTCCGTGCTCGCTGCCGGCATCGTCGGTATTATGATCGTGATTATCATTGTCTTCCTCATTCTCTCGCGGGTCGTCATTCCCTATTTTGAAAAGCTTCAGCGCCAGCTCGACTCCCTGAACCGCACGGTGCGGGAGAGCATTGCTGGTGTGCGCATCATCCGGGCGTTTCGGCGCACCGAATGGGATAGGCTGCGGATGGAGGAATCTGCCGGAAACTACGCGGCAACGGCTATTAAGACAAACAGGATATTTGCCGTCGTTGTGCCCTTCGTCATGCTGCTGTTCAACGTGACGACATTCGCGATCCTGTTTGTGGGCGGCAACCAGGTGGCCGAGGGGTCCCTTGAAATCGGCGACATCATGGCGCTTGTGGAATACGCCATGCTCATTCTGGGCTACCTGCTGATGGGCGTCGCCATGCTCATTTTCATCCCCCAGGCGCAGGTGAGCGCGCGACGCATCAACGAAGTGCTTGAAAAAGAAGAGCCGCCTCTCGTCAAAGAGGGCGAAAACGAAGCCGCCTGCGACCGTCCTTCGCAAAAGCCACATGCCAGTAAAGGGCTATTGCCCGTGCCTCCAGCCGTTGAATTCAAGCAGGTTGGCTTTTCCTACGAAGGAGCCGAGAAACCGGTGCTCGAAAACGTGAGTTTCGTGGCAAACCCGGGCGAGACCACGGCCATCATCGGCGCGACGGGTTCCGGAAAATCCACGATCGCGAACCTTCTTATGGGCCTTTTTGAGGCAGGTGAGGGCGAAATTCTCGTCCACGGGAAGCCCCTCGCCTCGTACAACGTAGCGGCTTTACGCAAGCGGATAGGCTTTGTGCCGCAGAGGCCATTTTTGTTCAGCGGGACGATTGCCGACAACCTACACCATGGCTGCGCCTGCGCGAGCGAGCAGCAGATGCGCTCGGCGCTTGCCACCGCCCAGATAGCCGACTTTGTGGAAAGCTTGGAAGACGGGCGTGCTTCCCCGGTTGCCCAGGGCGGCGACAACTTCTCGGGTGGGCAGCGCCAACGACTTGCCATCGCGCGTGCGCTGGTGCGCCGCCCCGAGATACTCCTGTTTGACGACTCGTTTTCGGCCCTCGACGCAACCACCGACCTCAAGCTTCGCAGGGCACTCAAGAACGATACCCCGAACAGCGCAAAGATTGTCATCGCGCAACGGGTATCGAGTATTGCGGATGCCGAGCGCATCGTCGTGCTCGACGAGGGGCGCGTGGTCGGCACAGGAACCCACCAGGAGTTGCTTGAGACGTGCTCTGAATATCGCGCCATCGTTCAATCGCAGGAAGGGTAAGGGCTCATGACCGAAACAGCGGACACCACAGTGCTCAGCGCAGACGAAATGAGCGTCGAGAAGGCACAGAACCCGCGCGGAACGGCCAAGCGCTTTTTCCGCGACCTCATGCTGCAGAAGGGACGCCTGCTGGCTATCGCGCTCTGTCTGGTGGGGGCGGCGGCGTGCAGCGTGCTCATTCCCATCACCATTGGCGCGGCTATCGACGAGATATTCAGCGGCGTAAAACAGGCAATTGAGAACAAGACCGTGTTTCATGTTGGGTTCGAAACCATGGGCACGGTGCTGATTGAACTCATTGTGCTCTACGTGGTGAGCGCTGCGCTTACCTTTATTGAGGAATTCCTCATGGCGAGCGTTGCGCAGAACTTCGCGTTAAAGCTGCGGCAGGAAATGGCAGCCAAGCTGGAACGTCTTCCCGTGAGCTATTACGACGCCCACCAGCGCGGCGATATTTTAAGCCGCATGACCAACGACGCAAAACGGGTGGCCGACACCCTGCAAGAAGGCATCACGCAGTTCATCACCGCAGTGGTGACCATCGTCGGCGCTCTCGTTATCATGGTTGGCATCAGCATTGAGCTCACCTTCTGGGCGTTCGGCACCGTGGTTCTGGGGCTTGTACTCACCGCCGTCATATCGTCGGCCACCTACAAGGCGTACGCGAAAAGCCAGGAAACGCTCGGTTGTTTCAACGCCCAGATCGAGGAAGGCCTCACGGGCCACGCGACCATCCGCGCGTTCAACCTGCAGGAAGAATCTGCGGAAAAGACGCGAGCAGCCGCCGAGGCCTACCGTAAGGCCGGGCTCAAGGCACAGTTTCTCACCTACGGTGTCATGCCAGTTGTGCGCTTCGCAAGCCAGTTCGGCTACGTGATCATCGCCTTGCGTGGTGCCATGATGACCATGAGTGGAACCATCACACTTGGCGACATCCAGGCCATGCTGCAGTATGTCGACCGCATTTCCGAACCCGTATCCGAGTTCGCCTTCACCATCACGAGCGCCCAGGGAGCGCTCGCATCGGCCGAGCGCATCTATCAGCTGCTCGATGAGCAGGACGAACCCGATCAGCGGATCTGCGCCCGGGCACTTCCCAATCCGCACGGCAAGGTGGAGTTCGAGCAGGTGAAATTTGGCTACGATGCCAACACCTTGCTTTTCAAAGATGTGAACGCTGCTGTTAAGCCAGGCACCATGGTGGCCATCGTGGGTCCCACGGGCGCCGGAAAAACAACGCTCGTGAACCTTCTTATGAGGTTCTACGACCCGCAAGGTGGGCGCATTCTGGTAGACGGGGTGAACATCCGCACGCTGGGTCGCGACGAGCTGTATAGCATCTTGGGGATGGTTCTCCAGGACACGTGGCTTTTCAACGGCAGCATCGCCGACAACATCGCCTACGGCAAACCGGGCGCACCGCGTGAAGAGATCGAGCGAGCGGCGAAGGCGGCGCGCATCGACCACTTCATCAAAACGCTGCCGCAGGGCTACGACACCGTGGTTGATGACGAGCTGCTGCCGATGTCGGCGGGGCAAAAGCAACTTATCACCATTGCGCGCACCCTTCTGGTTGACCCGTCCATCCTCATCCTCGATGAAGCTACTTCAAACGTGGACACCCGCACAGAAGTCGCCATTCAGGAGGCTACGGCGCATCTTATGAAGGGCCGCACGAGTTTCGTGATTGCGCACCGCCTCTCAACGATTCGCGACGCCGATCTCATCCTTGTGATGGAGGCGGGCACCATCGTTGAGCAGGGGACGCACACAGAACTGATGGCGGCGGGTGGACGCTATGCCGAACTCCAGAAAAGCCAGGCGACGGCGTTGGTTGCCTCGTAAGTGAGCAGGGCGGGCAACGAGTTCCCGCACGAACGAAAGAAGGAAATCGTGGCTATCAAACTCTCGGATTCGTTTACCTATGGGCGGCTGGCCCTGTTCGCCGCGCCGTCCATTGTGATGATGGTGTTCGCGTCCATCTACAGCGTGGTCGACGGGTTGTTCGTATCGAACTTCGCGGGCAAGGACGCGCTCGCCGCAGTCAACCTGGTGTTTCCGCTGGTAACGGCGTTGGGCTGCATCGGCTATATGCTGGGCACCGGCGGCGCTGCGCTCGTGGCTAAAATTATGGGCGAAGGTGATGGCAAGCGCGCAAATAGGCTATTCACGTTCATATTCCTTTCTGCGGTGGTGCTTGGGATTGTGCTTTCGCTTGTGGGGTCTGCCTTCATGAGGCCGTTTTTGGGCCTCATGGGAGCGGAGGGTGAACTGGTCAATCTCTCCATTCAGTACGGCCAGATCCTTTTCTTTGCGTTGCCGTTTTTCATCCTCCAAAACGTCTTCCAGAGCTTTTTTGTAGCGGCGGAGAAGCCGCATATCGGCTTGGTCGTCATTGTGGCAGGCGGTGTGGTCAACATCGTGCTCGATTACGTGTTCATCGGCATGTTCGGGTGGGGCGTTGTTGGGGCTGCTATTGCGACAGCTGCGGGGCAAATTCTTGCGTCGGTGGTGCCCGTCATCTACTTTGCATCCAGCAAGACCTCGCGGTTGCGCCTGACCAAGCCCGTGTTCGAACTCCGCGCGCTTGGCAAGGCGTGTGTAAACGGCTCATCCGAGCTGATGACCGAGATTGCGGCGTCGGTTGTGGCTATGCTCTACAACTTCCAGCTTATGGCGCTCGCTGGCTCCGACGGCGTGGCTGCCTATGGTGTCATCATGTATGTGAACTTCATATTTACGGCCATCTTCTTCGGCTTTTCCATGGGGACGGGCCCCATCGTCAGCTACAACTACGGAGCTGGGCGGCACCTTGAACTGAGGGGGCTGCTGAGGAAGAGCCTGGTGATTGTGGGCGTTTTCGGCATCGCGATGTTCGGGCTGTCCCATTTGGTGGCAACCCCTCTGGTGAACCTGTTCGTCGGCTACGACGCCACGTTGGCGGAGATGACCCTCAACGGTTTCCTCATTTATTCGGTGGCCTTCTTGCTGATGGGGTTCAGCATCTATGGTTCCGCCTTTTTTACGGCACTCAACAATGGCCCTGTGTCCGCGCTTATCTCGTTCGTGCGTACGCTGGTGCTTGAGACGTCCACCGTCATGCTGCTGCCCATTTGGTTTGGCATCAACGGCGTGTGGAGCGCCATCATCGTCGCCGAATCCTGCGCACTCATTCTGACAACTGGCCTTTTGATTGCTTATCGCAAGAAGTACTACTATTAATCAACGGTTGCCCCCTCAAGGTTTTTATCCCGCCTATTTCTCATCAAGCCCCCGAACAGGGGCTTGATGCTGCTTGTTGTCATTTTCCCTGTGAAAAAGAAGCCGCAAGTTGGTTGAGTGTGGTCCTGTGCGCCCGCATTGTTGAGTGCGTTAGATAACTTGACGAACTTGAGAGGTGTGGTTTGATATGCGGCACAATGTGGCGACGGGGAAGTATGCGGGTGTGGTGGGAGTGGCGGGGCTTGCGGCGGTGTCGGCGTTGGTGGTGGCGCTGAACTACAAGGGCCTCAATTACACCATCAGCAACCATTCGGTGGTGACACCGCTTTCGACGGCGGCCTTTTGCCTGGTGGGAACCTTAGCGGCGCTGCTGATTGCTTTTCACCTGCTGGTGTATCTGCCCCAGAAGTGGGACGTGGGGAAGGGGTATCGCTTCGTGGCGGGGGCCTTCGGGTTGTCATTCATTGCGACGTGTTTGTACCCGAATGATCCAACGACGGTGACGCTGCATGACATTGCAGCATGGGGGATTGTACTCGCGGAGTTTGCGCTGATGGCGTATCTGCTGGTTCGCTTGTGGCACCAGTACGACGCGCTGCTGCGGATGGCGAACGTGCTCCTTGTAGCCCTCATGGTGGTGATGGCGTTCGTGGCGCTGTTCGAAAACGGGTTTCTGTGGAGCTATATTCTCATCTTCGAGCCGGGCATTGTTGCGCTGGTGTTTGTTCTCGATCTGCTTCTAATTTTGTGCCATCCACAAGGCGCACGCGCCTGATCTGGGGTAAGCTACTGGTGGTTGCCTTGCGCCGAAGACAAAAGAAACCGCACGTTGGTTGAGCGCACCACCGCGTGCCCTCACCATAGTGTTGCCAGCGCATTCGGTGCGGCATAAAGTAAAAGGATGACATCATGAGTTTTCGCGACAACCTACAGCACCTGCGCGCCACGCGCAACATGACGCAAGAGCAGCTGGCCATGCTTCTGGGCGTGAGCCGCCAATCAGTGTCGAAGTGGGAGGCCGAGCGTGCTTACCCGGAGATGGACAAGCTGCTGAAGCTATGCAGCCTGTTTGACTGTACGCTTGATGAACTGGTGCTTGGTGATGTGACGGAGCGCCCGGTTGACGCGGCGGCGCGCATGCCGTCTGCTGCGGCTCCGCAGGATGTGACGGGCTACGACGAGGCCATGCGCAGCTTTGCATGGAAGCTGGCGCTTGGGTTGGCCGTGGTGCTGATGGGGCTTGCGGTGGCGTTTTTTCTTACCGGTGTACTGCTGGCAGCTGATATCAATGTGACCGGTTACACGATGGCGCTCGTGTTCGTGGGGGCCGCTGCTGGGCTGGCGCTCATCGTGCCTGCGCTGCTTGAGCAACGGGCGTTTCGCACGGCGCATCCGTTTGTGGAGGACTTCTACACAGCGGAACAAAAAGCCCAGGCGTGCAACTCTTTCGCCACAGGGCTGGTGGCGGGCGGGGCTTTGGTCATGGTGGGTCTTGCGGTCACGGTGTTGCTCCAGACGAACGTGTGGTTTGCCAGCGCCGCATGTCTGACCTGTTTGGCTGCGGGGGTCTTTGTACTGGTACGTGGGTGGTTGCTCGGACGGCGCTGTGACGTGGGGCGCTACAACCACAGCGCGCTCAGTCGTTTAGGCGAGGCAGATATCGACGCCCTGGACGACGAAACACTGCAAGCGCACGCTCGCCGCGCTAAGCGCGAACGCGGCACGTATATTTTCACCATGACCGTAGCAACAGCGGTGGGCCTTGTGCTGCTCTTCGTGCCCCTCACCGCCGCCCAGCGCATGTTCTGGCTCGCCTGGCCTATTGGTGCCCTCATCTGCGTCGTCATCAAAGCGTACCGCACCATGAAGGGTGACGAGGCGTGATGCTGGCGGCGGAGAAAAGGCGCAAGCTTTTCACTGGAGCGATTGCTCCACGTCGAAGTAGCCCGCCCAGGGGTTGTCGCTGCGGGCGAGGCGCGCGAGCGCGTCTTCCATTGTGATGGCATCGGGGGCTACGCTGTCCAACTCGTCCCAGCTGAGAGGGAGGGATACGCGGGCGCCGGTGCGGGCGCGCAGCGAGTACGGGGCGATGCTCGTGGCGCCGCGGCCGTTGCGCATCCAGTCGATGAAAATCTTGCCGTTGCGCTTGGCCAGCCGCACGTTGCTCGTATAGCGGTCGGGCCACTTCTCAGCCATCACCTGCGCGATGCGCCGAGCGAAGTCGTGGAACGCATCCCACGACGCCTCCGGTCGAAACGGCACCACCACGTGGTACCCCTTGCCGCCGCTCGTCTTGAGAAACGTGGCTAGCCCTAAATCATCCAGGATGCCCTTGAGGTCGCGTACGCCGCGTCGCACCTGATCAAGTCCGAGGCCTTTGTCGGGGTCGAGGTCGAACACCATCATGTCGGGCTGCTCAAGCGTCTCCACGCGGCTGCCCCACAGGTGGAATTCCAGCGTGTCCATCTGTGCCTCGGACACAATGCCCACGGCGTCATCCACATAGAAGTACTTGTCATCTTCGCCATCGCTGCCGGTCACGTCGATGGTGTGGATGCCCGCCTCGTGCTGCCCCGGGTGCTTCTTGAAAAAGCACGCCGACCCGGCACCGCGCGGGCAGCGTACAATGCTTAAGATGCGCCCGCCTGCGTAAGGTAGCATCGCGTCGGCCACCTGCGCGTAGTAACGCACGACGTCCTCTTTTGTGATGTCCGGGTCCTCGAACAGCAGTTTTTCGGGGCTGGTGATAGTCACGCCGTCGATAACCAGCTCGCCGGAGCCCCGGCGCTTGGTAGCGTGGGAACGAGAAGAGGAAGAGGAGGCGGCCGCAGAAGAGGTCGCAGCAGAGGCCGCAGAAGCTGCGGCAGTGGTCGAAGTAGACAGAGGATTCTCCGTTCTCTCAGCGGGTGGAAGCGGTTGCTCCGCGTCGCCTGCGTCTTCGCGACGGACGTCGTGTGGGTCTTTGTCGATGCGCAGCCCCTGGTAGCTCGGGTGGCGCAGCTGGCCGTCGTCGGTCCACTCGGCGAACCGTACCTCGGCCACCAGTGCAGGTTCCACCCAGTGCGCCTCTTCGCCGGAGCGCGCACGCGGCGGGTTCGCAAACGGCGGCTTTGAGCGCTCAAGGCCCGCAAACTGTGTCAGCAATTCGCGCGCGTCATCCTCGCCGATGCCGGAACCGACGCGGCCCACATACACCAACGCGCCGTCCTCATACGCACCCAGCAGAAGTGCGCTCACACCGCCGGGCTTCTTGGCCGTGCGCGTCCACCCGCCTACCACGAACTCCTGGCGATGGTCGCACTTGAGTTTGATCCAGTCGCCCGACCGCCCGCCGCGATACGCCGAGGCGGAGCGTTTGCCCACCACGCCTTCCAACCCCAGTTTGCACGCAGCGTGGAAGCTGTCCTCGCCACGGCCCTCCACATGGGTGCTGAACCGCACGTCGTCGGGCGCGGAGGCCAGCACGTCCGCCAGCAAGCGCTTTCGCTCAACAAGTGGCCGTGCTCGCACGTCTTCGCCGTCGAGCGCCAGCAGGTCAAACACCATATACACGGGCTGCTTGCCTTCAGGGTGCTTGAGAAAGCCCTGCAGCGCCTGGAAATCTGAGCGCCCATCCTCGTCGGTGACCACGACCTCGCCGTCTAGTACCAGCGCGCGTCCCGCCGCCACGTCAAGCAGCGAGGAAGCCACGGTGGGGAAGTGGTCAGTGTAATTGTTTCCATTGCGCGTCATGAGGCGCATTTCGTTGCCTTCAAGAAACGCCACTATGCGGTAGCCGTCGTACTTCACCTCGTAGAGCCACGCGGCGTCGTCGGCCGGTGCCTCGCTCACAAGCTTCGCCAGTTCCACGTCCACCTGGTCGAAAGGGTTGCGCGCCACGTGTTCATCGTCGCCCGCAGTTATCTCGTCGCGCGTGCGCCCGCTCACCACGCTTGTGTCGAATTGAGAAATGCCTGCATCGTCCTGTACAAACTCGTCGCGCTCCTTGATGAGCAGCCAGTTGTCGTCCTTTTCGCCGCGGCGTGGCTTAATGTGCACAAGCACCCAGTCGCCTTTGAGGCGTCTCCCATGCAGAGTAAACTTGAGCTCGCCCGCCGCCAGCGCCTTGTCCACAGCGCCATGTGGCTCCCATGTGCCCTCATCCCAGAGCATCACCGTGCCGCCACCGTATTCGCCCTTCGGAATGGTACCCTCAAACGTGCGGTAGTCGAGTGGATGGTCTTCCACGTGCACGGCTAGCCGCTTGTCGTGTGGGTTGTACGACGGGCCCTTTGGAATAGCCCAGCTCAGCAGCACGCCGTCCCATTCAAGCCGCAAGTCGTAGTGCTCGCGCGAGGCCCAGTGGTGCTGCATGGCATACCGCAGCGGCGCATCCGCGGCGGGTGGTTCCGTGGCGTCGCCCGCAGGTTCCGCCGTGCGCTCAAAGTTCCGTTTGCGCTCGTATTCATCAAGCCGCGCCATGACGCCTCCACTTCCCTGTGCCTCGCCACGAGCGTCGTCTGCGCCCGCTACGCCGTACTTTTGGAGAATCTAGTGGAAAGTCTTACGGAATTTTGCGCGCCCAGCCCAATGTTGCGGTACAATAGCCGACGCGTTATGCGGGTGTAGTTCAATGGTAGAACTTCAGCCTTCCAAGCTGACCACGCGGGTTCGATTCCCGTCACCCGCTCCATCAAAAAACAAGCGGCCCCTCCACTTAGGCGGGGCCGCTTTTGCGTTGCGGTGGGGAAGAGGCTGGCAGATAGCCGAAGGAGCAGCGTTGAACTAGTCTGCCACTTTTCCGCGCAAGTAGGCAATGATGTCGTCGGATTCGTACATTGCTTTGCCGTTTACCACGAGGCAGGGAACTTGTTTTTTACCGCCGATGCGCACAAGGTCGTTTTGATTGCCGGGCTGCAACGTGTCGCGCGCGTCGAGGTTGATCTTATTCTCTTCCATGAAACGCAGCACTTTTTGGCAAAAGGGGCAGGATTTCTTGTAATACAGTAAGTGGTCTTCCAGATAGGCCATGGGCGTTCCTTTCCTCGTCGACCCGATGCTCGTCGACGATCTGTGCGAACGAAGTACTAATCATACGATAGAAACGGAGGACGAACGCCTTTTGCTGCCAAGTTGTTGCCGAGCGGTTTACTCTGTGAAGGTCGATGCTCATCAATGAGCCTCCGGTGAACAAGTAAAAGCGCCTTTCCTTGGCACCTCCCACGGTATCGCTACGGCAAACTTCAAGCAACCATTTTGAAATTTATGCTTGCCACCGCATCAAACAATGCTAAAATAACCAGTTTCATTAAACGCCAATAAAAACGCCCCGTCTTTGAGAAGGCGGGGCGGCAAAATTCTGGCGCGCCCGGCAGGACTCGAACCTGCAACCGACGGATTAGAAGTCCGTTGCTCTATCCATTGAGCCACGAGCGCGTGCGCTACGGTGCCTATTATACCTTAAAACGCACTCATGTGACCCGTCACCCGTCCCTGTGGCAAAACCGCGCGCCTCTTCGGAGAAACCGCACGTAGAAACACCATTTCAGCCACGTGCAACCTCCTTCCAACGCACAAAACACCCGCCGAAGCCTCACGCATGCCCCTCATCGTTGAGCATGATGCATCAGGAATGCATGTTTGCCATGGTTTATGCAGTCCCATTTATCAGCCTGCGCCCAACCAGGGCACAGGCCGGCTTTTCTCTGGCACAAAACAAGCCATTTTGCCTCGTCCATCACTCCACAGCACTAAAGCAAACATGAAGGAATTATGGAGAAAAGGAGTCACCAAACCTACCGTTCGCCGAAAAAAAGCCTGGTATAGAAGCCTCGTTGGTTTTGTTGCGGAATTGTGGTTGCAATTCGAATCGAACCGTGAGATTTTGGCCTCATCGAACAGGCATACGGTGCGCAACGGATGCGTTCGAGGCCGAACATCTGGAAAATGCATAAAAGAAAAGGAGGGTTGCAATGGCTGGTGTCAACGTTAAGAGCGAGATCAAGCCGCTTAAGCGAGTTTTGCTCCATCGACCGGGTAACGAACTTCTGAACCTGACGCCGAACACGCTCGAAGAGCTGCTGTTTGACGACATCCCGTTTCTGAAGGTAGCCCAAGAGGAGCATGACGCATTCGCCCAGGCCCTGCGCGACAACGGTGTGGAAGTCGTGTACCTCGAAGATCTTATGACCGAGGTGCTCGATCAGAACCCTGAGGTGCGCGAGCCGTTCCTGAAGCAATTCATCGAAGAGGCCGGCATTCGTACCGACCGTTATCAGAAGATCATCTTTGACTATCTAAACGACAACTACCCGAACAACAAGGACCTCGTGCTGAAGACCATGGAGGGCATCAACCTCACCGAGCTTCACACCGACAAGTCCAACAGCTTGGTTGACCTCGTGTCTGAGGCCTCCAAGATGGTGGTTGCCCCCATGCCGAACCTGTACTTCACGCGCGACAACTTCGCCATGATAGGCAACGGCGTGTCCATCAACCGCATGTATTCCGTCACGCGTAACCGCGAGACCATCTATGGCGAGTACATCTTCAAGTATCATCCGAACTTCAAGGATGTGCCGCAGTACTACAGCCGCTACAACACGTTCCACATTGAGGGTGGCGACATCCTGAACCTCAATGAGCACGTGCTGGCGGTGGGCATCTCCCAGCGCACCGAGCCGGACGCCATCGACGCGCTCGCGCACAACATTTTCAACGACGAAACCAGCCCCATCGACACCATTCTGGCGTTCTATATCCCGAACAACCGCGCCATGATGCACCTGGATACGGTGTTCACGCAAATCGACGTGGACAAGTTCACCATTCATCCCGGTATCATGGGTCCGCTCACCGTGTTTGAGATCACGCCGGAGGGCGAGGGCATTAAAGTAAAGGAAATGACTGAGCCTCTGGAAAAGATTCTTGAGAAGTACCTCGGTCTGCCCGTGGAGCTGATCCCCTGCGGCGGCGGCGACCGCATTGCGGCCGAACGCGAACAGTGGAACGATGGTTCCAACACGCTCTGCATTGCACCTGGCCTCGTTGCGGTGTACGAGCGCAACGACGTAACGAACAAGGTGCTTGAGGAAAAGGGCATCAAGCTGGTGGTCATCCCATCCGCCGAGCTGTCGCGCGGCCGTGGCGGCCCACGCTGCATGAGCATGCCCATCTGGCGCGAAGACTAAATGCGCGTCGGGCACCGGTTGACTCGGTTCGCCGAGCCGGCACCCTTTGCTTTCCAGACCAGGCCGGATGCCCTCTTAGGGGGGCATCCACCCCTGGCTTTGAGAAGGGGCGGGCGATTTTGACTTGGCGACGCCCGTCTGAACGTAACTGAAATACGAGAGACAAACTTGGCACAGAACGACGAAAGGAATGAATTATGCCCACGAGCCTGAGCGGACGCAACTTCCTGAAGCTGCTGGATTTCACCCCCGATGAGATCCGCTACCTCATTCAGTTGTCGAAGCAGTTCAAGAACTTGAAATTGACGGGTACCCCCCATCGTTACCTCGAAGGTAAAAATATTGTGCTTCTGTTCGAGAAGACCTCCACGCGCACGCGCTGCTCGTTTGAGGTTGCGGGCATGGATCTGGGTATGGGTGTGACCTACCTCGATCCCGGCAGCTCGCAGATGGGCAAGAAGGAATCCATTGAGGACACCGCTCGCGTGCTCGGCCGTATGTATGACGGCATCGAGTACCGCGGCTATGCGCAGGAGATCGTGGAAGACCTCGCTGCCAACGCCGGCGTGCCGGTGTGGAACGGCCTCACCACCGAGTTCCATCCCACGCAGATGATCGCCGACATGCTCACCGTGGAAGAGAACTTCCCCATGGGCATTGAGGGCCTGAAGTTCGTCTTCATGGGCGACGCCGAGAACAACGTGGCGAACTCGCTCATGGTAGTGTGCGCCAAGCTGGGCCTGCACTTTGTGGCCTGTGGCCCGAAGGAGCGTATGCCGAAGGCCGAGCTCGTGGACGAGTGCAAGAAGGTTGCGGCCGAGACCGGCGCCACCATCACGCTCACTGAAGACGTGAAGGAAGCCTGCACGGGCGCGCATGTCATCTACACCGATATCTGGGTGTCCATGGGCGAGCCGGACGACATCTGGGCCGAGCGCATCAAGCTGCTGGAGCCCTATCGCGTGACGAAGGAGGTCATGGCTATGGCCGCTCCCGACGCCATCTTCATGCACTGCCTGCCGTCCTTCCACGATACCAAGACCACCATCGGCAAGGAAATCGCCGAGAAGTTTGGCGTCACCGAGATGGAAGTTGAGGACGACGTGTTCGAGTCCAAGCAGTCCAAGGTGTTTGACGAGGCCGAGAACCGCATGCACACCATCAAGGCGGTCATGTACGCCACGCTCTCTTAAACACCGCGACGGTACGGAAAGGAGGCCAGTACATGGCTTACCAGAAAGGCGAAGGCAAGTCTGTGGTTATTGCTCTGGGCGGCAACGCCCTCGGTGATACGCCGCAGGAACAGCTTGAGCTGGTGAAGAACACCGCGTCCCACATTGTGGACATGGTGGCCGAAGGCATCAACGTTGTGGTGTCCCACGGCAACGGCCCGCAGGTTGGCATGATTAACAACGCGTTTGACTACGCGTCGGTGCATGACGGCAAGACGCCGGCCATGCCCTTCCCGGAGTGCGGCGCCATGAGCCAGGGCTACATTGGCTACCAGTTGTCCCAGGCCATCTTGAACGAAATGAAGCGCCGCGGCATCATGCGCTCCACGGCTTGCGTCATTACGCAGACGGTGGTCTACCCGGAGGATCCGGCGTTCCAGAATCCGACGAAGCCCGTTGGCGCCTTCCTCACTGAGGAAGAGGCCATGAAGCGCGCCGAGGAAACTGGCTATACCTATAAAGAAGACTCCGGTCGCGGCTGGCGTCAGGTGGTCGCGTCCCCGAAGCCCCAGCGTATTGTGGAATTTGACGCCATCAAAGACCTCATGGACGACGGCTACATCGTGGTGTCCACGGGCGGCGGCGGTGTTCCGGTCATCGAAAAGGACGACAGCTACCATGGCGTGCCAGCCGTTATCGACAAGGACCGCTCCAGCGCCAAACTGGCGGCGGACTTCAAGGCTGACATGCTGGTTATCCTCACGGCCGTTGAAAAGGTGTGCATCAATTTCAACACGCCGGAGCAGCAGGAGCTCGATTCCATGACCGTGGCCGAGGCCCAGAAGTACATCGAGGAAGGCCAGTTCGCTCCCGGCAGCATGCTGCCGAAGGTGGAAGCCTGCATCGAATTCGTTCAGCAGCATCCCGAGGGCAAGGCGCTCATTACCTCGCTCGAGCATGCGGCTGAAGGCCTGAAGGGCAAGACGGGCACTATTATTACCGCGTAAGTGTAAGGGCGGCGGCTGCGCCATGAGGCGCGTGGTCGTCGCTCGTAAAAGGGGTATCCGCGGGCCGGGCGGTTATGCTTCCGGTCGGCCCGTATGAATTTCTCGTTCGCCATTTTATCCGCCTCGATCCTTGTAGAAGGAGGGGTCCTCATGACCGAGAAAACGAAGGAAAAAAGCAGGAAGAAGCGATCAATTTCGTCATTTACCATCCTGGTACTCATTCTTATAGCGTTGGCCATAGTCACGCTGATCATGAGTTTTGCCGGTGTGGAAGGTGTCACGGGTGCGACGATTGCCGATGTAACAACCGCGCCGGTCAAGGGTTTCACCGACGCTTTGCCGGTGTGTTTGTTCGTCTTAATTTTGGGCGGCTTTCTGGGTATTGTTACGGAAACCGGTGCGCTTGATGCGGGCATCGCGGCGCTCGTGAAGAAGCTGAAGGGCAATGAGTTAATTCTCATACCCATTTTGATGTTCATCTTCTCCATTGGTGGCACGACGTATGGCATGTGTGAGGAAACGGTCCCGTTCTACCTGCTGCTGGCAGCAACCATGGTGGCTGCTGGTTTTGACAGCATCGTGGGTGCAGCGGTTGTGCTGTTGGGCGCTGGTTGCGGCGTGCTGGGTTCCACGGTGAACCCGTTTGCGGTGGGCGCCGCAGTTGACTCGTTGTCTGGCACGGGCATCGAAATCAACCAGGGCACTATCATTTTGCTGGGTGTTATCCTGTGGATTGTGACGCTGGCTATTTCTATTGTGTTTGTCATGCGTTACGCCAAAAAGGTGAAGGCCAACAAGGGCTCCACTATTTTGTCGCTGCAGGAGCAGGAAACCATGAAGGCCGAGTTCGGCGAAGCTCATCAGGATGCCGTTGAGGCTGAGAATGAGCCGGCCAAGAAGCTTTTGACCGGTCGCCAGAAGTGGACGCTCGTGGTGTTCGCGCTCACGTTTGTGGTGATGATTGTCAGCTTCATCCCGTGGGAAGACTTTGGCATTACTATCTTTGATGCCGGCGCGGCTACTGAAGAGGTTACCACGCAAGTGTCCGGTGACGACATTGCCGCTTCGTGGGACGATGCCAAGGTGGGTGGCGAGCTGACGTTTGACGGCACCGTGACCGGTACCGTTACCACCGAAGAGCAGATCAGTCAGGGTTGGTCGGCCTTCCTGACCGGCGTTCCTATGGGTCAGTGGTACTTCGACGAAGCTTCCACCTGGTTCTTGCTCATGGCTATTGTGATTGGTTTTATTGGCGGTCTTTCTGAGAGCCGCTTTGTGAAGGCGTTTATCAACGGCGCAGCCGACATGATGAGCGTTGTGTTAATTATCGCTCTGGCGCGTTCGATTACCGTGCTAATGGGTGAGACGGGTCTGGACATGTGGATCCTCGAGAACGCGGCGAATGCGCTGGCCGGCATGTCGGCTGTCATTTTTGCACCGCTTTCGTTCTTGCTGTACGTGGTGCTGTCGTTCCTCATTCCGTCGTCGTCCGGCATGGCCACCGTGTCCATGCCAATCATGGGCCCGCTGGCGAACCACCTTGGGTTCTCCACCGACGTGATGATTATGATCTACAGCGCTGGTAACGGCCTGGTGAACCTGTTCACGCCGACGTCGGGCGCCATCATGGGCGGTCTTGCGCTGGCGAAGGTGGAGTACTCCACCTGGCTCAAGTTCGGCGGTGTGCTGTTTGTAATCTTGGGTGTGGTGTGCGCCATCATCCTGACGGCAGCGATGCTTATCATACCCGGAGCCGCCTGACGCTTCGCGATATGATGGTACTTGGTGTGCGAGTAGCATCGCTGAGATAAGCCCTCGTAAAGCCCCTGCTTCGGCGGGGGCTTTTTGGTATTGAGGGGGAGGGAAATACCTGGTGCTATGGGAAGCAGGGTGTGTGGGTGGCGTTGAGCGCGCTGCGGTCGGTGGCTGTACGGGAAAAGTCAATGGTTGATCTGGGGTTCTAGTAATAATTGAACGCATTTTATTAGACATCCGGGTGGCATAAACTGAGCTGACTATCCTGCCGAAAGACCGCTCAAACGCAGCCGAAGGGAACTTGTATGCACCGCCACGCCGCCCGCAACGCTTTCTCACTCATCCTCGCATTCCTGCTGGTAATCACCTGCAATAACGCCATCCTCCAGCCGCTCGCGGCATACGGCGCTGGGGGGGGGGGCAGCTATTTCAATGCTTCCAAGCACAGAAGAAGGGGAAGGTGGGACGGAAGGGGCGCCTTCGCCCGATGTGGCTCCCGCTGACGATATGCCGGAAAGCGGTACCAGCGATGTGACCGAAGAAGGTACGGGGCCTCAGGGTTCGCACGAGGGGGAAGTTTCTCCTGAGCCCCCGTTATCGGAAAAGTCTGACGACCTCTTCGCTTCTGAGGAAGGAGCGCCCCTTGTTGAGCCGAATGAAAACAATCTGAATGAAGGCGAGGCGCAAGAGGCTGAGGTAGAGACGTCTGAACTTCCGTTCGACTTGGAGTCGGGGACGAACAGTGATCCGGACAAAACGCATGACCTCGACCAACTTCTTTTGGGCGTTGCTGCGTTTTCCTACCAAGACGTGCACGGTGTGTCCCACGACATATCAAACACGGGAACGGACGAGGCCCAGGTTTTTGATTTCTCCACCGTGCCGTTTGCCTCTATTGATAACCTGTATATGGAGGTTATTTTCAAAATTCTTGTCGATGATGAATCGCCGGACCTTACGCGAGAAATCAAGGCGGGTGACTACTATCGCTATGCGCTGCCGAGCATCTTTATAGTCGACGAAAACAAAGCGCCGCAAACCATTTATTCACCCCTTGGGTTGGCAATTGCAACGTACACCATTGAAAAGGATGACCAGGGAAAAGCGTTCTTCAAGGTGGTTTTCACCGATACGGTGAACCTTGACAAGGGCTACGTATCCATCTTTGGTGGGGTAGGTGCCACGTTCAAGCTGGATAAAGACCAACTCAAGGATACCGACACCACCCAGGTGCCGTGGCTTCTCCAAAATGGGGGTACAACCTATACGTTTAAGGTGCCTCCTACCTCACCAAAACTTGAGGGGATGGAAAAGCACGGCACATACAACAAGGACGACAATAGCATTACGTGGACTATCACAGTAGGAAGCGAGCCCGCATCTGCGGGCCTCGCTCTTAAAGGTATTACCGTCACAGACACCTTCGAAGAGAATGAACTAGCAGTCACAAGCGTGACCGGGCCCGATGGCGCGGAACTTGTTAAGCCCGCCGACGTGCACGGAGGCACCTTCTCCTATACCTTCCCCGACGATTCGACTGCGGTGGCGCCATATGACATCACGGTGAAAACCAAGGTGAATGAGGCGGTGCTGAACGCTACTGCGAAGAGTGAACAGCAGGTGGCAAACAGCGTGAAGATGGAATCACCTCAGAATTCTGAAGTTGTGGTGCCGCCTGAACAGGGAGCGGAAGCGAGTGTGACGGTACCACAGTTCGGTATTTCCAAGTCGGGGCAACCGCTGAACAGCAGCATTATCTCTTGGGATATCATTATCAATAAGGGCGGCGTTGGCGCGGCCCAAAACGTCGTGGTATTTGATCGGCTTGACGCACGTGCCACCTATCGGAATGGAACGCTGAAAGTTAATGATGTTCCTCTTGATAAGGTGTATGACACAACTCCCAATCCTGCGCCCAGTGGCACCTACGCCGTGAAAACTATCGAAACCCCAGATAATACGACGTTGTTGGAAATCCACTTCGACGGAGTGGTGAGCACCGAGCAACGTATCACGTTTGAGACGGACATCGCCGTTGATGGTGACAGCGATAAAAAGGTGGATATCACCTTCCCCAACCAGGCGTGGATGGCGTATGACTGGCCGACGGGCGGGCCCGGCCCGGGAGAAAACGATACCAAGTTCGATATCAGTACAAACTTCAACGTTGCCTACTTGGACAAGGACACACCCACGTATGATGAGCATACCGGCGTCATTGACTGGATCATCAAGCCTTCCACCCGCTCGGAGGACTATACGCAGGGCGTGATCACCGATGTGGTGGGACTTCAGGAAGATGGCACCTTCGACCAGGATCTTCTGCTGGATTCGGTTAAGGTTACGCACAAGGGAACATCTCTCACGAAGGACGAGTTGGTTACTGTTTTCTCCTTCGACCCAGACACCCACGCGATGAGGTTTACCTTCAAACGGGCGCAGTATGAACTCAACGACATCGAGATAGCCTATCAAAGCCAGGCGCTCAATTTCCAGCGCGAGAACGACAAAGATCACACTTATAGGAACACGGCGAATCTCGCGGTAACGGCTCCCGGACACACCTATGAGGCCGCGGATAGCGCCGAACGCACGTTCAAAAACGCCTTCCTCACCAAGACGAGCAACTACACCGTGGTTGATATGAAGGGCGAATCGACCGGGTACTTACATTATTACATCACGGTGAATGGTAACCAGATGCCCAACACAGAGTTAACCATGGCTGATGACTTGAAGGCGATTACAGCGCATGTTGTCGATTCATCTGGAGCTGAAAAGACAACGATTGATGCCTCGAAGTGGACTTTCGTCAACGGAGATGCAACCAATTCACAGGTTCCGTCTGTGAAGGTGACAAAGAAACAAGGCGACGCAAAGAGCGATGTCACGAGTGAATTTAAGACGGCTATTGACCAGTGGGTCGCCAACAAGGTCGTTGATTTCAGCGTAACGGGTGCGGCTGAGGCGTCGGCATGCTATATCATCGACCTTCCCCTCACGCTCGACAAGGCGGTTTTGCAAGCGCTCTATCAGAATGAATGGCTTGTTGACGGGTTCCGGATCTTGGTGAAAAACACTGTCATGGCCGACTCTGATGGCTACCTAGCCGACGGTGGGGCAGTGGCTGAGTGCATTGGCACGCAGGATACCCCCGACATTTCTGAACAATTCGCCGCAAAGTCGGTTGACGGTTCACGTCAAAAGGACGGGATTCTTGACTACCGCATCGCCCTCAACCCCAACGGCCTGCAGCTGACGAATGCTGTGGCCACGGACGAATTCGACGAGGCGCTTGAGATCGACCTTTCCACGGTGCAGCTGTACTATGCCGAACACGAGGGTGCTTTCATCAAGGACGGACATGGTGCCGCTGTTACAGCGGGGTGGAGCAAGGAGCTTGTCTATGATGCCACCAAAGACAAGGTTGTCCTTAAGGTGAAGTTGCCCGATGGTGCCGCGTCCTATGTGTTGGAATATCAGGCGAAGATAGTCGGCCCTGCCTCTGGCGGTAAGGTTACCAATACGGTAAGTGTTGTCATGGGTGACACGCCGTTGGGCGATGATACTATTTCTGCTGATGTCGATGCCAGTTCGTGGGGGTGGCTCACGCAAAAGGCCATTTACAAGCTGGTAAAGGTGGATGCCTTCAGCGGAGAAACGGCACCGCTGTCGGGCGTGCGCTTCTTCCTGTCAAAAGAGGACGATCAAACGACCATCCTTAAAACGGCGGTGTCGAACAAGAATGGTCTTGTATCGTTCTACGGCCTAGAGCCGAATACCGCCTATCACTATAAAGAAGATGTGGCCTCGGTGGGTGAAACGAAGTACCACACGACGGAGGGGTCGTTCACAACCGGAGCGAAGGGCACCACCATCATTCAGGGCCAGGACAAGGCGGTGAAGAACGCGCGCACGACGAGTAACGTGCCTGTTCAATTGAAGAAGACCTATGGCGAAATAAAAGGGCTTACATATCAGGGCGCTCGCCAGTCTACCTTTACACTCTCTTTGTATCCCAACGGGTTTGGGACGAATCCGAAGGTTCCGCTTGCGTTCACCAAGAATGCGGAAGGCAGCTATACCTATAACGCCTCGGGGCCAGTGACAGAGTTGCATGAAGCTGCTTCGGGCGATCTTACGATCAGCGGCTTGCCGTGGGGTGAGTATGGCCTTGAGGAAACGGCGACATCTGAGGGGTATACGCGCTACGAGGGTGCGAAGTACTTCAGTGTAGTTGCTCCTGGGCAGGTGGGGGAGCCGTGGAAAGTGAATTATGAGCCAATGGGCACCGCGCACGATGTAACCCCGGCTATCACGAACGCTCCCACCAAACTTACGGTAAAGAAAACCACGACCGCCCCCAGCCTTGAGGGTGTTGAGTTGAGCATCTATAAAGCAAACGCCGACGGCTCCCAGAGCGCCGAGAAAGCTAAGAACGCGTTTGATGGTGCCGAATTGAGTACGCGTATTGACGAAGCAAATCAAGTCTTCACCTGGAAACTCGATGGCATCCCGGCGGGGATGTATTGGCTTGTGGAAGATACCGGCCCAATCGACGCTACCTTGAGCAAGTTTGATCCCGTGAAGTTCACGGTGGATGCGTTTGGTAAGGTGTCAAAGGATGAGGGCATCGGCTCCGTCGAGGGTACTACCCTCACGGTGCAAGACAACCCCGCGCACGTGACGGTGAAGAAGCTCGACCAGTGGGGCGAAGGTGTTGCAAACGCTACGGTCAAGCTGCAGAAGTCTGATGGCGGTGGCGGATGGATGGACGTTTCTCAGGGAGAGTGGACTACCGCCACGGTAGATGAGGCCAAGGAGGGGCATACCTTTGCGGGGCTCGACCGCGGAGCGAAGTACCGCCTCATTGAAACTGTTGTTCCGATTGGCTACAAGACCGCGAACCACGAAGCTAGCCAGGTCATCGAGTTCACCATCAACGAGTACGGCAAGGCGACGCTGGTTGACCTGCATAATGGCTTAGCGCTTGAGGGTGATGCAGATAAAGGCGCCTTCCAAAATGTGGTTTTGGGCAACTCCTTCATTCTGCGCAACGAGCGTATTGTGGGTCATGCTGAGTTCTTCAAACAGGATTCAGAAAGCGGAAAGGCGCTGTCTGGTGCATCGTTTGACCTGTATCTCCAAGGTTCCGATGAGCCGGTGAATGCGGGTGGCCACTTCGTCTCAGGTGATGACGGCAAGGTGACTACCATTGGCTCTCAGCGTACGTTCAGTCGCACTATCGGCAATGCTAAGCAGGGTGATCAGATTCGCTGTGGCCTTCCTGCTGGCACGTACTATTTCAAGGAGGTAGCCACACGTAGCGACTTCTTGTTCGAAGGGGTTATGACGGAGCCGTTTACCATTCCCGAGAGCGGTGGGTATACCTGGCCTAGTTTGTCGGTGGTGGCGGTGCAATCGACCTCGGGTGATGCATTCCTTACCAACACACCGCTCAACGCCCAGGCGCACTTGGTGAAACAGGATAAAAATTCAACGGCGCTGATGGGTGCGACGTTTGAACTGCGTCCTGTTGTTGGCGGGGTGGAGCAAGCCGCTATCGATACGCGTACGACGGCGGCTGCGGGCACGCCGTTTGAGGGCGAAGATTCTAACCACAACCCGCATTCCGCTACGGCAACACAAGCTGGCGAGCTGTGGTTCCCCAACGTCCCCGCAGGAACGTATCACGTAGTGGAAACCATACCTGCGCCGGGCTATCAAGTGGACGGCACACATTATGAGTTCACTGTTGATCAAACTACACGCAATCAAACGATTGCGCTCAACGACGGAGAGCCGATACTCAACGAGTTGACCGAGCTTTCGTTCACAAAGACGGAACTCTTCAATGAATCCTGTTCGGACGATCCCAAGGCGGAACGGCCACTCGCAGGTGTCGAGTTCAGGGTGTATACCGATGAGTCGTGCCTTAATCCTGCACACCTTGCGGATGGATCGGAGGCTGTGACAACAAGTGCATCAGACGGAAGCGTGACCTTCCGCGGTCTTGAGGGCGGGAACACCTACTACGTGAAGGAAACCGTGACACCAGCGGGGCATGTACCGTCAGAGGTGCATAAAGCCGTGTTCGCGCCGAACGGCACGTTGTCAAGTTTCGCGCCTATTGGGTCATCTGGTGTCGTGAAAACTATTGTGAACGATGTCATACGCACCGATATCAGCATAAAGAAGGTGTCGGAGCTTGATCCCAACCAGGTGCTGCCGGGGTCGACGTATGGCCTGTATAAGTCCGTGGCGAAAGCAGGACCTCACCCACAGGGTGCTTCTTTGTCGGCGCAGGAACGCGCCGCTCTTCAACTTATCGCGGAGGCAACCACCGACCAAAACGGCATACTCACCTTCAAGGGCGTGCTCATGAATCAGGAGTACGTCATTCAGGAACGTGTGGCGCCCGATGGCAGCCTTGTGTCGAAGAACCCCATCAAAATTTCGTTTAAGGTGGGCGCTGGCGGTGCGCCAGAGCTCAAGAGCTTTGATGATGGCTCTGGCACGGCACAAATTGTGAACGGTGATATCGTGTGGAGGGAACCCCAAGTAGTGGTGGAGTTTCGGAAGGTCGATTCCGCAGGGAGGCCCCTCGCTGGTGCCAAGCTGCAGGTGGTTGACGAGAGTGACACGGTAGTGGAGGGCCCCTGGGTGTCAAGCGACACGGCGCATGTGGTAACGGGGAAGTTCGTTGCGGGTAAGGAATATCGCCTGGTAGAACTTGAAACTCCTGAAGGCTATGCGCTTGCTACTGACGTGAAGTTTATGGTAAGTGATACACCGGCGGCTTTTGGTGAGAACCGCGTCACCAAGGTTTCGATGACGGACAGGTCGCTCACGCCTCCGCCTAGCCCCGGCGGCCCGGATACCCCCGATCCCGATGATCCCGATAACCCGGACAATCCCGATAATCCCAGCGATCCGAGTGATCCTGACAACCCGGACAATCCTGACAATCCTGATCAGCCAAATACTCCTGGTGATCCGGACAAGCCTGAGAACCCAGAGAGCCCGGACAAGCCTGAGAACCCCGGTGGCCCGAGTACGCCGGGTACACCCACGCCTCCCGCTCGTCCTGATTCCTCTACGCCCGGTCAGCCGCCGCTTTTGGTGGGAACGGGGGACGCGCCCTGGGGTTTGCCTATTGCCGTTCTTGCCCTTGCGGCTGCGGCAACAGCCCTTGTTGCCTTCCGCCGCTTACGCCACCGATAGCGACAACCGTTCCTTCATAGGTTGACCGTAGGGCAAGGGTTCTACCCTTGCCGCTCGGCAAAAACAAACCTGCCAGGTCAAACGTAGTTGAAGGCAAGGGCAGAGCCCTTGTCCTACGGCAAACCTGGCAGGTGAAGGAAGCTTATAGACTCTTCTTCATCCAGATGTGTTCTACATGTTCGTCCAGTTCAATAGGGCCGTATTGCGTGTAGCCGGTGCGCTCGTAGAAGGGGGTTACGCGGCATTGGGCGTGGAGGTGCATCTCGGTGGCGCCCGCCTCGCGCGCCAGTCGTTCGGACTCGGCCAGCAGTGCCGCTCCCAGTCCCGCGCCGCGCTGCTCAGGCAGCACGGCCAGCCGGCCAAAAATCCAACGCCCAGGTTCTTCCGGTCGCTCGAAGTCGGGAAACGTCCGTGCGCAGCCAGCCAGCGCACCGTCGAGGTACGCGGTTACGTGTATCGTGCGCGCGTCCTCGTCAATGTCGTCAAACTCGTTTTCGAAGCCCTGCTCTTCCATAAACACACGCGTGCGCACGTGGCGTGCGTCGTCAAAGTTGCTCTGCGTAAACCGGATTTCCATAAAGCGCTTCTCCCTTCGTTTTGCGCGCTTACGATACCACAGAGGGCCCGTCGCCCGCTCAAGGAAACGGAGCTTGTGCAAGGTCGTGTGGATGTTTTCTGCATAAGGCTATCTGAGGGCGGTGGCCTGGGTAGCAGGTAGGGACGCGCCGCTAAAAAGATGGTAGAATTGTCCGGATTGCGTAGACGACAGAGCCGCCTGGCCACGGCGGCTGGTTTCCCGAAGGAAGATGGAAAAACATGCAGATTCGCGAAGAACTCGAACAGCTTATTAACGACGCCGTCGCTCAGGCGATGGCGGACGGCTCGCTTGCGCTTGACGAAGCCCCCGAGGCGGCTCTCGAGCGTCCGCGCGACGAGGCCAACGGTGACTGGGCATCCACCGTTGCCATGCGTTCGGCGAAGCTTGCCAAGAAGAATCCGCGCGAGATTGCCCAAATCATCGTGGATCATCTGCCCGAGAACAACCTCGTTCAGACGGCTGAGATCGCCGGCCCTGGCTTCATTAACATCCGCCTGAACCCGGCGGCGCTGCAAAGCGTTGTTGCCACCGTGCGCACCGAGAAGGACGACTTCGGCCGCGGCACCATCCCCGAGGGCCAGCGCAAGATTAACCTGGAATACATCTCCGCGAACCCCACGGGCCCCATGCACGTGGGCCACGGCCGTTGGGCCGCGCTCGGCGATGCCACGGCGCGCGTCATGCGCCACGCCGGCTACGACGTGTTCGAAGAGTTCTACATCAACGACGCCGGGACGCAGATGGACAACTTCGGCGAGTCGGTGGCCGTTCGCTACCAGCAGCTGCTCGGCCGCGACGTGGAAATGCCTGAGGCGTGCTACGCCGGCGCGTACGTGAAGGACATCGCGCAGGCCATCATCGACGAGGATGGCGATAAGTGGCTTGATGCCGACCCCAAGGAGCGCATGGAGAACTTCCGCGAGCGCGCCTACGCCTATGAGCTGGCCGAACAGCATCGCGTAACCGAGCGCTTCGGCACCACGTTCGAGTGCTGGTTCAGCGAGCGCAGCCTGTACGTGCCCGACGAGACGGGCAAGAGCGCGGTTGACCGCAGCCTCGAAGCCATGGACAAAAAGGGCTACATCTACGTCAAGGACGGCGCCACCTGGTTCAAGTCGAGCGCGTTTGACGACGAGAAGGACCGCGTGCTCATCAAGGCCAACGGCGAGATGACCTACTTCATGAGCGACGTGGCCTACCACTACAACAAGATGGAGCGCGGCTTCGACCACCTCATCAACATCTGGGGCGCCGACCACCACGGCTACATCGCCCGCTGCGAGGCCATGCTGGCCGCATGGGGCTGGCCCGGTGCGCTGGAAATCATGCTTGGCCAGCTGGTGAACCTGTTCCGCGACGGCGAGGCCGTGCGTATGTCGAAGCGCACCGGTGAGATGATCACGTTTGAGGAACTCATCGACGAGGTGGGCGTGGACGCCACGCGCTACCTCATGCTGGCGAAGTCCTCCGACCAGCCCATCGACTTCGACATTGAGGTGGCGAAGAAGAAGGACGCCTCGAACCCGGTGTACTACGTGCAGTACGCGCACGCCCGCATTTGCTCCATCCTGCGCAAGGCTGCCAATCCGGCCGACGCCGAGGCTGCCGAGAACGGCACGCTTTCCATGGATGAGCTGGCAGCGAAGGTGATTCCGGCCAACGTGGATCTGTCCCCGCTTACGCACGAGAGCGAACTGGCCCTCATGCGCAAGATGGACGACTTTGGCCCGCTCGTGGCGCAAGCCGCGCGCGACCGCGCCGCGTTCCGCCTGACGCACTACGCGCAGGACCTCGCGAGCCTGTTCCACTCCTTCTACACGAACTGCCATGTTATTGGCGAGGAAGAGTCCGTGAAGAACGCGCGTCTGGCCCTGGTGGACGCCGCTCGCATCGTGCTGGCCACCACGCTGAACCTGCTAGGTGTGAGCGCGCCCGCAAAAATGTAGTTACCGGTTTCGAAGAATTTCAGGTTCCGCCGGTTTCACGACTGGCGGAACTTTTTTATACGTTGTCCTCCAAGTCTACCTGCATGAGGTAGACGTTTTCGCGGAGGCGTTTGGCGGAGGAGCGGCAGAGGTCGCCTTCCTCGTAGCGGGTTTGGATGAACTCCAGTTCAAGGCGCAGGCCCTGGCGTACGATATCGACAGTTTTGTCGGCGGTGCGCGTAAGTGCGGTGATGGAGGGGTTCTGGTTTCGCATGAGCGTTATCGTGCGCTGGTATTCCATGATGAGCGCGCTTACATCTTCGGCCGGCTCGTCGCACTCGGGAGAGGTGAGCATGGCTTGTAGCTTGCCTACCAGGTATTCTGCCGCTTGCAGCTGCAAGGCGCGGATGGCCTGGGTGCGCTCGGTGGGGCTTACTCCCGGCAGGTCGCTCAGCAGGCGGTGCCACCCTGCACGTACGAGGGCGCGCAGGCGCAGGTACGCGTTTTGTATCGTCCAGCGCCCGGCGTGATGCTTCAGTAGATCTTCCACGCGCGAGAGGCGGCTCAAGTACTGATAGCCCACAATGGGGTAGATTTCCTCTTTTTCGATTAAGTCCAGCACGTAGGCTTGTTCCCAGGCGAGCGCGCGCAGACGCAGTGCCGTGTTGGGTTCGTCGTCCAGGTCGTTGCTGTCCTTAATGCGTGCGATACGCTCGTTGTACGAGTGGATGACCGTTTGTGTGGCTACGCGCGTCTCAGCGGTTTGGCGCGCGGCCAGCTCTTCGATGACGGCGCGCAAAATCTCAAGATTCACCTGCGTTTCATCGCAGCGTAGTTCCTCGTCAGTTGCGGGTTTTTTTGGTGCCAATAGAGGTACGACAAACGTGGCCAACAGCAGCGTGACCACGATAACACCGCAGGCCAAGAAAATGATAAGTTCGCGCTGGGGGAATGATGCCACCACATCGCCCACCATTTGCTCATTCGTCGCAATGTAGAGGGGAATGGTGAGCACCACGGCCAGCGTGATGGTGCCCTTCGGCCCGCCCAGCGTCATGACCAGTGCCGAGCGCACGTCGGTGTGCCAACTGGGACGCTCAGCGGCCGGCCGGCGACGTGCACGAATGCGCTCCATACTGAAAATCCACCCGAAGCGCACGACTACATAGATGAGTGTGATCAGCAGTACGTACCCGATGAGTACCGCGTTGTGAATGCTCACGTCGTCCCAGGTGCTCTGCATGGCTTTCGGCAACTGTGTCCCCAGCAGCACAAACACCACGCCATTGAGCGCAAAGGCCAGCACGCGCCACACGCTTGATGAAACAATGTTCATGCGGGATATGGAAGGCCCAATGGCGCGCGGCGAAATGATATTCACGAGCCCCGCTGCCACCACGGCCAAGATGCCGCTCGTGCCCAGCGCGTCAGCTACCAGAAATACAATGAACGGCGTGAACACCTCAAACAGCACGTGAAACGTCGTGTTCTCCAAGCCCCAGGAGCGCACGCGCTGCACGAACGCTTTACCGACCCAGCTTAGAAGAAGTCCTACGAGGATGCCGCCAAAGAAGCTCACGGCAAAATCGGCCGCAGCGTCTGCGAGCGAAAACGCCGTGCCTGCCGCGGCGGCAATGGCGAACTGGAAGATCACGATGCCGGATGCGTCGTTGATGAGCGATTCGCCTTCGAGGATGCTCTTGTTGCGTGCGCCAATGTCGGTGTCGCGCGAAAGCGACGCCACGGCTACCGCATCGGTGGGACCGAGTGCGGCACCAAGTGCGATGGCGGCGGCCAATTCGATAGAGGGTTCCAGCTTGTTCACCACCACGCCAATGATGAGTGCCGTCACAATCACCAGTCCAATAGCCAGCGATACCACCGGCCAGCGGTTCTTCCAGAGCGCGCCCTTGTCGACGTTTTTTGCCTCATCAAACAGAAGTGGCGCGATGAACAGGACCAAGAACAGTTCGGGGTCAAGGGTGATGTTGATTTGTGCGGGTGCGAGCAACGCAATAAGCAGGCCCAGACCAATTTGGATGAGGGGGGAGGAAATTTTCGGCACCAACTGGTCGATGACGGAAGACACCAAAACGGCTGCCAGTAAAAGAAGAGCAAGCACAAGTGCTTCCATAGGGTTCTACCTCCTGCCTTAAGGCTTGGGCGATGCGGGGGAGGCCTGCGTACAACGCGGACATTGCTATTGTACTTGACAAGCCCTCTTTAAGAGGCTTCGAAGAGGGAAGTTTCGCGACGGTTACATAGAGGTAGAATGTCAACGCCAGAGGCAGCAGGCGCTATACCAGGGGCAAGGAAAGTTCCACCGTGAAGCCGTAGTTTGGCTTGCTTTCCAGCTTGAGTGCGCCGTCGTGGACGCGCGCGATGCGATCGACCAGCACCAGGCCCAAGCCATGTTCTTCGCCGTAGGAGCCGGCGGCGCTGCGGGCCGTGCGGGCACGGGCAAGGCGCGCTTCGAGGGCGGCCAGTTCCTCAGGTGTGGCGCCAGCACCGTCGTCGGCCACGCGCACAAGAGCGTGGCCGTCCGCAACGTGTAGCGACACCGCCACCGTGCAGCCTGTCTCGTTGTGCACCCGCGCGTTCGCGATGGCGTTTTCTACCGCGCGCGTGAGCAGGCGCTCGTCGCCAAGCACCACGGCCTCAGCCGCATCTTCGGCCACATCCAGCTCAAGGGGGTGCAGCTCGTCCAGTCCACTGTTCACGTGCCCGGCCACCACGGTGCGCAGAAGGCGCGGCAGGTGCACGCGCTCAAGGTGGAGAGGCTGCAAGTCGTAGTCGAGTTTCGAGGCGGTGTTAAGATCGGTCACGAGGTCTTTGATCTTGAGTCCCTGTGCGCGGATGACCTGGGCGCTTGCACGCGCTTCGTCGCTTGTGGCCTCGCTGGAAGCAATGGCGTCTGCGTAGCCTAGAATCATGGAGAGCGGCGTGCGGATATCGTGCGAGATGCCGCGAATCCAGTTCGCGCGTGCGGCGTCCTTCTGTTCGATGATGCCGCTTGTCTCGGTGATTTGCTGGCCGATGTCGCGTAGGTCGCCTTTCAGGTGCAGTTCGGCCGCGCGGCCCTCTGACAGCGCGTCGAGCGCTTCGGCGATGGGCCCCACCGCATTTTGCGTGCGCCGCCGCGACACCACGTACATCACAAACAGAATAGCCAGATCAACGCTGAATATGAGCAGCACGTACAGCGGCAGATTCGTAATGGTGGAGGTGGGGAAGGTCAGGCTTTCGTGCCAGTATTCGCCCTTGGGAAAGCCCACCACCAACAACCCATCGTCGCGGTTCCAGAAAAAGGTGGGGTAGCCAGCGAGATCGGCGTAGTGCGCGGCCATGGCGATGTCGTTGGGTGTAAAGACGCGCGGCACCTCGGTCGGCACGCCGTGGGACCAGGCCACATTCCCGTCGCCATCCACCAGCAGCGCCCAGGCGTCCTGTTCAGCGAGTGTTTCGAGGCCCTTCGGAGCGAATATCCACGCGCCGCCTTCGTCACGCGAAAGCGCCGCATCCACGGCGCGCACCGTGGTGACGGGCGTGCCGTCGTTGTAGTGTTCGTTCGATTCCCGGTAGGCAATGAGGGCATACAGGAAAAAGTCCACCACCACAATGAGAAACGCGAGCGCCATAAACAGTAGCAGCTGCTTCGTGAAAAACCGCGCGAGGTTGGGTGCCGCGCCGCGTCGCTGTTTCTGGTTCGCCCGCATCATGACTAGCCTCGTTTTACCAGCTTGTAGCCGAGGCCCTTCACGGTAACGAGCGAGACGGGCTTCGACGGGTTCGCCTCAATCTTTTCGCGCAGCCGCCGGATGTGCGCCATGAGCGAGTTCTCGTAGCCAAACGACGTACCCCAGCACGCCTCGCAGAGCGCGTCGATGGTCACAATGCGCCCGGCGTTGCGCGCGAGTACGCTTAAGATTTCGTGTTCTTTGGCCGTGAGCAGCACCGTTTCGCCGTCGGCGCGCTCCACCTCGGCCGTGGCGAAGTTTACGCGGCTGGCGTCCAGTTCAAGCAGGGGGCTTTCCTCCGCGTAGCAGCGACGCAGCACAGCGGCGATGCGCAGCACGAGTTCCTGGGGTAGGAACGGCTTGGCGATGTAATCGTCCGCGCCCAGGGAAAGGCCGCTCACGCGGTCGAAAGGCTCGTCCTTCGCCGTGAGAAACACTGCGGGCACGCGCGCGCAGGCAGTGCGTTGCCGCAGGTGGGAGAGTAGTTCGAAGCCATCCATGTGTGGCATCATTACATCGAGTATAAATAGTTGGAAGGCGCGCTCCGCATCAGCTGCGCATGCGTCAACGGCCGCGAGCGCTTCCGCGCCCGAGTGGGCCACGCTCACGCAGGTGAAGCCCGCGCCGTGCAGGATGGCAGCCACCATGTCTGCCAGTTCGCGCTCGTCATCCACAATGAGAATGCGCTTGTCGCGCAAATGCGCGTCCACCATGCCAAACCCACCCGCTGTCATCCGCAGCCTCCTTCTCTCATGTCCACTAGTATGCCACACCTTCGCCCCGCTCCGCATGCCACGCCCCCACGTGTAAGGCAGCCGCAAGGTTGCGCTCCCTTGTAAGGAAAACGCAAGGTGGGCGCGGGTGGGGTGTAAGGACGGCTTCGTAGACTGGGGTGCGACGAACAAGACGAGTGCGCCCCGGCGGCGCGCCGACGAGAGAGGAGCGAACATGAGCAACGGCAAACACGGCGCGACGACCGTGGTTGAGGTGCGCAGCATTAGCAAGCGCTATGGCACGGAGGCGCGCAAGCGCGCGGAGGCGAACGTCACGCAAGCGCTCGACCGTGTGAGCTTCACGGTGGCGACGGGTGAGTTTGTGGGCATCATGGGGCCGTCGGGCTCGGGTAAGTCTACGCTGCTCAACTGCCTGGCCACCATTGACACGCCGTCAAGTGGCCAAATTGTCATCGGTGGGCGCACCATCACCGATATGCGCGGCAAGGAGCTGAGCGACTTCCGCCGCAACGACCTGGGCTTCATCTTCCAAGACGCGAACCTGCTTGATACGCTCACGGCTTACGAAAACATTGCGCTTGCGCTCACCATCCAAAAGACGCCCGCGCGTGAGATCGACACTCGCGTGCGCGAGGCGGCACGCACCCTCGGCATTGAAGATGTGCTGGAAAAGCACCCCTTCCAAATGTCGGGCGGCCAGCGCCAGCGCGTGGCGGCCGCGCGCGCCACGGTCACGCGTCCGCACCTGGTGTTGGCCGACGAACCCACGGGCGCGCTCGACTCGAAATCGGCTCGCCAGCTGCTGGAATCGCTTGAGCGTCTGAACGCGCAGGGTGCCACCATCCTCATGGTCACGCACGATTCAATGTCGGCAAGCTACTGCGGGCGCATCATTTTCATCAAGGACGGCCGCCTCTATGGCGAGCTACGCCGCCAGGGTGCCGACCGCGCGACGTTCCACCACCACATTGTGGGCGTAGTCACCGACATGAGCGACGCCGAGGGCGAGGAGGTGGCGGCTCATGCTTGCTAAGCTGGCCCTTGGCAACGTCCGCAAGTCGGTGGCGGACTTCGGTATTTACTTCCTTACTATCATGTTGGGCGTGGCGGTATTTTATGCGTTCAACTCCATGACCGCGCAGCAAGGCGTGCTTGCGTTTTCCGAGACGCAGGACAAAATGTTCAGCTTGCTGGGCATGGTCATTGGTGGCGTGTCGCTGTTTATTGCGTTTGTGCTGGTGTTTCTCGTGGTGTACGCGAACCGCTTTCTCATTCGGCGGCGCAAGAAGGAATTTGGCCTGTACCTTATGATGGGTATGCGCACGGGCGACGTGGTGAAAATTGTCGCTCTTGAGTCGCTCATCGTGGGTGCGGCATCGCTTGTGGTGGGCTTGCTTGTGGGCTTTGGGCTGTCGCAGCTTTTGCTGTACGTGACCTCGGCCCTGTTCCAGGCCGACGTAGCCGACGCCGCCGGGTTCGCGTTCGTGTTCTCGGCCGACGCGCTCGTGCAGACGGTGGCCGTGTTCGCTGTCATTTTCGTGATTGCGGCCGTGCTAAACGCGCGCACCGTGGCGAAGGCGAAGCTCATCGACCTCATGCACGCCGCAGGCAAGAGCGAGGACATGAAGCTGACCAGCCTGCCGCTTTCGCTCGTGCTGTTCGCTATGTCGCTTGTCATCATTGGCGTGTCGTACAAGCTGCTCATCGACAATGGCCTTATGGAACCGTCGCCCCAGTTCGCGGCCGCCACCGTGCTTGTGTGCGTTGGTACAGTGCTGTTCTTCTACGCGCTGTCGGGCTTTCTGCTGAAGCTGGTGCAGCTGGCGCGCCCGCTTTACCTGAGCGGTCTCAACATGTTCACGCTGCGCCAGTTGAATGCCAAGGTGAATACCACGTTTGCGTCGCTTTCTATCGTGTGCCTGGTGCTGTTTTTGGCCATTACGAGCGTGTGCGGTGGCATTGGCATTAGAAATGCGCTGGTGAGTTCGATCGACGCGAGTACGGCCTACAGTGCCACGGTGTCCACGAACTTCGGCAGCTACAACGACGAAACTGGCTTTGTGCCCTCCGACCTGGGCGAATTTGGTGAGTTCGCCAAGCAGCAAGACTATGACGCGGTGGTCGGTTTGCGCGCCAGTGCGCAAACCCTCGGGCTGGGCGACTTCGACGCGCTGGTGGAAGGCGCCGCGCAGGTGGATTTGCTGGTAGACCCGCAGGATGGCCTGACCATGGGCGATGTGGAGGCGGCGAGCGGCCTCAAGCTCGCCGACTACGCCGGATCGGCTGTGAATAGCGGCTACGAGAAGTTTCCCGTATACGTGATGAAGCTCTCGCAGGTAAACGCCGCGTTGGAACTGGCTGGCAAGCCTGCGCTCACGCTGGGCGCGGGGGAGTGTGCGGTGTTTAGCGACTCCGACCTCACACGCGGGTTTTATGAGCAGGCCATCGAGCGCGGTACGTCCCTTGACGTGAGCGGTCACGCGTTCGCGCTTGCGTCCTTCCATGGTGACACGCTGCAAACCACGCCGATTCCCATGAATACGGGCGCGGTCGTGGTGCCCGACGATGCCATACCTGCCGACGCGGCTCTCATCCAGACCATGCTGAATGTGCAGTGTGCGAATGACGAGGACATGACGGCGTTCGGCGAGATGATGACCGCCGTGTCCGACACGAACGAGCCGAACACCTGGCCCATCACCATGGCGTTCACCCGCGCCGACGTGTACGACCAGAGCATCGGCCTGTCCACGGTGGTGTCGTACCTGGCCATCTACCTGGGCTTCGTGTTGGTGGTGGCGTGTGCGGCTATCCTCGCCATCCAGCAGCTCTCCGACGCCTCCGACAGCGCGCCCCGCTACGCGCTGCTGCGCAAACTCGGCGCGCCTGAGGGCATGATTTCCGGGTCCATCTTCGTGCAGGTGCTTGTGTACTTCCTGTTCCCGCTGGCCCTGGCCGTGGCGCACTCCTGCTGCGCGCTTGTGGTGGTGACCGATGTGGTGGCGGTGTTCGGCCACCTCGACATCACCGAAATGGCCCTCATGTGCGCCGCCTGCTTCCTCATAGTCTACGGCGCCTACTTCGCCATAACCTACCTAGGAGCCCGCAAACTAGCACGAGGGTAGCGGCAGAAAAGTAATGACAACGAAGGCGGGCCTCTCACAAAGAGCCCCGCCTTCGCCCTACAATAGGTGACGCGCTTCGCGCTATCTATTGCGCCTCATTGGCTGCCAAGTAAAAAGGCTTGGGTATCCGGATCTGAACTGTTCGGCATGAGAATAAGGTTTTCATTGGCGAGAATATAGTTTGGCAAAACGCGCAATATGGTCAGTTCTACTGTGCCACCTGGCGCAATGGTGACGCGAAGAGGATTTTCGGACGGCAAAACATCACCCGTTGCTTCGAAATCTAAATCATAACCAGTATGCACAATTTCAATTGTTCCATCGTTGTTCCGTATGACGAATGAGTAAAGCGCATCTGGTGACAGCGGAACTGCCGCATTACTGTGGTTGGTTACTGTTATTGTTGTTGAGGTATAACGATGGTCTGCGCTTGTGAGTGTGCCGTCTTCGTTGTAGCCATATCCGAACACCTCTTGCGAGCACTTATTCATATAAGCAAGGCCGTTAAGCCACCTATGAATCACGGAAGTGCAGTCTTTAAGTGCCTTATCGTTTGGAATCGTATCAGAAAGCACGAGGGACGCTTCTTTCATAGTTAGCTCGGCTGATAATATGTCAAGCTTTCCACCTGAATAATTCGGGTCCTCGTAGCGATAGGTGAAAGATATCTCGTTATTCGGCGTGACGAGCACTTCTTTGGGCAGAATTGTGTCGACACGCTCCCCATCTACCTCGGTTGTTGCATGAAAGGTATCATTCATGCGCGGGGAAACCATGGCGGGTAATACTTCATCGGCGCGATCGTTTGCGTTATCGAGTGGGAGGGGGAAAGGGCTATCATCAGCCTCAACTATAATTCCGTAGAGCGACCTCGCTGTCGATAAACCTTCCGCTTCATCAGACGGGGCAATCTGAGTAGTCAAGCAAACGCCGTTTTCGTATGTTAAAGTTTCAAAATTGGCGGCATGAAGAACGATGACTTGGGTTGAAACGCTTCCATCATTAAACGTGACGGTTACGGTAAGTTTTTCTCCGTCGAAAAGATCAATGAGCGGCGACAAGGGGTCATCACCGGAATTAGCGGGGACTTCGCCCTCATTTGTCCAAAACCCGAAATTTGTCGCGCCCGTTGTAATGCCGGGATCATCGCTTGCTGGGATGTCGATGGTTGAACCCATAAGCTTTGCAAGGCTTATTTTGGGTACGCCGTTCACCTGCTTCTGGGCAACAAAGTCGTAGTTCGCATAATATTCACCAGTACCACGTGCGTGGGGTTTCCAGCTTGCCAATTCCCCTCTGCGAGGATCGTCAGGGTCGGTTGGAACATCCTCATACGTGACACGATAAAGTGCTCCGCTCAACAGGTTTGCCTGTACGCGTGCGATTCCCTCTCCTTCCACGTGGAAGAGACAGCCTGTGAAAAAGCCACTCATTTGATAATCGTCGCCGCCTTGGAATCGGTAGCCCAAATCTCGGTCGAATGCCACGATGTTGTCGGTGCCAGGGTTGAGGGGCGCGCTTCCGTCGGCTGCGTAGGCGCGCACTGCGAAGCCGCAACGTTCAGTCGCCTCATCCAGCGCAATGGTAGGGGAGTTGTTGAGTGAGGAAACGAGGGGTGTACCAGCAGCGATAAGAGCGCCAACCACAAGGCAAGCAGCAAGCGAAGGAATCCAGCGACGGGTACGAACAAGCTGGGATTCTCGCCGAGTTGGGCGCTTGGTTGGCGTTGAGGCCTTGCGATGCTGTTGCGAACCGGTTTGTTGCGCAGCATTGTATGCGCGTTCTTTCAACTCCGGTGTGGCAACGATGCTTTCTTGGAGGGCTGCATACTGTTTGCGGAAGTCTTGTTCGTTCATTCGTGCGCTCCTAAGTCGAGTCGGAGAGCTTTGCGTGCGCGGTGGAGGTGCGAGCGGACGGTGGCGGGTTGTTCGCCGGTGATCTGGGCTATTTCGTCGGTTGAGTAGCCTTCGTAGTAATGCAGATGCACGGCGGCGCGCTGCTTACCTGAGAGGCGGGTCAGTGCCTGCGCCAGCGCGGCGTTGGCCAAGTCGCCCGCGTTTGGCGCTGGCGGGGCGGGAAGTGCGGCGGCGGTTTCGTCGTCGTAGACAGCGCGCTGCTTGCGCCAAGGGCTGCGGTGGAGGTCAGCGCAGCAATTCATGGTCACGCGCAACAGCCACGCCTTCTCGTGCTCGTCGTCGGTGAAGCGCGGGGCCGCCTGATACAGGCGCATGAACACGGTTTGGAACACGTCTTCAGCGTCGGATCGGTTGTCCGTGCGGTTCACCGCCAGCCGCAGCACGGTGTCGCCCCACCGGCTGAGGGAGGCTTCAAGCAGCTCGGCGCGCGCGTCGGCCCCGGCGAGCTGACGGCGCGCCGATGGCTCGCCGGTTGTGTCCGTGTCGTACATATTCTCCTCCATTCCTGCCCTCAACACGGAGAAGCGCGCCCGATTGTTGCAGGAGCAGAAAAGAATTTTGAAGCAAGCGAAACTACGCGAGCGAGGCTCCCAACTGGAAGGCCTCGTCAAGCGCGGGGTTGCCGGCGATGGCGCCGGCTTCGTACACGCCGCCCACCAGCACGCGCCCTCGGTCGCGCCAGCCCATGCGCTCGCACAGCGTGACGTAGTAGGAAATGATGGGCGCGAAGTTGCGCTCGGTGTTTTCCTCAGCGGGCATGATAAGCACGCACTCTTTGCCGCCCGACTCAGCGGCTGCCGCTGCCGCTTCGGCACCGCCGGCTGCCGCGGCGCACATGCTGGCTTCCATGAGCGCGAACAGGCGGTCGAGCACGGCCTTCTCCTGCGCGGTGAAGCTCCAGCAGTACATCGGCGAGGCCAACACCACCACGTCAGCCGCGCGGTAGGCGGCATAGATGGCGTCCATGTCGTCCTTCTGCACGCAGGGGCTGTTCACGTCGGCGCCGCCACCCAAGCAGCCGCGACACGGCGCAATGTCCATCAGCGCCACGTCAAAGCGCACGACGGTGCTGCCCGTCTGTTCGGCCCCCTTCGAAAACGCCTCGACGAGCGCCGCCGTGTTGCCGTGTTTTCGTGGGCTTCCGTTCAGCACCAACACATTCTTCCCCATGCCAAGCCTCCTTGTGGTGAGCGGTCTCTGCTGAAAGATTGTAGCGCGGCCCCCTTCGCCCGGCGCGGGAATTTGTAAATCGCGCACGCGACGCGGGGCGAGCCTGCGGCGGTGCCGCCTCCGCCCACTCCCGGTGGGCGTGCGCTCGCGCGCTCGTGGCTGTTGCTGGTCGCGCGCGGGAAGGGGAGGGGGTATACTGCTCTAGCAGACTAAAGCGCCGCGCGTCATTCGCCCTGTGCCCGCGCCCCGCGCCCGCGCTGCCGCAGACTTCGAGAAGGAGAAAACACCATGCGCTTCGTTCACTGCCTGAACAACATTTCCTCGCACGGCACCGATTTGCTCACAGACGCCTACGAACTCACCGACGACCCCGCGAACGCCTCCGCTATTCTGGTGCGCAGCGCCGCCATGCACGACATGGAATTTGGCGATGAGCTGCTGGCCATTGCGCGTGCGGGCGCCGGCGTGAACAACATCCCGCTCGACCGCTGCGCCGAGGAAGGCATTGTGGTGTTCAACACCCCTGGCGCGAACGCGAATGCCGTAAAGGAAATTGTCTTGTGCGCGTTGCTGCTGGCCAGCCGCGGCATTGTGGAGGGCATCGAGTGGTGCCGCGCGAACGCCGAGGACGAAAACATCGCGAAGGCGGCCGAGAAGGCGAAGAAGGCTTTTGCGGGCCGCGAGATCATGGGCAAGAAGCTGGGCGTCATTGGCCTGGGTGCCATCGGTGCCGAGGTGGCCAACACGGCCCTTGACCTGGGTATGGACGTGTATGGTTACGACCCGTACGTGTCGGTGGGCGCAGCCTGGCGGCTCTCAAGCGCCGTGCATCACGTCACGAACCTGGATGACTTGCTGCGCACCTGCGACTACCTCACCATTCACGTGCCGGCCGTAGAAGGCACCATCGGCATGATTGACGAGCGCGCTTGCGACCTCATGAAGGAAGGCGCGGTGCTGCTGAACTTCTCGCGCGATACGCTGGTGAACAACGACGCAATGGCCGCCGCACTGGCGTCGGGCAAGGTGGGTGCGTACGTGACCGACTTCGCTGTGCCCGCGGTCATGCAGATGGAGCGCACCATTGTGTTACCTCACCTGGGTGCTTCCACGGCCGAGGCCGAGGACAACTGCGCCGCCATGGCCGTGCGCCAGACGATGGACTATCTGGAAAATGGCACTATCAAGAACTCCGTGAACTACCCGGCCTGCGACATGGGCCCGGTGCCGGAGGGCCTGCGCCGCGTAGCCGTGCTGCACGCGAACGTACCGTCGGTCATTGCCCAGGTCACAAACGTGTTTGGTGATGCGGGTGTGAACATCGAGAACATGACGAACAAGGCGCGTGGCGAAAACGCCTACACGATGCTCGATCTGGACGCCGGCACCCCCGGCCACCCCGACGACGCCATCGACCGCCTCTCCGCCATCGAAGGCGTCCGCCGCGTCCGCGTCGTGCGCTAACTAGCGGCCCTTCGACGCGATCTCGCCTGCTTCTATAGCTTCTCCATTTGCGACGACCCTGGGGCTCCCCGGGGTCGTCGCCTCTTTGATGCCAACAAGCGGTACCTTCGACTTCAGTAGTGTTACCCACAGCACACCGGCCACCACCATGGTGCCCGTAATAATGGCACCTATTCCCACTACGAAGTTCGGCCACGGCAGCACCGCGAGTGCCATGCCGACGCTACCGACGGCCGTATTGGCAAAGTTAATGAGCGAGGATGCCGCTCCCGTGTCGCCCTCCTGCTGGGATAGCAGAATGTTGGTGCTGTAGGGTCGTATGGCCGATTCGCACAGCGCAAACGCCAGCATTATGATGCAGAACGCCACCGGCGAGGCTTCGCCCACTGCCAGCATACTGATGCCGGTCGCGAGGGCCACACCCAAAGCAAGGGAGGTGAACTTCCGCGCACTCACAAACTTTGAGGCGAACATCCAGATGAGCGGCCCGGTTGCGGTGAACAGTGCCGCCACCGCGAAATAGGCGCTGTATTCCAACTCGCTCAGCCCGAAAAAGGAAATGTAGACATAAGACCCCACGGCGATGTAGGCCATGAAGGGTAGGTTAAAGAGGCCTGCCACCAGCAGAAACCAGGTGAATCCGCGGTTTTTCGCCACGGTGCCCAAGTGGATGAGGCTTGAGGCCACCGAGCCGTGCAAGCACTCATGGGGTGGCAGGGTTTCTTCAAACAGCAGCGCCATGACGCCGCAGAATACTCCCACAAGGCTGAGCAGCCAAAACGTCATGCGCCAGTCGGCCACCTGCAGTACGAGCGCCCCCAGCACGGGCGCGAGCACGGGGCCCACCACAAACATGACCTGCACAACCGAGAGCACCGTTTCGCGCTTTTCTGGCACCACGGCGTCTTTGACTACGGCGGTAGACACGGCGCCAACTGCTCCTGCGCCGAGGGCCTGCGCCACGCGAAACGCAATGAGTGCCCAAATGGTGGGCGCGAGGGCACACAGTGCGCTCGCTGCTGCGTAGGTGGCCACGCCGGCGAGCAACACGGGTTTGCGCCCCAAGCGGTCGCTTACCGGCCCAAACAAAAGTAGCCCCACGGCGAAAAACAGGAAATAGCCCACGAGCGTGAGGTTCACCGTGCCCGCATCGGCGTTGAAATGCTCGGTCATATGGGGAATGGCAGGGGTGTACATATCAAGCGACAGGGGAGTGACCAGGCCCGTAATCACCAGAAGCGCAATAAGCCCTGCTGGCCCCAACCGCCGCTGCGGCTGAACCAGCCACAAATTCATATTCGTCATAGCGCATAGCTCCTCGGTACTGCTTCGCTCACTTGAGCGTATCTTTCTCGTTTATAGTAGCTCATCACTCAACTAAAAGAGGGAACAAGCCCCGCACATAAAAAGTTTTGCCGGGAGAAGAAAGCGAGCGCGGAGGTGGTCGCTGCTGGCAGTGTAGAAAGAAAGCCCCTTTTCATGCGCTACTATCAGTGATAGTATTACAAGAGAAAGGAGACTGCTTATGGCGAGTACGTCAATTGAAATAATGATTTTAGGCGCGCTCATTGAGCGGCCGATGAGCGCATATGAGATGGATAAGGTGCTTGAAGAGCGCAATATTCGCCGTTGGATTCGCATTAGTTCGCCGTCGGTGTATCGCAACGTCATTCGCCTCTGTGAGGAAGGGTACACGGAAGGTACCCTGGTCAAAGAGGGGGAGATGCCCGAAAAAACGGTGTACACCATCACGGACAAAGGCCGAGAGCGCTTTGCTGTGCTGATGGAGGAAACGGCGGCCCTTCCCGCGCGCGTTGACTTCGGCTTTTTGCCCGTGTTGGCGAATATCTCTCTGGTGGACGAGAAGACCGGTCGGGCACTCATCGACGAACTGATTGAGACGCACCGCGCCACCGCCGAGCGGGTCGATGGCCTCATTCCCTCGTACGACCGTTTAGAAGCCCGCGCCACCATGGAGTTGTGTTCGGCGACCTACCGTCTCGTTGCCGAACACCTTGAGCACTTCAAGAAAGACCTGTACGGCACTCCCTAGCCCGAACGAATGTTTCACGTGAAACATTCGGACCGTTTAGATGAACCACAATCCTTTGTCTGAGCACCGTAGTCGCTACCTGTTGTCATCCTGAGCGGAGCGCCGAAGGCGCATAGTCGAAGGATCCCGTGCGGCGCCAGCAGGAAGTCTCCCGATTGGCACCGCTCGGGATCCTTCGACTACGCTCACTACGTTCGCTCCGCTCAGGATGACAATTTCAGAGACAAGCCGGATTTCTCCCGGCTTCTTTTTCAGATAGTAACTATCACTGATAGTAGTATAAACGATAGGAGAAAGTTCATGGAACATTCGCACCACCAAAAAACCGCACCCGCAGGATCCACCGTCGCGGTGCTTGCGGGGTTGGGCCTCAGCTTGTTTATGGCCGCGCTTGACGCCACCATTGTGAGCACCGCCATGCCGAAAATTGCTGGCACCCTGGGCAGTTTCGATCACTACACGTGGCCGTTCACCTCGTATTTGCTCACCTGTACGCTGGCGACGCTCTTATGTGGCGCTTGCGCCGCGTGCTTCGGGCACAAGCGGGTGTTCGCTAGTGGCATTGCAGTGTTCGCGCTCGCGTCGGTGGGCTGCGCGCTGTCGCCGAACCTCGATACGCTCACGCTGTGGCGCGCGGTGCAGGGCGCGGGGGGCGGCCTGGTGGAGGCGGGCGTGTTCATCGCGATGGCCGAACTGTTTGAGCCGCGCGTGCGTGGAAAGTACATGGGCATCATTTCGTCCATGTACGGCCTGGCCAGCATTGCCGGACCCCTTGCAGGCGGACTGATAGCCGATGTGATGGGTTGGCACTGGATCTTCCTGGTCAATGTGCCGCTTAGCGTGGTGGCACTCGTGCTGGTGGTGCGGTTTCTCCCGGGCAAACAGGTCTATAAAGCGCACGCCTTCGATCTTCCTGGAGCACTGTGCGCAACAGGCGCAGTAGTGCCGCTTACGTTGGCATTTAGCCTGACGGGAAGCGTGTTTTCCTGGTGGTCTGTACCGTTTTTTGGGCTGCTCGCGCTTGCGGGCGTGATGTGCGCGCTTCTTGTGTTGGTAGAGCGCCGACGCGAGCATGCCATTGTGCCTCTGCGGTTCTTCCGTCACGCGCAGATGAACGGCGCGCTCGTGTTGAGCTTCTGCTCGCAGTTCGCCTTGCTGGTGGGGGTTATGTTCATGCCGCGGTTTGTACAGGAGGGGATGGGGATGTCGTCGACCACGTCGGCGCTGGCCACCATCCCCATGACGCTTGCACTGGTGATTGCGAGCGCCTCGGCGGGCCGCGTGTTCGGCGCGTGTGGGAGAATGCGCGCCATCAGCCGCGTCGGGTTTCTCGTGCTGGGTGTTGGTGCGGTGCTTTTGTGTCTCGTGGGGCCATCCACCGGGATGGTGCAGCTTGCCTGTTCGTCGGCCGTGCTGGGGCTTGGCATTGGCATGAATATGCCCATGACGAACATCGCAGCCCAAACGGCAGTCGAGCCGCGCGACAGGGGAAAGGCGACGTCACTCGCTCTGTTCTTCCGCGGTGTAGGCGGCACGGTAGGCTCAGCCGCCTGCGGTGCCGCAGCTGGCACCTCGTTTGTCGACAGCGCACCTGCCGTATTCACCCTGTGCCTCGCCGCCGCCCTCATAGGCACCGCCGTAGCATCAACCCTCCCACGCTTTATTAAACACCAAAGCGCTCCACAACAAAGAGCCCATGAGGCGAGACAGGCGTGAGCGGTGCTAGCAAAATAATTTCAGCGTTTTTGAATAACGAGATCTAGTAACTGTTCTAAATGACTTGTGCTTACATGCATGGATTCTATATAGGCTTCGCATAATTCATCAGGATCTATGTCGTAGAGGTGCAGGTCCCAACCAGCGTTTCTTGCTAGCTGGTTAGCGAAAACGCGCTGCGCTCTCCCGTTGCCCTCCCGAAAAGGATGAAGGGCATTGATCTCGGCGCAGTAGTAAGCCATTTTTCTAATGAATTCTTCCCTGGTAAGTTCTTTGAGATATCGGTCAGCTTTAAGTTTGCCGAACAATTCATCGGAGTACGGGACGATGAACTCCGGGGCGCAAAACAAGCTGTTTCCCTTTGAAATAAAGCCCTTTGCTCGCACTTTACCCACCCATGGATAAATCTCTATAAAAAGAGCTTCATGAATCGCGCAGAGGTGATTGAGATCAAAGCTTCCGGGAATAGGGTGAATGTCAAGCTCGACAAGCTTTGCGCCGGTGATTGCTCGCTCAACGTCGGATAATTCTTTACGATCTCTAATCCCGAAATTGTTGACAAGGATATCGGTTCCAGAATAGAGATAGGAATCATCCTTATCATAAGAGTAATCGTACTCTCGGTCAGGCATACTTGCGGCCTAGCTTTTTGGCGTCCGTCACATAGCGTGACACCAGATCAGAAAAGGAAAACTCACCAGAAAGAACCTTCCGCAGATTATCTTTTTCAACATCTGTCATATAAAGTCCCTCAACTTCGAGTGAGCTTGAGGCTTCTTTGATGTGAGTTTCCATTTGTTGATCAATCATTTTTCCTCACTTCGTATCAAGATAATTCTACCAAAGAGACATGAGGAATACGTGACGAAAATCGAACGGTACAATGTTGCTAACGCTTCGATTTTAGAAGGGGGTGGGCTATTTTAAAGCCTTTTTTCGTCGATATTGTCGGGCACTTTTGGCTCGTTCTTGGCAATCCTTGGAACAGTACTTTTTCTTATCTTTTCTTTCGTTCTCGGCAGAGAAATAGCGTCCACAACGAGCACATACCCCCAGCTTACCTCGTGAAGCATCTTGACTAAGATCGAACCAAAATCTTTCAAGAGGATTTCTGAAAACGGGAGCAAATATCTTGGTATGGAGTTCATCCATTGCTTCTTTGCTTCTATAGGAAGGAGTCGACCAGTCGAATCTGATCCCGCGAGTGTACCAGCTTGTCATCGCCCTAAAGGTTTCAGATATCATTTTCAAGCAATCCTCTTTAGAAAATTTCCAAAAAAGGCTTGGACGAAGATGGTAGTACTCACTATGTGTCGGTTTTATATCTTCGATACGTAAGTCAACTACAAGACACTGCACCTCGCTCTTTCCGTAAGACTTCTTCAGCCAAAAAGAGTTCCAATATTCATCTGGAGTTTCTTCATACATCGCTTCCGGAGAAAAAGTATGCGCTGAGCTTCCAAGGTGTTCAGAATACCCTTTATGCATCCCACCCAGCCAAGGCCTGGTGACTCTAAACAGTTGATCCTTTTTCTCCCTAAGAGCTACTGAAATAAAAATATCAGAGTCAAGTACATTTACTTTAGCCCTTCCATCTACAACACCAATACATTTGATTGCAAAAGCAAGGTCGCTTGCTGCCTGTTGCCATAGCAGAGCATCCTCTTTAATTATCTCTTCAATTGGTTCGCCCATTTTAGCTGGCAATAGCGGTCCAATTTTTTCCGCAAGACCAATTATTTCTTCTCTTTTTCCAATGGCGAACGGCGATGGGTATAAAAATTCTGGAGGAAGAAGTTTGTCCCATTGTTCTTTTCCGCTCACCATAACGATATCCCCAGCTAATAAATTCCAATCCACAATGGGACTTATCAAATTTGCTAATTAGATATAAGAACCGAGGTCAGCATTTACGTCATCTATGGCACGATCCAAAGGTTCATATACAAAAGAAATGCTATTAGAATCGCGATGATAGTCTGCTTTAAAAGACGCTATCATTTGGCCAATACTTTCATCGAACCCAATTCTACGGATTTCTTTTTCCATGTGCTTCTCCAAAATATACTGCTAATAACACCTTTGCAGAGTACTTCAAATAATGTGAAATGTAAAAGAAGTTATGGGCACAACGGATTACTTCCCTTTGTGAAAAATGGAAGGCAAAAAGGAGGTGCTGATGAAGTTCGGGTTCAAATTTTCTTTCTTATTTGAAAGTAATTTTCGCATTACAAGTAAAGAGGATGAGAAAGGGGATAGCAAAGAGAAGCCAAAATTATCATTTCTAAAGTACTTTCTCGGATTAATCATTCCAATTTCGGTTAACTTTCTAGTACAAGGATTTCTTACACCTAATTGAGTTTCTTTCATGGCTACTCATATAAGACTTTTCGACAGCACCACCTAATTAAAAGTGTATCAATATTTCAAAATCAGAATTTTTGGTATAACGCCATCAGATCAGAAAGCTATATCCATAGATACGGACCTTTGGCAATCAATTATTAATCGATGCAGAGATTGTGAGTGGGTGGAAGAGTCTGCTAAACGTTTGGTCTAAGGGGGGGGGTCACTCAAGTACTACTCCCTGATAAAAGTAGACCTGGAATGACTAAGGAAGAGTAAGCATTTGATGAATTATGAAATAATCTGGTTGAGAGACAAACCTGAAACTATAGAACAAGCTTCTCAATGATTTTACGAAAAATGGAGCATCCCTTTAGAAGCATACTTAGAAAGATAAGCGTTGTAAAGGGATGGCGGGACGCTACTGTAGTATGTTTATTCAAACATGAACGAATACGCAATTGATATTTTATATCTTATAACGAACCACGCTTCATTTTATGAACACTACGGTTGGGAATATTTTTGCACGTCGTAAGATAAGGTAACCCTTAGCAAGACGAGACTATATGTTCACCGAGCGTAATAGCGCTTCGTGTCGTCTGAACAGCGAATTTTTAGACGAATGGTACAATTGAAGACAGAAGGAACCGTACTGAAATAGGTTTATCTAAACTGAGAGCACTCCGATAATAAGGAGAGTGGCGCTTATGAGCATTATTGAATATACCCTCATGAATAAAAATAGGCCGGTGCTTGATTTCCAGTACGACCTTGAAACGCATTCTATAGCCAAAATCACGGACATCCATCATCTTGACTTCGCGCCCCTCGCCATATTCAACCCTGGGGGCGAGGTTGAGCGAAAGCGAGTCAACGATTGGTGGAAAAATCGCGCCATACCTGCATCTCGTGCGCAGATAAACCAGCTGAAAGATAAGCTAAAAATTGAGAGCACCCTTGTTCTTGCGGAAAAAAACTTCGGGCTTTCCCTGTCCGATCGCTACTGGATAAATGATCCAGCTAATCCACAAAAGTGGGATGAAATCAATTTCTTCGACAATGACTTTTCCGACGATTTAGGACTCATTACGTTAGGGCAGGATTCTTCTAGCTGGAAAGACCACCCTGATTTGATGTCTCCTAATTCAACGGTTGACGGGGCGCTCGACAAGAAATGGGTTATTCAAGAGGGGAAAAGACTCCTGGTCAAAAGCGGTAGCGGCTTTATCAACCAAGAAGTGTATAACGAAGTTATCGCAACGCATCTGCATCGCCGTTTGTTGCAGGAGCAGGAGTATGTTTCTTACGACTTCTATAGTGAGGCCAACAGAATTTATTGTGCCTGCGAAAATATGCTCAGAGATGACGAAGAACTCATTCCCGCTTGGCATCTTATAACAAGCAATAAAAAGCCAAGCTCGATTAACGACTATCAGTTCTTGGTGAGTTGTTACGAAAAACTGGGGCTTGCGAACATCACTGAGACACTTTCCAAAATGTTTGTCTGTGACTACCTTTTGGGTAATTTTGATCGCCATTGGAGAAATTTCGGTGTTATTAGAAATGTCGAAACGCTGGAATTTACTCGGATAGCGCCCATTTTTGACACTGGAAATAGCCTCTGGTGCGATAAGCCCTCGTTGGATGCACCCATCGACTATGAATACGAAGCAAAACCTTTCGCTCATACAAAAGATCCAGAAAAACAGCTTGCCATTCTGCAAGACTACGCCTGGATTGATGCGAGCGCCTTGGAGGGCTTCGCTCAAGAAGCAGCTGAGATTTTGCGTCAAAACCCCAACATGCCACCAGCACGTATAAAGAAAATCGAAGCAGAACTTGAACGCAGGAGCAAAAGAGTGGTCTGAGTGGTGATACAGAACCTTTTTAAAAAATAGGCATTTAGTATAAGAAACACGGTAGTCAGTTCTGTACTGTTCGCTATTAACAACAAGAGGCAGGGCAAATGGATTTAACCTATTTAGAAGAACACTCAGTATTTATTGAGCTCACTAACCGAATACATGGTGGATATGGATGGGAATTTGGGACGTGTCTCTGGAGCCCATCGTGCTCCAGAGACGGTCGCGATCGCTGGAATGTGATGCGCGAGGTCCAACAGGGTGATCTAATAATCAGCTGTCTGAAAGAAGGTATGCAGCATTTTGCGGGAATCTCGATAGCTGGCGGCGGATACATCGAAACTGACGATGAGCCCACTATTCCCGGCAAATGGGCCAAAGAAAACGGGTATACACACTACTACAAGATTCCGCTAATTGGGTTTAGCGAATTTGAGAACAAGCTGGAACTAATGACATTCATTCAAGAAAGATGGGATAGCCTTCCAAAAGACTTCGATTCTTTTTATACCAAAAACCGAGGAGTAGCCCAAAAATATTTAACAAGAGTTCCTAAAGCAATCTTTTTCTTAATCAAAGAATACTTAGAAGAGAATGGGGTCGGATTATTTGACAACATTTTAATAAAAAATGAAGAAGACTCCCTGCCTGAAGAAATCTTGAAGGATTCACGACTTCCCAAGGTTACACAAACGGTCACAAGATGCGTAAGAGACACTAAACTTAGCAAAAACCTAAAAGACAAATACAAAAACGTGTGTCAGATATGCGGAAAGAGTATTTTATTGCCTAGTAAAAGGAGCTATTCGGAGGGCCATCATATACGCCCGCTTGGAGCGGGGCATAATGGTCCAGATGTGAGAAGCAATATAATGGTCCTATGCCCAACACATCATGTCGAATTCGACTACGGCTGTATAGCGATAAATCCCTCAAGTGGCCGAATAGAGCATATTGACTCATCTAACGAATACCACAATAGGCATCCTTTTTACGACAGAGAAGAGCTCGACAGAAGCTTTTTTGAGTACCATTATCAGTTTATCTTCCGGCACTAACAGCTGAAACAGTTGACTTAGATGGTGATAAAAGGTTTTAGGTTATTACACCTAATTAGAGAAACTAAAAAGTACCGTTTTTGATGGTGCGGGCGAAAGGACTTGAACCTTCACACCTTTTGGGTACCAGAACCTAAATCTGGCGCGTCTGCCAATTCCGCCACGCCCGCACGGCTGTGAGTGCGCTTCAAAAAAAGCGCAGCGAACATGATAGCAGAATGTGCGCGATTAGGCAGCGACGATTGAAAGCGTGTAGGCGCGCTCGCCCTGCGTGAAGGGGCGAAGGAGGTTCTCTACCAGGGTGCGTGCCTGTTCGTCGGCTTGGGTGAGCATGTCGGTTTGGTTTACTTTGCCCTCGGCGTCGGAGTGGGCGGCTTTCAGAGCCTCGGCGGTGTCCTGCTTGTTTTCCCAGTTGAATAGCGCGAATGTGGAGTCGTAGAACTCGAGCGAATCAGGGTCAATCTCAACACCGAGAAGCTGGGCGGCGGGCAGGCGTACGGTGATAGTGTGACCGTTTACATCGACGGAGGCTTGCGACAAATCGACGCCGGCGCGTATTTCGGCGTCATACACCATGGTGAAGCCCTTCTTATTAATGAAGTCTATTTCACCATTTTCGTAGCGCACGAGCCCGCGGTATTCCAGCTTTGCGGTGGCCAGCTCGCTCGCATTCGTCAGTTGTTCTTGGATGGACGTGGAACTCAGCTTGACACTGGGCTCGAACGCGCGCTGAAACGCCAGCGTACCAACCACACCCACGGCCACCAGCGCCACGGCCACCACTACGGCGAGCAGCTTCTTCATGAGATCCTCCTTGGATTGTCCTTTGCGGGGCAGGATACCACGGCAGGGGAGTGGCCCCTCCCGTTCAACAAGCCTTTGAAGGTGGCGCTGCGCCTACGCGAGGCGGGCGTAGAAGCGGCCGTCGCGCTGCTCGACGGTGATGCCATCCAGGTCAGCCACGTAGCTGCGGAGCTGCGGGTAACCCAAATCGCGCACCTTGAACGTGCGGAATTTGGCGCGCACGCGCTTGCCAAGGGCACCCAGCTCGGCACCCTCGGCGCCCGCATCGGCCACGGTCTGGCGAATGAACGCCTCGGCACCCGTGGCAGTGGAGGTGGCGGGGGCGACAGCGGCGGGAGCCGTTGGGGCTGCTTGGGGCTTCGCCTTGCCCGCGTTCGCCTTTGTGGTGCGGCGCTTTGGCGCGGCCTTGGGAGTGGGGGTATCGCTCGCCGTGTCGCGCTGTGCTTCGTCGGACGTCTTGCGAGGCTTCGCTTCGCGCGCCTCGTGCTTGGTGGTGCCGCCGCGTGACGCCGCTGCACGTTTGCGCGTAGCGCGGCCGGGGCGGAAGTCCACGGGCTCGCTTGCATCGCTTGCAACCCCAGTCTCAGCCGCAGGTGAAGGAACTTCCTCGGCAGGCTTTTCAGCTTGAGGAGCCGCCTTTGTCGCGCTGGTTTCTTTCGCAGTCTTCGGAGTTTCAGGCGCTGCGGGTGTCTCGGCCTCCTGCTTATCGGTTTTGTCGGCGGGCTTCAACGTGCTTGTAGTGCCGCGCTTGGCGCTCATATGGGTGGAGCGTCGCAGCCGCTTCTCACCAACTGTACCCGTACTTTCACGAGGCTGCTCGTTCGCCGCCTCGGACGCGGCGGCGTTCTCGCGCTCACTAGCAGGGTTCTCGCCAGCAGCAGCGACCGCTTCACCCGCAGCAGCTTCCGGTTCGCGCTCCGTACTCTTTTCCTCAGCCAGCTCCACCGTGACAGAGCTGCCGTCCTTCGTCACCACGACGCTCTCGAATTCATCCAGCAGCTTCTTCAGCTGATTCGTGCCGTAGCTGCGCACGTCGAAGTCGGGGTAACGCTTCAGCAGGCGGCTGCCCACCTCGCCAAGGCCAGTTGACTTACCATTATTCTGGTTGTCAGTGATGATGTTCACCACGGCCTGTTCAATCTCTTCAATAGAGGGGCCGGTGTTGCTCTGGCTATTTGCAGCCTGTCCGCCCTGGTCAGGCTTGCCCTTGCCGCGTCCGTTCTTGCCGTTACCCGGCAACAAAAGCTCCAGCGTGGTGAAAATGTCGCACGCCTTGCGGAAGGGGACGGGCGTTTTCTTCTCGCCCATGCCAATGACCGTGAGGCCGCTTTCGCGGATGCGGCTGGCCAGGCGCGTGAAGTCGCTGTCGCTCGATACGATGCAGAAGCCCTCCACCGACCGCGTATATAAGATGTCCATGGCGTCGATGATCATGGCCGAGTCGGTGGCGTTTTTGCCCTGGGTGTAGCCGAACTGCTGGATGGGCGTGATGGAGTTTTCCAGCAGCGCGTCTTTCCATTTGGCGTGCAGCGTGAGCGTCCAGTCGCCGTAAATGCGCTTATAGGTGACGGTGCCGTACTTCGACAGTTCGTCGGTGATGGGTTTGATGTATTTGGCCGAGACGTTGTCGGCATCTATTAAAAGGGCGAATCGTTTTTCTGAAGACTGTTTTTCCACGTGCCTGTGCTCCTCAAAGGTTGTGAGGGTGGGCGCCCCTGGCGCCTTAATAGGGTGGCCGGGCTTGCCCGCTGGCGCCGAAAAGGCGACCAAAACGGCGCGAAACGCGGCATTTCTGACGACAATACTACTCTAGAAGGGCCGATCAGCGCCGGATTGCAGCGATGCTGATACAATTTGTCCATAATCCCTCTTGCACTCGCCGCCCAAAATCCGTATACTTCCACCTTGCGCCTTGGTGGCTATAGTTCAGTTGGCTAGAACGCCAGATTGTGGCTCTGGAGGTCGTCGGTTCGAGTCCGATTAGCCACCCCAGCGCGCTTTTTGAAATTAGGGCTTGCAATCACAACTTGCATGCTTTAAGATAGCCCAGCGCTTTGCGCACTTTGACATAGTTTTCACTTGGACCGTTAGCTTAGTTGGTAGAGCAGGGGACTCTTAATCCCAAGGTCCGGGGTTCGAGTCCCCGACGGTCCACCATTTGAATTCTAGGAGGTCAGACACCATGTCTGGCCTTTTTTGTTGCTACGATGAAGGGCGCGCCGCGTCCGACGTCCCGGGCCCGTGCCCGCGGCCCGCACGCACCTACGCCACAAACCTCCCCAGCAAAAATCCCACCACCACGCATGCCGCGCCTAGCACCGCGGCGAACGCCATGAGCCGCGCATCGCGCTTCTCGCGGCGCACACGCTCGCGCTCGGCGCGCGCCTTCTCTAAGAAGTAGGAATACCCCTCGGACGTGATAACTACAATGGTGCCACGTCGCCCCTCGGTCTTCGTCGCCAGCGCGCCGCGCTCGATGAGTTCGGTTTGCAACTCATCGTCGGGACGGAAGGGGAAGGCGCAGCGATACACCAACTCACCCTCAACGCTGCACGTCGCACGTTCGTAGTCGATGAGGCGTCGAAGTTCGCGCTCCTGCGGTATGTTCAAAACGAGGGACACACGTAAGCCTTTCGGGTGGGTGAGAGGGGTCTTGCGCGGAAGGTTTTCTGTCGGTTTCCATGATAGCTGCTTGTGCGTCTGCGCGCTGTGGAGAATCGCCCAGATTCAATCAACGTTTCGGCGAAGGTTTCGCGCGCCTCACCGTACCCGTCGCACGCCCGCCACAGCGCCCGTCGCACGCGCATAATGCGACATAAACCCCTCCCGCACCCTCACATACGCCACGCCCTCCCGCGTCTTTCGTCGGTTCTTCGTGAACCTGCTTCCTCAACCGTCCCATATGTGCCATAATTCCGTTTCGGTGTGCTCAGAGCGTGCATCGGCGAAGATCAGGCGAAGCCGGCGCCAACGCGCTTTCGCAGGGCAGCCGCCGAGCGCGCCGCACGACGTCGCAAGGCGATGACAGGAAATGATGGAGGATAGTTACGTGGAAACAAAAGTTGAGGCATTGCAGGATAACCGCGTCAAAGTGACCGTTACCGTCGATGCCAAGGATATCGATACGCGCATCAAGAAGACCTACAAAGACTTTGCGCACAAGTACAACTTCCCCGGGTTCCGTGCGGGCAAGGCTCCCCGTCCAATCATCGACAACGCGCTCGGCGCTGAGGCGGTTCCCGCTACGGTGACCGACGACGTGGTGAACGCAACCTATCCTCTCGCTATCGACGACAACAACCTGTTCCCCGTGGCGAAGCCGAAGTTCGCCGAAGACATGGGTCTGGTTGAGGGCGGCAAGCCCTTCGAGTACAGCTTCGAGGTGGAGGTCAAGCCCGAGTACGAGCTGACCAACTACGAGCCCGTCGAGGTCAGCCTTCCGCCGGAGGGCGCGTCCGACGCGGAAATCGAGCAGCAGATTGAGGCGCTGCGCGAACATTATTATGACTACGAGGATGCCGCGGCGGCCACGAAGGTCAAGGAGGACAGCTTCCTCGACATCGCCATGAAGGCCACCGACGACGCCGGCGAGGAAATTGAGTCCATGACCACGGACTCGCGCCTCTATGGCCTGGGTGCCGGCATCCTGCCGCCCGCCTTCGACGCCGAGATCGTGGGTATGAAGAAGGGCCAGAAGAAGGAATTCTCCATCGACATGCCTGCTGAGCCGACCATTCTCACGCAGCCGCTGATGGGCAAGACCGCAAAGATCAACTTCGAAGTTGAAGTGAAGGTTGTCAAGAACAAGGTGCTGCCCGAGGTCACCGACGAGTGGGCCAAGGACACGCTTGGTTTCGAGGACGTCGCCGACCTGAAGAAGCGCATCGCCGAGTCCATCGTGCAGCAGAAGGAAGACGTTCTGCCCCGCATGAAGGAGAACCAGGCGCTTCAGGCGCTGGCCGAGCGCTTGGAGGGCGAAGTGCCTGAAGGCATGCTGGAGGATTCCGAGACCAGCCTTCTGCAGGACTTCTTCCAGCAACTGCAGAGCCAGGGCGTGAGCTTTGACGCCTACCTGGCCCAGCAGGGCATCACGGCCGACCAGTTCAAGCAGGACGTGAAGCAGCAGGCACAGGATATGGCGAAGCAGGACCTGGCGCTGGATGCGTGGGCCCGCCACTTCGACATGACGGTGACCGACGAAGACGTGGCCGAGGAATTCGTGAAGAGCGGCGTTGAGGACCCGAAGGCACTCCAGGCTGAGTGGCGCAAGAACGGCCAGCTGCACATGGTGCGCAGCGGCATCCTGCGCACGAGGGCCGCTCTTGACGTGGTGGAGAAGGCCGTCGTGACCGAGATGCAGCCCGCCACTGCGGAAGAAATCAAGGAAGAGAAGAAGTCGTCCAAGAAGACGGCTGCAAAGAAGACCACTAAGAAGGACGAGGCTGCTGGCGAGGAAGCTTCCGAGAAGAAGCCCGCCAAGAAGCCGGCTGCCAAGAAGGCCAAGAAGGACGAGGCCGACAAGGCCGCTGACGCCGAATAGTCGCTTGCACGGCGCGCGGCTGCATTCCCCCTGCGGGAGCGCCGCGCGCCTTGTCACTGGTAACGAAACGGTAGCTTGGCCTTGCACGGCAGCGAAACGTACCTCACTATGGCATATGACGATAGGAGCGGCCAAGGTGGCCGCAAGCGAAAGCGAGGCATACTATGGGTTTTGATACGAAAGCGGCTCTGATCCCTTACGTTATCGAGCAGTCCCCGCGCGGTGAGCGCAGCTACGACATCTATTCTCGCCTGCTCAACGAGCGCATCATCTTCTTGGGCGAGCAGATTGACGACAACGTGGCGAACTCTGTGGTGGCACAGCTGCTGCACCTGGAGAGCGCCGATCCCGAGAAAGACATCTCCCTCTACATCAACTCGCCGGGTGGTTCTGTCACGGCGGGTCTTGCCATTTTGGACACCATGAACTTCATCAAGTGCGACGTGTCCACCATCTGCCTGGGCGAATGCGCGTCCATGGCCGCCGTGCTTCTGAGCAACGGCGCCAAGGGCAAGCGCCTGTGCCTGCCGAACTCCATGGTGCTTATCCACCAGCCCTCCGGCGGCGCGCAGGGCCAGCAGACCGAAATTGCCATCGTGGCCGACTTCATGCTGAAGACCCGCAATCGCTTGAACAAGATTCTCGCGGACAACACGGGCCAGACGCTGGAGACCATCCAGGCCGACACCGAGCGCGACAACTACATGACCGCGGAAGAGGCCCTGGCGTATGGCCTGGTCGACCGCATCACCACGTCGCGCGCAACCACTGCTGCGAGCACCGAAGAGAAGAAGAGCGAATAACTTTCATGACGAACGACAGACACGAGGAGTTCGCGAACCCCGAGGACATTGCGTGTGCCTTCTGCGGCAAGCATCCGCACGAGGTGACTGCGATGATCTCGGGGCCGAACGGCATCTATATCTGCGACGAGTGCATTTCGGTGTGCGCGGATGCCATGATGCGCGATTTGGGCCTTTCCGTCCCGCCTGAGATGGCGGGAGGGTTTGGCTTTGAATCCGACGAGCCCACCGGCCGCCACGCCAAGCATGGCGCGGCCGACAACGTGATATTTGCCTCGCCCGATGAGCCCACGCCCGAAGACGTGTTGGCCGATTTGCCCACGCCGCACGAGCTGTACGCCGAACTCTCCGAGCACGTGGTGGGTCAGGAAGCCGCCAAACGCGCGCTGTCCGTGGCCGTGTACAACCACTACAAGCGCATCAGCTTGGGCGCGGACGCATCCGACGGCGAGGTGGAGCTGGCCAAGAGCAACATCATGCTTTTGGGTCCCACGGGTTCGGGCAAGACGCTTCTCGCGCAGACGCTCGCCCGCACGCTGAAGGTGCCGTTCGCCATTGCGGACGCCACCACGCTCACCGAGGCGGGCTACGTGGGCGAGGACGTGGAGAACATCCTGCTCAAGCTTATGACGGCGGCAGATTTCGACATCCCGCGCGCCGAGATTGGCATCATCTACATCGACGAGATCGACAAGATTGCGCGCAAGGCTGAAAACCTGTCCATTACGCGTGACGTGTCGGGCGAAGGTGTGCAGCAGGCGCTGCTCAAGATTGTTGAGGGCACGGAGGCGAGCGTTCCCCCTCAGGGCGGGCGCAAGCACCCCCAGCAGGAGCTTCTGCATATTGACACCACGAATATCCTGTTCATTCTGGGTGGCGCGTTCGTGGGCTTGGCTGATATCGTGGCCGATCGCGTGGGTAAGAGCAGCCTTGGCTTTAACGCTGAAATGCCCGAGAGCAAAAAGCACGCCGAGGCCGAACTTCTGGCCCAGGTGCTGCCCGAAGACTTGAACAAGTACGGCATGATTCCCGAATTCGTGGGCCGCATCCCTGTGGTGACGTCGCTCAAGGAATTGTCGGAGGAAGATCTCGTACGCATTCTCACCGAGCCAAAGAACGCGCTGGTGAAGCAGTACACGAAGATGTTTGAGTTTGAGGATGCAACGCTGGTGTTCGAGCCCGAGGCGCTTACCGCCATTGCGCATGAAGCGGTGGAGCACGGTACGGGCGCGCGCGGGTTGCGCTCCATCTGCGAACGCGTGCTAATGGACGTGATGTATGACTTGCCCGAGCACGAGGGCGCCACGTGCGTGACCGTGCGCGCAAGCGACATCACCGGTGAGACGAAACCCGAGATAGAGCCTGAGGACGCCCTTGAGGCTCAAAAGCAGAGCGCCTAAGTACGGGGTGTTTGCGTAGGTAAGATTGGGTGCGCGGCAGGCGCGCCATAAGAGGGGAAGCGGGTAGCGCGCGCAGGCGTCGCGCCCGCTTTTCGGTTCGAGAGACGCGAGGACGAAAGAGCAGGCCATGGCCGAGAACACGAACGAAACCAACGGCAAAAAGGTAGATTACGATTTCCAGGCGCATGAGCGCCCGCTGTTCGACGCGTGGATGAACGCGGGCTACTTCCAACGCACGCCCGAGCTGGGCGAAGGTAAAGGCCAGCCCTACACCATCGTCATTCCGCCGCCGAACATCACGGGCGTGCTGCACATGGGGCACGCGCTGAACGACACCATTCAGGACACGTGCATTCGCCGCGCGCGCATGCAGGGCCGTCCCGCGCGCTGGGTGCTGGGCACCGACCACGCGGGCATCTCCACGCAGACGAAGGTGGACAAGAAGCTGGCTGACCAGGGTATTTCGCGCTTGGAAATAGGGCGCGAGGCGTTTATCGAGGCGTGCTACGACTGGTATAAAGAGTACGGCGCCACCATTGTGAACCAGATCAAGGGCATGGGCTGCTCGTGCGATTACTCGGAGGAACACTTCACGCTGGAGCCTGCCTACGTGAAGGCCGTGCGGAAGCTGTTCGTGGACTGGTACCACGACGACCTCATCTACAAGGGTAAGCGCATTGTGAACTGGTGCCCGCACTGCACGACGTCCATCTCGGACGACGAGGCAGAATACGTTGATGAAAAGGGTCATCTGTGGTATCTGCGCTACCCCTTGACCGAGCCGGTGGACGGGCTTGAGTATTTGGTGGTGGCTACGACGCGCCCCGAGACCATGCTTGGTGACTCGGGTGTGGCGGTGAACCCGAAGGATGAGCGGTTCGCGCACCTGGTGGGCAAGACCGTGACATTGCCGCTGGTAGATCGCGAGATTCCCATCTTCGCCGACTGGCATGTGGATAGGGAGTTCGGCACGGGCTGCGTGAAGACTACGCCCGCGCACGATCCGAACGACTGGGCGATGGGCGAGCGCAATGGCCTTGAGCGCATCAACATCTTCGACGAGACGGCGCACGTAGTGGAAGGCTACGGGAAGTTCTCGGGCATGGATCGCGACGAGGCGCGCGAGGCCGTGGTGGCCGCGTTCGACGAGTTGGGCCTGCTTGAGAAGGTGGAAGAGCACGACCACTCGGTGATGACGTGCTATCGCTGCCATACGAAGTTGGAACCCTGGGAGAGTGAGCAGTGGTTCGTGGCCGTGGACGGCCTCAAGGAAAACGCCGCGCGTGTGGTGGAGGACGGCTCCATCCAGTTCCATCCCGAGCGCTGGCGCCAGGTGTATCTCGACTGGTTGGCGAACCTGAAAGACTGGTGCATCTCGCGTCAGCTGTGGTGGGGACATCGCATCCCTATGTTCTATTGCGACGCGTGCGGCTGGGAAGACGCCAGCGTGGAGGACATTGAGGTGTGCCCCGTGTGCGGCGCGCCGGTGCGCCAGGACGAGGACGTGCTTGACACGTGGTTCTCGTCACAGCTGTGGCCCTTCGCCACGCTTGGCTGGACCGAAGAGGGCATGGAAGCGCCGCAGATGAAGCAGGCGTATCCCACGCAGGTGCTATCCACGGCGCGCGACATCATGGGGCTTTGGGTGGCGCGCATGGTGATGGCATCGATGTACTGCACGGGTGAAATTCCGTTTGAGCACGTCATCATTCACCCGACGGTGATGGCGGCCGATGGTAAGCCCATGTCGAAGAGCCGCGGCAACGGCGTGGACCCGCTGCGCCTCATGGAGGACTACGGTGCTGACGGCATGCGGTTCGGCCTTTTGATGCAGGTCACAGGCGCGCAGGACCTCAAGTTCAACGAGGCGAAGCTGGAGAGTTCGCGCAACTTCGCGAACAAGATTCGCAACGCCGCGCGCTTTGTGATGATGAACCTCGACGACTACGAGCCGGGTGCCCCTGAGCCGGTGACGCCGGTTGACCGCTGGATCTTCTCGCGGCTGGCGGGCTTGGTGGCGCGCGTCGACGAGGCGTTCGCGAACTTTGAGTTCGGCGAAATTACGCGCGAATTGTATTCGTTCTTCTGGAACGAGTTCTGCGACTGGTACATCGAATTTTCGAAGGCGCGCCTTGCGGGCTCGCCTGAAGATCGTGCGGCGTGCCAGCGCAACCTCGTATTTGTGCTTGACCAGGCGCTGCGCTTGCTGCATCCCATCATGCCGTTCGTGACGGAGGAAATCTATCAGCAGCTGCCGGTGGACAAGACCGAAGCGCCGTACCTTATTGTGGCCGCGTGGCCAGACGCTGCGGCGCTTGCGCAGTACGTGGATGCGGATGCCGAGCGTGCCATCGACCTCGTGACCGAAACAGTGTCGGCCATTCGCTCGACGCGCGCCCGCTACGGCATCTCGCCGAAGACGGGCCTTGCCGTGGTCGCGAAGGTGGGGGAGAGCGACGTCGCGCTTCTGGAGGCGCAGCGCGGACTTATTGAAGGTATGGTTAACACCTCTTCGCTCACCATTGCCTCCGATGTGGAAAAGCCGGCCGAGTCAAGCGTGTCTCTGGCTTCTGGCCTGGAGGTATACATCGTGCTGTCCGGCCTGGTAGACTTCGACGCCGAGCGTGCCCGCCTGCAGAAAGAGCAGGCAAAGCTGGCCGCTGATGCGGGCAAGCTGGAAAAGAAGCTGAACAACCCCGGCTTCTTGGCTAAGGCCGCGCCCGAAATCGTCGAAAAAGACCGCGCTAAGCACGCCGAGCTGGCCGACAAACTCTCCCGCGTCGAAGCCCAACTGGCTGAACTGGGATAGGGATACACCACGGGGGCGCGCACGGCAGGTGAGCGCCCCCGTTTTTCTGCGCCGCTCATCCGTGCGTGGAGGCTTGCGGAAATTGCCTGAACGGAGACGTATTCGCAGGCAACTTTGCTATAATGACTGACCGTGTCGGCGCTGAGGAAGCGTGGCATGCCGGTTGTCGCTCGCGTGCGCGGGCGAACGGAGGAAATCGAGGTTGACATGAACGAACTGCTGTCCCAGCTGTGGACGCCCGAGCTGCAAGCCGCGTTCACCGTGGTTGTGGTGCTGCTCGTCATTTTGTATGTGCTGTCCATTGTGTGGGTTGTTCGCGACGCCTATCTGCGCGGCTCCTATTGGTATGTGTGGGCGGTTGTCGCACTCATTCCCTTGTTGGGCATTATTGCGTACTGCCTGCTGCGTCCGCCGCTGTTGCAGATTGACCGCGACGAGCAGGAGCTGGAAATTGCGCTCAAGCAACGGGAACTCATGAAGTATGGCGAATGCGCGAACTGCGGGTATCCCGTGGAGTCCGACTACGTGCTGTGCCCGAATTGCCATCAGCGCTTGAAGAACCTCTGCACGAACTGCAACCATGCGCTCGACCCGTCGTGGACCGTGTGTCCGTACTGCGCAACGCCGGTTGGCGGCAGCCCGGCGCGTCGCCGTTCACGAACGCAGCAGCCGCAGCAGGCGGCTTCCCAGCAGCAGAGGCAAGCACGGCAGCGCGCCCCGCAAGGTGAGCGCCCCGCGCACTAAAGCTTTGTTGTTCTGAGCCGCCTCGTTTTCGGGGCGGCTTTTTGCTGCGCTCGCTGCGGCGTTTGTTGAAATGGTGTGCGAGCGGGCCTTTCGGCTCTCTCGTGGCATACTGAAACGGTCGCGCACTCAAGACGCGACCGAACCGATCGTGCAGGCGCTTTGTGCGCGCCCGGCACAGAGAAAGGAACTAACATGAATATCGTACTTCCCGACGGCTCAAAGAAGGAACTCGCCGAGGGCGCCACCGTTGCCGACGTGGCCGCCTCCATCGGCGCCGGCCTGGCGAAGGCCGCGCTCGGTGGCAAGATTGACGGCGCGTTCGCCGATCTGGACACTCCCGTGACCGATGGCGCCACAGTTGAGATCATCACCGCGAAGAGCCCCGAGGCGCTTGGCATCATGCGCCACTCCACCGCCCATGTCATGGCTGAGGCCGTACAGCTGTTGTTCCCTGGTGCGCAGATTGCGTTTGGGCCTCAGACCGAAGACGGCTTCTTCTACGACTTCGAGCTGTCGCGCTCCATCACTCCGGAGGACTTTGAGGCCATTGAGGCCAAGATGGCCGAGATCATTGCCAAAGATGAGCCGTTTGTGCGCGAGGTGGTTTCGCGCGACGAGGCGGAAGCTATCTTCGCCGACCAGCGCTTCAAGCTGGAACATATCCGCGAGCTGCCGGCCGACGAGGACATCATCATCCGCCGCCACGGTGATTTCGTCGACTTGTGCTCGGGCCCGCATATGCCTTCCGCGGGCAAGATTGGCGCGTTCAAGCTCATGAAGGTAGCCGGCGCGTACTGGAAGGGCGACTCCGACCGCGAGATGCTGCAGCGCATCTACGGCACTGCGTTCTTCAAGCAGAAGGAGCTGGACGAGTATTTGCACAACCTGGAAGAGGCTGAGAAGCGCGACCATCGTAAGCTCGGCCGTGAATTGGGTATCTACATGATGGACCCCATGGCGGGCGTGGGCTTGCCGCTCTACCTTCCCAAGGGTGCGCGTGTCATCCGCACCATGCAGGAGTGGTTGCGCCGCGACCTCTACGAGCGCGGCTACGAAGAGGTCATCACCCCACACATCTACAATGCAGATGTGTGGAAGACCTCGGGCCACTACGGCTTCTACAAGGAGAACATGTACTTCTTCGAGATTAACGAGGGAGACGACGAGAATCCGCGCATGAGTGAGTACGGCGTGAAGCCCATGAACTGCCCGGGCCACGTGATGCTGTACAAAAATGAGCTGCATTCCTACCGCGACCTGCCCTTGCGCTACTTCGAGTTCGGCACCGTGTATCGCCATGAGATGAGCGGTGTAGTGCACGGCCTTCTGCGCGCTCGTGGTTTCACTCAGGACGACGCGCACGTGTTCTGCACGCGTGACCAGGTGGTGGACGAGGTTGTGGCCATCCTTGACCTTGTGGATCACATCATGACCACCTTCGGCTTCGAGTACACCGCCGAGATTTCCACCCGCCCGGAGAAGTCCATCGGCACCGATGATATGTGGGATCATGCTACGAACTCGCTCAAGGAGGCGTGCGCGCGCCACGGGCTGGAATACGAGATCAACGAGGGCGACGGCGCGTTCTACGGTCCGAAGATTGACATCAAGGTGAAGGACGCCATCGGGCGCACCTGGCAGTGCTCCACTGTACAGGTTGACTTCAACATGCCCGAGCGCTTCGAGCTGACCTACCGCACCGAGGACAACACCGAAGAGCGCCCCTGGATGCTCCACCGCGCTATCTTTGGTTCCATCGAGCGTTTCCTTGGCATCCTCATTGAGCACTATGCGGGTGCACTGCCGCTGTGGTTGGCTCCCGTGCAGGTGGCCGTGCTGCCGCTGGCCGACCGCCACAACGAGGCGGCTGCCGCGCTCGCCGCGCAGGTGAAGGCCGCCGGTGGTCGCGTGGAGGTGTACGATCAGAACGAGCCCATGCGCGTAAAGATTGCCAAGGCGCAGAGCCAAAAGATTCCCTACATGGCGGTGCTCGGCGACAAAGAAATCGAGAACGGCCAGGTGAGCGTCCGTGAACGTCACGAGGGCGATCTCGGCTCCTGGCCCGTGGAGCAGCTGCTCGAAAAGATTCGCGAGGCTGCTCTGTAGCAAACTGTTCGCTCAAACAAACGACTCCGGCATATGTTCGGGGTCGTTTGTTGTTGAAGGGAAAGGTGTCTATCAAAACAGCATTTAGGGGTACTTGCGCTTGCTTTTCATTTCGTCGAGCATGAGTTCAATCTCGTCCTCGCCGAGGCCCATGCGCTCGGCGGCGTGGCCAATCTCGCTCATGCGGCGGCGGTACTCGCGTACGACGCGCTCGGCAACGCGGCGGCGGTGCTCTTCACGGCGTGACTGGCTGGTGGATAGGCGCGGGCCGTCTCCATCGGGGTCGGCGTCGGTGGCCAAGGCACGGCGGGACAATTCCTGCGAGGCGTAGTCAAGCGCCTCGTCAATGGCGCGTTTGCGCGCACTGCGACGCTGTAGCAGCGCGGCGCGGTCCTGCCAGGGCATATCCTCTACGTCGCGTCCTTCACGCCGTGCCGCCAGGCGTTCCAGTGCTTCCTGGCGTGCAAGCATGCGTTCCAACTCCCAGTGCTCACGCAGAATGCTGCCGATATCGCGCGGGTTGTGGGCAATCTCGCGCACGGCCTCAATGGGTTTCGCGTCGGCCACGCGGTAGGTGAGCATACCCAACAGCGGCATGAGAAACACAGTGATGGCTCCCGCCGCCACCAGTACGCTTGCCGTCTCCTGCGGCATGGCACCTGCGCTCACGGCGACGGAGGTCACGGCCACAATAATAGGCAGCGCTGTTGTGCAGTACAGCGCGATGGTCAGGCGATTATGCGTGGAAATGTCGCGCGTTTCGGCGTGCGTGCTCAGCGATACGAAGATGGGCACGGTGCGCACCAGCAGCAAGAGCACGATGAACCCCACCAGCATTACCGGCTGCGCAAACACCGCCATGAGGTCAATTTTCGCGCCGGATACCACAAAAAAGAGGGGAATGAGAAACCCGTAGGCCACACCATCAAGTTTGTGCTCCAGCCCGTGATCGCCCTCGGGAATGAGGTAGCGCAGCACAAAACCCGCCGCAAACGCGCCAAGCACAATGTCGAGGTCGAACACAGCCGCCACGGCCACCAGGCCTACCAGCAGCAACACCACCACGCGCATCATGGTTTGCGACGTGCCGTCGGCGTTCTCCGAAAGGAAGCGAAACAGCCGGTGACCTGCTTTCTTGGCTTTCGCGGGTATTACGGCAGCGGTGATAGCAATGATGACGAATGCCACTAAAATGAGCATAGTCTGCCATTCAGCGCGTGCTGAAAGCAGCAAGGCCATGGCCAACACCGGGCACAATTCGCCCCAGGTTCCGTAGGCTAGAATGGATTCGCCCACGCGCGTGCCGGTGAGTTCGCGCTCCTTCAAAATAGGCATGAGCGTACCGAGTGCGGTAGTGGTAAGAGCAATGGCCACGGCTACAGCTTCCAGCTCATTGGTTTTCATCAGTCCAGCCGCAATTACCACGGCAAACGCAAGTGCAATTGATACTACCCATGTGGCAAAACCGCGTTTGCCCTGGGAACCCGTGAGGCTCTTGGGGTTTATTTCGTAACCCGCCAGCAGAAAGAGGAAGGCCAACCCTAAATCGGACAGTAATCCCACCGAATCCGTCAGCTCCACTGCGCCTATCATATGCGGCCCCAGCGCCGCACCTGCAATAAGGAGGAACACCGTTTCAGGAACAAGCTTGTTCGGTATGAGTTTCGCAACGATGGGGCTTGCCGCCGCAACCAGTGCGATGATGGCAAGTGAAACGAGATCAACCGTCATACAAAACCTTTCGTGCAAGTGTTAGCGCAGGTGAGTGGAATCATTCTACACCTTTAGCCGGGCTGTCAACGTTAAAGGAAGGGTACGTGTTTTGTGCGGTCGTGGTATGCTGAGTGCTATCCACTTTTCGAAACGAAGGAGTAGGTTCATGATTATTACCACCACGCCCACGGTTGAGGGATATCGTGTCACCGGGTATTACGGCATTGTATTTGGTGAAGTTATTACCGGTATTAACATTCTGCGCGACTTCGGAGCGGGCATTCGCAATATTGTGGGCGGACGTAGCGAAGGGTATGAACAAGAACTTTTGCAGGCGCGCGCCGATGCGCTGCAGGAGCTTGAACAGCGCGCGGCTGAAATGGGTGCGCATGCGGTCATTGGCGTGGACATGGACTACGAGGTGCTTGGCCAGGGCGGCAACATGATTATGGTGACCGCCTCCGGCACCGCCGTCACGCTGGCGCAGGCCTAACAGCGTGAAGGGCTGGCACCCCCTGCGCCAGCCCCGCTTGCGCAGGGGGTGCATGCACCCGAGCACGTCTTACCCCGCATCAATCGCGTAGCGTTTCTTCCCCAACTCCTTCGCCCGGTAGAGCTCCCTATCGGCGCGCCGATACAGCGTCTCGAAGTCGCTTCCCGCCGCTGGTGCCAGCGCCACACCCACGCTCGACGACACCTGGCATACCCCCGCGTCCGTCTCGATAGCGCACTGCAACGCTGCCACCAATTCCGCCGCCTTCCGCTTGGCGCACGCGGCGTCCGACACGGGCGAGAACGCCACAAACTCATCCCCACCAATGCGCCCGACCACGTCTTCGCGGCGGAAGTGTCCGCCCACGATCAGCGCAAACTCTTCAAGCACTTTATCGCCTGCACTGTGGCCCAGCTTATCATTCACCGATTTAAAGTCGTCGATATCCAGGATGAAGAACGCGTAGCTCCCATCCGGCTTATCGGCCAGCATCGCGCGAATATGCTCCTGCGTGGCTGCTTTGTTATAGAGGCCGGTCAGCGAGTCGCGCTGCATCTGCTCGATGAGTGCCTGTTCGCGCCGCTTCTCTTCGTCGATATTCTGGCGGTACACCAGCATGCGCAACGACCCATCATCGCTCCAGATGAACAAGTGGGCAGTGATGCGCATCCACACATACGACGCGTCGTTTTCGGCAATCATAAAGTCCAGCGTCAGCGTGTCTTCGCCGCGCTCGTAAGCCTGCTCTACTGATGCGGAGCTAAAGGTGTGCAGATAGCTTTCCCGGAACTCTTCCTTTATCTGCTTTTCCGCAATTATGATGAGTGCCTGGTCATACGGCATCTTCCCCGGCACACCCAGGCTTTTGAAATACTGCTCGGTGTCTTCGCTGGCCGCGCGGTTGTTAGTGATGTCCACTTCGTAAATGTTCTCGTAAATTTGCTCGGCCGCCTCCTGGAAGATGGACTTGTGCTCCTGCTCGGCGGCGGTTGTCTGCTTCACAATGAGGTCATTGTAGCGGCGGAAAATACTGGTGGTGGCAACCAGTACCAGCACAATGACCACGGCAATTACTCCTAGGGCTAGCAACAACTGCTGGGTTGTTTGCGCGGTCAGCGACGAGGTATCGTGATCCACTACCAAGAACCAATCGAGGTAGGGCACATATTGGGACACGAGGTAACCTGATCCGCCGGCCCCCGAATACCAGAGGCTCTGCTCTTCTGCGCGGTTGCCGAGCGCCTGATCGCGAAACTCCGCGAATGCCGTATCGGTGAACAGATTCGCCTGCTCAACGTCGCGACCGTCCGTCGACACCTTCACCGCGCCCTCGCCATCTACCAAGTACGCGTGTGTGTCGGTCTGTTCTTCATAGGAGGAGAAGAGCGTGCGCAAGTCGTCGATGTTGAAGCCCACGCCCACAATGCCGACGGTTGTGCCCTCATCGACAATACGGCAGTTGACGAATACGGTGATCTCGTTGCTCATGGCTTCGTCGTTGTCAATGTTGAGCGCATAATCCTGCGTGCCTTCCAGAAAATCGAAGTACCACGTGTTTTCAGGGTTGTTGCGCTCAAGCGTGCGATCAATGCCGTTGAAGTGGTAGTAGCGCGACGTGGCCGACGACGTGAGAAACACCGAGTCGAAGCCGTACTTGACGCGGTAGGTATCCAAGTACGTGCGCAGCGATTCAACGAACGCGGGGTCGTCGGCGCGCTGAAGTTCCTCGCGCAGGCTTTCTTTGAGAAGGCTGTCGTTGGCCATGGTAAGCGACACGTCAATGGGTTGCGTGAACTGGGCATCAATGGCGCGCGCGATACCCTCCGACGTCAGCAGCGACACGCGTTCGGCGTCTTGCTCGAAGGCCTCGCGGTTTGAGTGATAGCTGATGAAGGAGGTAACAACGAAGCCCAGTATAATGATGAGACAAATGAGCGCGTTGGCCCGCCAGGTGATGCACTTGCTCAAAGGCCTTGTCCTTCGCTTTCGCGTCTCTGCGCCTGTTCGACTGCGCACGGTCGTGCGGCGCCCGTAATGCTCGATCATAGCACGCTGCTCAACAGCCCTCATCGCACAGGCGGACAAAGCCTAGTCTCTGAACAAAAGGTTGAAGGGTGCAGGCGTTACTCTGTCAAGTAGCGCTCAAGTGCAGGCCAGACACGCCCCGCTTCCGCGTAACCCTGTTCGTAGAGCGCCATGAGTTTTGCCGGGTCGCGCTCCATACTGGCAACGGTAACCGGCTCGGGCGGACGCACCAAGAACAGCCACCCCTCGTCATGCATGCGAGGTAGCGCGCGGTAGAGACGGTTGTAGTCGTAATGGCGGTTGTGTAGCCGCTCAACGTAGAGCGGTGCGTCGGCATAGCGCTGGCGAAGGAGTGCCATCAGCTTGTTCGGCCCCTTCACGTAATCGGCGGCTTGCGTCAGCACCACAATGCGCTTTCTGGGCCCCGTGAGCAGCGAATAGAGAACCGGCACGCTGTCGCAGGTGCCGCCATCCAACAGGCGTTTGCCGTCCACTTCCACAATCTGGCTCACGAGCGGCATGGATGACGACGCAATAAGGTAGGGGAGGTCGGCAAGCGAATCGGTGAATTCGTGGTAGTCGGCTTCGCCCGTATCCAGGTTGCTCGACACGGCCACGAGGCGCATCGGCGAGGTGTCGAAACCCGCGTAGTTGAACGGCTCCAGCTTGTTGGGAATCACGTTGAAGCTGAAGTCGCGCCCGCAGGCGTTGCCCGTGCGCACGAAACTTTTCATGGACAAATAGCGCCAGTCGTCGCAGTACTTCACGTTGAGGTAGCACGCGCGCCCCAGCTCACCGGCCACATAGTTGTAACCGCAGAGCGCGCCGGCGCTCACGCCAATCACGCGTTCGCAAAACACCTTCTGATCCATGAGGAAGTCGAGCACCCCGGCGGTGAACTGCCCGCGCATAGCGCCGCCTTCCAACACGAGGTCGACGGGAAGGGTGGAACAGCCGCGCCACGCGGGTTCGTGCGTGGACTCGGGGGTGGGGTTTTTGATGTCGTCGCTCATGGAACCAATCCTTTCGCTTATGCAAGAGCAGTATAGCGCTAAGCCGCACGTTGCTTGTGGAGCGAGCATGAAGGAATGGCCGCGCGCGGTGCCGTTCGCGGGGTAAAAATGTCAGCACGCCCAAGATTCATGCGCTAAACCGTAACAATTTGATGCACAGTTGGGTAAAGCCGTTTACAATAGGCGCAGACCAAATGGCCGCGTCCACTGGATGCGACAAGAGCGGCACCGCAGGTGTTGCGAACGAGGCCGCGCAAGCGGCCGCCCGAAAAAGGAGGCTTCACATGAGCGAGGTTATTTCTTCCGCCGATTTTCAGTCCAAGGTGCTCGATGCGCAGGGTCCGGTGCTCGTGGACTTTTTTGCAACGTGGTGCGGTCCCTGCAAGATGCTGGCGCCCACGCTTGACGAGGTGGCGAACGAAATGGCTGGTAAGGCGTCCGTGTACAAGCTGGACATCGACCAGAGCCCGGACATCGCTCAGCGCTACGGTGTCATGAGCGTGCCCACGCTGATGGTGTTTGAGAACGGCCAGGTGAAGAAGCAGGCCGTGGGCGTGCAGCCCAAGCAGAGCATCCTGGCAATGCTGGCGTAAAGGAGCGCAGGGAGCGCGCAGGCGCTTCGCAGCGGCACTACAGCAACATCAAACTGAATGCACGGCACAGCGCCGGTCGCACATGCGGCCGGCGCTTGTGCGTTAGGTGCGTTTTAGCTGATCACCCAGGCGCGGTAGTGGTCCCAGCGACCGGTGGTGCTCGTGGCGGTTAAGAGGTAGCTTCCCACAATGAGTCGCCCCTCAATGCTGCGGCGGGCCGCTTCGGCGAACAGGGCAGGGGCGTTGCTGTGGTTGAGGTCGTCGGGGTCAACCGTGAGCAGGCATTCCAGGCAGGTGCTTTCTCGCTCGCTACCACGCACCCAGAGCGCCTGATTTTCGGGCTGGGGTGTGTCGACGACACCCTCCACCACCACGTTGGGCGTAGCTGCGTCCACCACCACGCCGTAGCGCCAGGGCTCTTCCACTAGAAGCGGCCAGAGGTCGGGTGTGCGGTAGTCAGCCACGTCGATGCGCGCGATGGCGGGAGCGCCGGGCCGCATGCCAGCCGCCGCCAGCTCTTCGGCGCAGGCGTCGAGGTCGCGCTGGCGGGCGAGGCGCGCGCGGACGGCCTGCAACTCAGCAATGCGCCGTTCCACCTCGTCAGATGTGCGTGCCAGCACCTCGTCCAAGTCGCGCACCGACAGCGTGCGGTAGCGCGCCAGTTCGCGCACCGGCACGCCCAGGCGGCGGTAGAAGGCAATTTCACCCGCATCAATGAGGTCGTGTAGCGTGTAGCGCCGGTAATCATTCGTGCGGTTGCGCCCGGCGCGCACCAGTCCCTCGCGCTCCCAGTAGCGCAGCGTGGAGGGCGCCACGCCCAAGTACCGCGCGGCATCGCCAATATCGTAGGAGGTGGGGTCCATGATGTGCTCCCTTTTAGTTTGAAGATTTGAAGGAGGCCTGCGGGCTCACCTTTACCTTAAAGCTACTTCAAGGTTTACAGTAACACGCGGCAAAAATGAAAGCAAATTGAGTGAAAGACCAGCGGAGATACTACCATGATTAAGAGAAGCATGTTGAAGGAGTACCTGCGCTACATCGTGCCGACGATGCTCACGTTCACGCTTGCCAGCGTGTACAGCATCGTCGATGGGATGTTCGTGGGACACGCGGTGGGAGACGCGGGCGTTGCCGGCATTAACGTGGCGTTCCCCCTTGTGGCGTTTGTTATGGCGGTGGGCACGGGCATCGGCATGGGCGGCGGCGTAATTTCGTCCATCGCGAAGGGCGCGGGAGACCACGCGAAGTCGCGGCGCGCGGTAGGTACGACGTTTGTCATGCTGCTGGCCTCGGCACTGCCGGTGATGGCGCTTCTGCTCTTTGCGGCTGAGCCCATTTGCCGCTTGCTGGGCGGCCAGGGTGTCACGCTTGCGCAGGCCACGGCGTACACCAGCGTGATTGCGTGGGGCGTGCCGTTCCAAATTTTTGTGACGGGCTGCACGCCGCTCATTCGAAACCAGGGGCGCGTGGGCTTCGCCATGGCGGTGCAGGTGTTCGCAGGCCTGATGAACGTGCTGTTGGACTACGTGTTTGTGATGGTGCTCGGCTGGGGCACGGCGGGTGCAGCGGCGGCCACAGCTGTGGCGCAGGCGGCGGCATCGGTGCCGGTCATCATATTCTTCCTCATGAAGAAAAACCGCATTGCGCGCGCCGACTTGCGCCCGGACTTCAAGATTGTGGGGCACTCGCTCAAGCTGGGCATGGCACCGTTTGGCCTGACGCTGTTGCCCGAGGCCACGGTGGTGGCCATCAACGTGAACCTGTCGACGTACGGCGGCGAGACGGCGCTCGCGGCTTACGCGGTGGTGTCGTATACCGCATGCGTCATCCAGATGCTCATTCAGGGCGTGGGCGATGGCTCGCAGCCGCTCATCTCCAAGCACTACGGCGCGGGCGATTTCGAGGGCGTGCGGCGGTTCAGGAATACGAACTACCTCATTACCATTTCGCTGGGTGCGCTGGGGCTACTCACCATGTATCTGCTGCGCCATCAGGTGCCGCTGCTCTACGGTTCATCAGCAGAAACGGCAGCTATTGTGGCGTATGCACTGCCCATCTTCTCCACGGCGTATGTGTTCTACGGGTTCACGCACGCTTCCACGTCGTACTTCTACGCGGTGGACGACGCGCGCGCGTCGAACGCCATCGTGTACAGCGAAGCCATACTGGTGGTGCTGGTGGTGTTCGGCATCGCACGCGTGGCGGGCGTGGATGGCATTTGGTTCTCGGTCACCATTGTGCAGATAGTGCTGGCCTGCATGGCCGGAGCGCTGATGCGCTACCGCCATCTTAAGCGGGTTGATGGGGAAGCGGAAGCGGAGGAACCTGCCGCTGTGTGCGAATCCGTACCTGTGCGCGAGGGCTGCTAGCGAGCCATTAGCGGGCTGCGGCCTCCTTCTGCGACGCGGCGCTGTCGTGCAGCCCTGCGCGCTGGGCAAACGCGTCGGCGCGCGAGATGTCAATGTGGCAGTAGCCACCCGGGTTCTTCTCCAGGTAATCTTGATGGTAGTCCTCAGCGGGGTAGAAGCCGTCGAGGGGCTCCACCTCGGTGACGATGGGTTTGCTGAGGCGCGCCTGCTGGCGGGCGACGGCCGCCTCGATGGTGGGCACGTCGTCGGGGTGCTGCCAGTAGATGCCGGTGCGGTACTGCGTGCCCACGTCGTTGCCTTGGCGGTTCACGGTTGTGGGGTCGATGGCCTCGAAAAACGCATCCAGCAGCACGCCCAAAGGAAGTATGGCCGGGTCGTAGGCGACGGCCACCGTTTCGGCGTGGCCCGTGTTCCAGTTGCACACATCGCGGTACGTGGGGTTTTCGGTGGAGCCGTTCGCATAACCCACCACGGTTGAGCGCACTCCCGGCAGGCGGCGGAGGTACGCCTCAAGCCCCCAAAAACAGCCTCCGGCCAGGTAGATCATCTGGGTCGTGCCCTCATGTGCCGTGCTCGCACAAGTGGGTGCATCCGTGGTGTCCGTCGTTTGCGTGTCCATAGCGTATCCTTTCTCTGGTCGCCCCATGGTAGTGCGCCTGCCGCGGCCGCGTCCCGGTCGCGCGGAACCGTTTCGCGCACGTTGCGCGCAGGTCGACCGCGGGGGCGTCCGCGGGCAGGTGTGACGCACGGCTTACCAATTACTGCGATTTTGGCGCAGACCAGCGGCTTTCTGGTAGCGATTCGGCGACGTGTTCTATACTGACTCCAAAGAAATCGGGTTTTCGACAGGAGGCTTCCCATGACAGAGGAAACCGCAACGAATGAGACGACGCCAGCCTGCAAAGCACCTGGTGCCACGGATGAAGTGATCGATGTTGCCGTTATCGGCGCGGGCCCGGCGGGCCTGACGGCGGGCCTGTACGCGGCGCGCGCCGGGCTGAACGCGGTAATGTTCGAGCGCATCTCTCCGGGTGGCCAGCTTGCGCAGACCGAGCATATGGAAAACTACCCGGGCTTCCCCGAAGGCGCGAACGGCTTTGAGCTGGCCTTCGCCATGAAGCAGCAGGCCGACCGCTTCGGCGTGAATCACATTGGCGAAGAGGTGCTGGGGGTGGATTTCACGCAGGACCCCAAGGTGCTCAAGACCGCCTTTAATGAATACCGCGCGAAGAGCGTGATCATTGCCACGGGCGCGCGTCCGCGCAAGCTGGGTCTGGAACTTGAGGACGAGCTGCAGGGCCGCGGCGTGTCGTACTGCGCCACGTGCGACGGCAACTTCTTCCGCGACAAAGAGGTCATGGTGGTGGGCGGCGGTAACACGGCCGCGGGCGATGCCATCTATCTGTCGCGCATCTGCAAGAAGGTGTATCTGGTGCACCGCCGCGACAAACTGCGCGCCACCGCTATTTACCACAAGCGCCTGGAAGATCTGCCGAACCTTGAGTTCGTGTGGAACGCCGTGCCGCGTAAACTGGTTGCTGACGAGGGCAAACTGGCCGGTGTGCGCGTGGAAGTGCTCACGACGGGTGAGGAACGCGACATCCCGGTTGATGGCGTGTTTGTGGCCGTAGGCACCGAGCCGAACACCGAGTTTCTGGAAGGCGCGTTGACGCTGGATGAAACCGGTTACGTGGTGGCTGACGAGACCGGCGCCACCGATGTCCCCGGCGTCTACGTAGCCGGTGACGTCCGCACCAAGGCTCTCCGCCAAGTAGTAACCGCCGTAGCCGACGGCGCGTTGTGTGCCGAGGAAGCCGCAGAGTATTTGGCCATTTAGTTCACAAAAAGTGTGACGCGCCGACGCGCGACCAACTACATCAAAAGCGCCCTCAATCACTATGACGAGGGCGCTTTCTTGTTCAACAATGCCCGGCAAAATAAGTTAACCCGCCTCACGTTGCACGAACTTCCCGCGAATTTGGCACAAAATCGCGTTTGTGTACGGATTTGAAATCCCAATATTAGGCAAGCAAAATAGCGAACAGGCGTTTCTTTAATGATAGCGAAAAGGTCGCGATTTCTAGGGGCACAAAATCCGTACTTAAACGGCGATCTCTGCCAATTTCTTGGGCGTTCATTGCGGTGCGAGCAATACGAGTAGGCTTTCTGGTTAATCGGCCCGCGGCGTAAAGCGGGGGGATGAGGAACACTTTTGGTGTACTAGAGAGCGCGCAGGCGCGTCACTGTTTGTGGAGAAAGTGTGGAGGCTCGCACGTTTTGGAAATGTCTTAAGTCACGGGGTGGGGGATATGATCTACCTGCGGGAATGGGGGATTGCGGGCTTGGTTCTGCCAGTGGTGAGTAAGATTGGCCGCTCTTCCCTTTCCCAAATCGCGTGCTACTATGCCGGATATATACCGCATGCAAGCGACGGACCGGGAAACGATGTCGCGCGGTGTAAAGGGACAATGTACAAAGGACAAGGGATAACCATGCGAAACCGAATTTCACGGTATGGCAGGGCAGCTTGCGTAGCTACGCTTACGCTCGCCCTGGCAGCCAGTCCACTACCTGCCTTCGCAGGTACCGCAGAATCCGAAAATCTCCGGGGGGGGGGGGCTTTCTGAGCCTTTAGCCGCCCAAGGAGACACCTCGGGCTCAAATGGGCCCACAAATTCTGAATCTCTTGCGACTACGGTCGCCCTTCTCGAGTCTCAAACCACAGGATCACTCCCTCTCGTTCAAGGAACCCCTAAAGCAACCCTTGGCACCTTTGTGTCCGAAGGCCTTGTTTTCGAAGTTAACGAAGATGGCACCACAGTTTCTCTTGTTGGCATCCATGCCACTGATCTCAAAAACATCTCCGTCCCTACCCAGGTGGTAAGCGGCTCTGACGTCTACACTGTCACGGCCCTCAAAAACCTCGCGGGGGGGGGGGGGGGGCTTTCACTGACTCTTCTGTAGAATCTCTTTCTCTTCCTGAAACAATCAAAGCTATTGACGACGAGGCCCTTAAAGGTTGCCCGTCGCTCAAGCATGTCCAGATAAGCCCCCGCAATGAGGGCTTTTCGTCGTTTGATGACATGGTATTCACCAAAGACTATTCGAAGCTCCTGCTCGTTCCCGAGGGCAAGGAGGGCGCCGCCCATATCCCCGATGAGACGAACTCTGTCCCTGCCTTGGGCATTTCCCGATGCCCCGGGCTCCTCGCCGTCGAAGTTGGGGAGGGCGGCGCCGCATTCTCGTCATACAATGGGATGCTGTTTTCGAAAGATATGAAAATGCTGGTTGCTGTTCCTGCAGGTAGGGGAACTTCGGTAGCAATTCCGGCAGAAGTGGAAACAATTGCTGCTGGTGCTCTGGCTGGGATCAAAAACCTTGCATCAATTACTGCTCTCGGTACCGTACATGACATTGACCCAAGCGCCTTTGTTGACGAAGTTAAAGCGAAAGCAGTTGTAGCAATTCCCGCAGGACGGGACTATGACATCCGCAAGGCTGTCTGGGAACAAGCTGGCTTTCAGAACTTCGCTGAGCCAGCCAAACCTGGCGCAACGGTGCAGCCTGACCTTACAGCGAATCCTGATGCTACCAGTGGGTTTGCTTTTACCCTGCTTGAAGACTTCACCCTTTCCGTCTCCTGGCAAGGCAAAGAAGATCCATCGGCCGACCTCGATATTCCGGCATTTGCTGAGGTTAACGGCGTACCTTATGGCGTAAGTACCATTGCTGAAAACGCCTTTGCTAACCGCGGCTCGCTCACCAGCGTTAAACTTCCCACAACCATCACCTCCATCAGCACTGCAGCCTTTGCTGGTTGTGCCAACCTCGCTACCATCGAGTTTCCCAACTCCTTGCGTAGCATCGGGGAGCGCGCTTTTGAAGCTACCTCTCTCAGGGACATTTGGCTTCCCACCTGCATTGAATCTATAGGCGCTCGTTGTTTTGCCTTCTGTGAATCCCTTGAGCGCATAGTAGCTTTCGGCATCCCCGAAGTTGCAAACGATGTCTTTACAGGGTGCTCGAATGTTTCGATGTATGTTCCCACCGGTTCTGAAAATTCATGGAACCCAGGTCTCCCTTCCGAGAACAACCACCTTCTGCCCTACGGCATTGCGCTTTCAGAAGAGCCTCTTACCATCGAAGCCGGCCAAGAAGCTGACTTGCTCGAAGGCGGCAACCTTCAAGCTCCCAACCCTGTAAAGGCCTCCTATTCCTACGCTGCCGCACCCTTGTCAGTAGATGCCGGTCGTGTGAGTGCTAAGAAAAAAGGCACCACCGATGTTACGACTGTCCTTACTCTTGATAATGTTGAACTCACGCGCGCAAGCCGCACGGTTGATGTGTCCCCGAATCCTGAGGGTGAACCCGACATTGCTCTTCTCAATTCAGAGGTGCCTCTACCTTCTGTTTATCTTTCCGATGCGGGTGCAACGCAGATCAGCGTTGTCGCTCCTTTTGCTGTCACCTTCGGCCAAGATGCCCCTTATGACGTAGTGAAAAATCCAACTTCTATTGAATCAACCGCCTTGTTCAAAAATAACTCAGAAGCTCCCGTGAGGCTCGCTCAGGTTGACTGCGGTCACCTCGCAGCAAGTACCTACCTTCTTGCGAACGATGGTGCTGAAAGTCTCGACAAGCAAAAGCTCTTTAGTCTTTATCCGCAAGGTGCTCCGGGTGAGGCTTTAGATTTCGGCTATGGAGCTAATATAAGTACGTTGTCTCCCACTAACAAAGATGCCTTTTTGATTCCGTCTGGCACTTCAGCCTCTTACTGTTTTCGCTTGAATCTCGAAGACGCCACGGTGAATCCTGGCGCCGCCGACAATGGCACCACGACGCGTCCGCTGGCCTCAGTGATATGTACCTTCGAGCGCTACACCGAGTCTTTCTATCTGAAAGACAACAACACGGGCACTATCTATACCCTTGCACAAGTCAAAGAACACGCCAACGACCTAGCAGAAAATCAGAGCGCCTCTCCCTATTGGAACCAGTATATGGGATACATCAACAATGATAATTCCTATGTTTGCCAGACTGTTTGGGATGATTCCACTTACGACGTTCGTGTTATCGGCATCAATCATGATGAGCTTTCTGAGCCGATCGGCGGTCGTACTGTAGCGGGCCTTACCTTCCAATTCAAGAATCTCCTTAATGAATCCTATGCGATGAATAGTGAATTAGATGGAGAAAACCCCACTAATGCTGGTGGCTGGGGTGCGAGTGAACTTCGTGCAAGGATGAATCCAGGTATTGATGAAAACATTGCCTATGGCTCCGATGATAATGCCATCTGGAGACAAGTTCCAATCGACCTGCAAGACAATATTGTAAAGGTTAAAAAGAAATTCAGCAGGAGTTCGGCTGGGGGTGCGGGCGATGTTGCCATCTCTGACGACAAACTCTTTCTTGCAACGCATTATGAGTATTCAGGAACGGTGTATAAAGACTGGGGAGGCTATTCGTGGCTTTTTCAGGAAGGGCCGCGTTATGAGTATTACACGACTTTGGGAGTCGTTGATGACTGGGATGGGGACGATCGCCTCAAAAAGCAGAGTCAAAAGAATGTTGCAATAACCCCATCGGCAGGCGTTATTTGGTGGGAGCGTTCTGTGTATCCAGGCTTCTCTACACGCTTTCTCTGCGTAAATTCGTTTGGCGGTCCTAGTGGTGGTAAGGGCGCTTCTACTTCTTATGGCGTGTGTCCTTGTTTCTGCCTCTGATCTGGTATTTGAACCTGCCGGGGCGACATATCCGGCAGGTTCTTTGCGGCAAAACTAAGCGAGTAATAAAGGACTTGTACGATTTGCCGCCTTCCACGCCTTGTACATCAGTATGTGTTTCCGCGGCCTTACGTCGGTTGTGGGATTGGAAGAAAGGAACGTGCCAGCTATGCCGAGCACGAGATATATAGTAAAGGTAAGCGCGCGGCAAACAGTACTTGCGCTCGTGTTCTTGCTTGTTCTCTCAGTATGTTTGGTGGCAGTAGTGCCCACTGCAAAAGCTAGTGCTGCGAGCGCCGAAGGCACCACCCTCGGCATTGTGGTTATTGATTCAAGTGGCACCCAAGGCGGACCTGATACGGGTAAGACAAAACTCGGTATTCGTGTAACTGACTCCGAAAATCCTATCAAAACAAATTATCTTATTACGCTGGATAGAAACGATGGCACGGATATTACTTCAACCGTAAACGTTACCTACAATTTGCCCTTGCCAAAGGTTGAACCGCCGACGCGAGAAGGGCATACCTTCCAAGGATACTATGACAATAAGTCTATGTATGGCATTAAATATTACGATTCCAACGGCGAGGGGGTTCGTGTCTGGGATAAAACTACCGCTGCCCCTCTTTATGCGCATTGGTCTGCTGACATGTACCACATTAGCTTTGATCCTTGTAATGGCGATTTTATTGAAGTGGTTCCAACTTACTATGGAGCCCAGCTATCTAAGCCTTCTCGCGACCCGGAGCGAATTGGCTATACCTTTGACGGTTGGTATGTCGATGGTAAAGATGGTGTGAAATGGGATTTTTCTTTGCCTGTCACATCGTTTTTCTCATTGTCTGCTCATTGGATTCCTGATTCTTACGACATCTCTTATGATCTTGCGGGAGGTACTGCCACTGGTAGCAATCCCGAAACGTACACTATTGAAACAGATGACTTCACCTTGTCGGAGCCCAAGAAAACCGGCTACACGTTCGACGGATGGTCGGGCACTGATCTTTCAGGAGTTCAGAAAAGCGTCACGGTAACTAAGGGCTCTACCGGTAAAAGGAATTACACCGCTCAATGGACTGCCAAAAGCTATCGGGTTACGCTCGACCGAGATGGTGGCAAGGACGGCGACTTTTCAACCACTGCTACGTACGATTCCGCCATGCAGCAGGTGGCGGTTCCAAATAAGGATGGCTACACCTTCGCCGGTTATTTCGATAACAAGGGCAAACAGTACTACGACGAGGAAGGAAAGAGCAAAGCTAATTGGGATAAGGATGCTGAAAACGTTACGCTTAAGGCTCGCTGGACTTTGCAGATAAACTGTACGTTCCCAAGCAATGCTCTTGTTCAAGTGGATGCCTCGGGTAAGGTTACGGGGCAAAATCTTGAGTTCTCTTCCTCTACGGTTGAGGATCTTAAAGTAACGACGATAGCAAGCGTGCAAGATGCAAAGGCACCTTCTCTGTTCGCAAACGGAGTTATTCCTGCTGATCTTCGCATTGTGCTCACTCCTTCAAAGAACCTTGGAAATGAGGTAAAAGTTCCGCTCACCTCAACGGGGGAGGTCATTTCCCAGGGAGGTTGGACTATTGCTGCTGGGAGCACGAGTACGCCGACCAAATTCGCAGTGGCTTTTAGCCTTTTTCTTCCAAGTAGTACTCAGTTGAACTACTTCCCTGATAGTCAGGTTTCTCTCGCGAGTCTCTCTTACGAGGTAGTTGCTGCCAACGCTTCGTAAGTTCACCATTTTAACTGCGGCAGGGGTGCATGCTAGCCGTGCTTTCGCAGGCGCGCCTTCTATTTGGGGGCGCGCCTGCTGGCTTTCGCAACACCCCCGCTGCGGTGGGCGAATTTCGTGCTTCGCGCGAAGGGGCTGCGCTGGGGGGCGCTCTCTGATATCATGAACCAGTTACCCTAATTGCGCGCGAGAATTGTCACGGAGGATACTCCCATGCAGGAAACGGACATGCGAGAGAAGCTTGAGAAAATCATCCAGGCCTACGAGGACCTTCAGGCTCGGATGGGCGACCCGGCCGTGCTGGCCGACCAAAAAGAATACAACCGCCTGGCCAAAGAGTACGCGAGCCAAGGTTCGCTTGCGAAGCGGGCGCAGGAATATGTGCAGGCGGCCGACGACTTGGCCGCGGCTAAGGAGATGCTTTCGGACCCCGATATGAAGGAGTTCGCTCAGGAGGAAATCGCCGAGATTGAGGCGAAGCTTCCCGCGCTTGAAGAGGACATCAAGTTCATGCTGATCCCGGCCGACCCGGCCGATGACAAGGACATTATCGTGGAAATCCGCGCGGCAGCCGGCGGCGACGAGGCGGCCATCTTTGCGGGCGACCTCTATAAAATGTACGAGCGTTTCGCCGCGTCGCAGGGCTGGAAGACTGAGACCATGGACGTGTCGGCCTCCGAAGCGGGCGGCTTCAAGGAAATCCAGTTCAAGGTGAAGGGCGACCACGTGTACTCGGTCATGAAGTTTGAGAGCGGCGTGCACCGCGTGCAGCGTGTTCCCAAGACCGAGAGCCAGGGCCGCATACACACCTCCACTGCCACGGTGGCGGTGCTGCCCGAGGCCGACGAGGTGGAAGTGGAAATCAACGAGAACGACCTGCGCATTGACGTGTATCGCGCTGGCGGCCCGGGTGGTCAGTGCGTGAACACCACCGACTCGGCCGTGCGCATCACGCACCTGCCCTCTGGCCTGGTGGTTCAGTCGCAGGATCAGAAGTCGCAGCTGCAGAACAAGATTGCTGCTATGGCCGTGTTGCGCGCGCGCCTGTACGAGAAGATGCTCGCCGAGCAGCAGGCTGCCGAAGGTGCCAAGCGCCTGGCGCAGATCGGCTCGGGCGACCGCTCGGAGAAGATTCGCACCTACAACGGCCCGCAAGACCGCGTGACCGACCACCGCATCGGCTACAACGGCACCTACAACGGCGTCCTGTTGGGCGACGGCCTCAGCGACGTAGTAACCGCCCTGCAAGCCGCCGACCGCGCCGCAAAACTTGAGGCGGCGGTGTAGGTTTCGGCGATTTACTACGCCAACCTGTGAGGTTTTTTACTGTGGCTGAAACTGACATCTGGACTATTCGGGCTGCCCTGGAGTGGACGGTGGGGTATCTTGAGCGCAAGGGGGACGAGAGTCCGCGGCTTTCGGCGCAGTGGTTGCTGTCCGAGGCGTGCGGGCTTTCGCGCATTGAGCTGTATGCGAACTTCGATCAACCCCTGTCGCTCGAAGAGCGCGACGTGCTGCGCGGTTTTGTGACGCGGCGCGGCAAGGGGGAGCCGCTGCAATACATCACAGGGGAGACGGGTTTTCGTCATATCACCGTGAAGGTGCGCCCGGGCGTGCTTATCCCGCGCCCTGAGACTGAGGTGCTGGTAAGCGAGGCGCTGGCGCTGCTGCCCGCCGCTCCGCGTCCGCGGGCGCGCGACGAGGAAGTGGAGGCGTTAGCTTCTGAGGAAGCGCCTGAACATGAGGGGGCGGAAGAGGTCGCCGAGGCGGATGCCTCCGCTGCTGCCCCTGGTTCCGTGCCTGAGCCCGACCCCCTGCTGGTGGCCGATATCTGCACGGGTTCCGGCTGCATTGCTTGTTCCATTGCCTACGAACACCCGCTTGCACGCGTGGTGGCCACCGATCTCGCGCCCGAGGCGGTGGCGCTTGCGCGCGAAAACGCGACCGCGCTCGGACTGGAAGAGCGTATCGACGTGTTGGCGTGTGACCTGGGCGAAGGCATTGATGCCGCGCTGCTGGGAACCTTCGACCTCATTGTGTCGAACCCGCCCTATGTTCCCACGGCGGTGCTCGCCGACGTGCCGCGCGAAGTGGCCGACTTCGAGCCGGCGCTCGCCCTCGACGGCGGTGCCGACGGCCTTGCTATCTTCCGCCGCCTTCTGCCGTTTTGTGCCCGCGCGCTCAAGCCGGGCGGCGCCTTCGCGTTCGAGCTGCACGAAACCTGCCTTGACGACGCGGCTGCCCTCGCCACCGCTGCGGGTTTTGATCACGTACGCGTGGTGGCCGACCTCGCGGGCCGTCCCCGGGTGCTTGTTGGCCGGCGCGCGGCGTGCTAGCGCTTGCGCTACAATAGCAACTATGAGATATCGTCTACTGTTTCAAGGAGCGAAGCATGCCCGAACATAACGTGCTGAAAGAAAACCTGGCCGCCTCCGCCCGCGTCCTGCGCGAGCGCTTGGGTGCGCGCCAGCCGGAAATCGGCCTCATTCTGGGTTCGGGCCTGGGCCCCTTGGCCGAGCGCATCGAAGATGCCGTGTACGTACCTTTCGGCGAGGTTCCCCACATGAAAACAAGCACGGCCACCAGCCATGTTGGCCGTTTCGTGTGCGGCACGCTTGCCGGCAAGACGGTGCTCGCGCTGCAGGGTCGCCTGCACGGCTACGAGGGCAACACCGCGCAAGAGGTGGCGTATCCCGTGTGGCTCATACACGAACTGGGCGTGGGCACGCTCATCACCACGAATGCCGCCGGCGCCATCAACGAGAGCTACCAGGTGGGCGATTTCTGCCTCATGGTGGACCATATTAACTTCACGGGCCGCAACCCCGTGGCGGGCACCGAGCCCGATGGCCTAGCGTTCCGCTTCTTCTCCATGCTTGATGCCTATGACCCCACGCTGCGCCAGCTTGCGCGCAAAGTAGCCGATGAACTGGGCGTACGTGTGCAGGAGGGCGTGTATCTGGGGCTGCTGGGCCCCAGCTTTGAGACGCCGGCCGAGATTCGCGCGTTTCGCGCGTGGGGTGCCGACACGGTGGCCATGAGCGTGTGCGAGGAAGTGATCGCCGCGCGCCACGTGGGTATGCGCGTGCTGGGCATGTCGCTTGTGAGCAACATGGCGTGCGGCATTGAGGGCGCCTCGCCCACCGACGAAGAAGTGCTCGACGTGGCGAAAACGCGCGAAGAGGACTTCGCCCGCCTGGTCACCGGCATAGTTGAGCGCCTGTAGGCGCGGAAAGTGGGGAAGTGGTAGTGCGCGTAGCATTCAAAGAGGTGTCTGAAGGTGCGGGCTAACGGGTTGCACATGCAGCCTGAGGTGGCTGCGGACGTGGCGCGCCTTGAGCCAGCCGCGTCCGTCGCGCCTGGTCACACGCTGCGTTTGCACGTGTTCGCCAGCGGAAGCCGCGGCAACGCCACCGTGGTGGAAGATGCCACTACGGGCGCGGGTGTGCTTGTAGACTGTGGCATTTGCAAGCGCGACTTCTTCACCCGCTGCGACGAAGCGGGCTTTGACCCGGCGCACCTTGCGGCCATCCTGGTGACGCACGACCACACCGACCACACGAAGGGCCTCGGCGTGGTGCTGCGTGGCCTGGCAAAAGAGGGTGTGGAACCCGTCGTGTACGTGGACGATGCCGTGCGCGCGGCCAGCAGCGAGTTGAACACGCTGGAGGGCAAGCACGACCTGCGCCCGCTGCATGCGGGCGACGCGCTTTCGCTCGCCGGTATGAGCGTACACGCGTTTCGCACCTCGCACGATGCCGCGTCGTCGTGCGGCTTTCGCTTCGAAGCGGCCGATGGCGACGTGGTGGGTTTCGTCACCGACACCGGCATTGTGACGGGCGAGGCGCACGAGGGCCTTACCGGCGCGCGCCTGCTGGCGCTCGAAAGCAACCATGATGTGCAAATGCTTAAGGACGGCCCCTATCCCTATCCTGTGAAGCGCCGCGTGGGTTCGGACGTGGGTCACCTGTCAAACGTCCAGGCCGCCGAGGAACTGGCCGCGCTTCTCAGTGCCAAGCTGGAACAGGTGGTTGCCATGCACATTTCCCAAAACAACAACACCTACCGTCTGCCCGTTGACACGCTGTCCGCCGTCATCAAACGCGAAGGCCATACCGCCTGCGTGCAAGCCGCCTACCAGTCAATGCTGGTCAGCGTCAGCTAACGCACACCCTTCAGTAATTTCGCCGGCACAGCGCCTCAATCACTCCCAACCATGACCTGTTTTCCCTGTTGAACCGCCGGGCGCGCTCGCGTACCATGGCGTCCTCCCGCTGTAGCGTTTTGTTTACAGCGGCTGGCAGAAAATGCGACGGCCTGCGTGGCGCTTCGGTTGTTAAGATGCAGAGGGAGAGGGGCCGTGGTTCTAAGGGGGAACCCATGCTGTTGGACGATATTGAGATTTTCTTAGCGCTGTCAGAAACAAAAAGCCTCTCGCAGGCGGCCGAGCGGCTGTACATGTCGCGTCCGGGCCTGTCGCAGAAGCTGGCGAACATTGAATCCCGCTATGGCGCAAAGCTCTATGAGCGCACGTCATCGGGTGTAGTACCCACGCCGGCGGGCCAGATTGTCACAAAGTTCGCCAAGAAAATATCCGTCTTGGAAAGCGCACTCGCCGCTGAGTTGGCGGCGGCCGACGAACACTTCGACAGCACCATTGAGGTGGGCATGAGCTTCGCTGACGGCGTGACGTTGCTCCCCGCACTGGTGCGCAAGTTCCACGACGTGCACCCCGAGGCGCTTGTGCACCTGGACGCCGGCTACGAGCCCGAACTCATGAAGAAGCTCAAAGAAGGCAAGCTCGACTTCGCCCTCTTGGAAAACCAGCCCATCGAAGACGAGATATCGCGCGAGACGCTGGGCTACAAACGCCTGCGCTTTTGCGCGCCCGACAAGCCTCCCTACAACTCCACGCCTCAGCCGGTGAAGGTGGAAACTCTGCTCGAATGGCCCATGATCATTTATGAGTGGAACTCGGGGCGTCATATGGTGGGTAACCGTCACTTCCGCGAGCGTTACGGCATCTCGCTCACCGACCACAATATGGTGGCGCGTTTCGACACCCACGAGGCCATGATGAACGGCGCGAAGGCGGGGCTGGGGTGGGCCACGGTGCCCGACTGTATCTACGAGCGCTATCGCAACGAACCGGGCCTCATCTGGTTCAAAGTAGATACCGACCCGATGCGCTATCCGGTGGATTTGGCGTGGCACACCGGGCGGCTCATGTCGCCGCTTGCGCTGGAATTCAAGGACTTCATCCGTGACAACGTGCCGAAAGGCTACTTCGGCACAAACGAGTGAGATGCCGCGCCTGCGCATTCCCATGGACACTGCCGCCGTCAACGCAACTTGACGGCGGCAGTGTCTTTTCTCTTCCTGTACATCCTTCTTACACCACCTGTAAGCAATCGTTTCAGCGAATCCGCAGATGAGAGCCTTGCGCGCTCGGGCGGCGCTCTATGCTTGCCCCACAGTCCAAGCCAAGGTACAAGGAGGAGCGATGGACAAGCAAGGCATCATTGATGCAAGCAAGAAGCGGCGCGAGGGCGAGCGCATCTTCTACACGTCATGCCCGGCAAATGGGTGCTGGGATTCCGCCTGCGTTCTGAAATGCCACGTGAAGGATGGCGCCATCAGCGCAATCGAACCCGACGACTCCGTCAATGCGAACGACAGCCGCGAAGATTGCGGTTGGGAAAACATCTGGAAGGGCAACGTGCAGATGCGCCCTTGCGCCATGGGTCATTCCTGGAAGAAGGAACTCTACGCCGAGACGCGCCTTCTGTATCCCATGAAGCGTGTGGGCGAAAAGGGTGCGGGCAAGGGCTACTTCGTGCCCATCAGCTGGGAAGAAGCGCTCGACACTATCGCGGAGAAGATGGTGGAGATTCGCGAGAAGTATGGCCCCTACGGCATCTTCCACTCGCAGTATCCCAGCTTCGAGAAGAACGGCTTCCCGCTGGCTCCCTGGTGGGAGGCAGGCTTTGGCGCGTGGGGCGAGCACTCCACGTCGGGACATGCCGCTGGCGAGATGCTGCACCTCGGCGTCGACCTGTCGAAAACGGCCAAGGGCCTTTCCGACGCGTTGCCGGGCTTTGAGGCAAGCGACCTTTTCAACTCCAAGCTCTTTATTATGTGGGGCATGGATCCGGTGGTGGCGTGGTTTGGCCCCACGTCGTACTACATGCAGCTGGCGCACGAGTACGGCTGCAAGACCATTGTCATCGACCCGCGCTACACCCAGTCGGCTGAAATTCTGGCTGACCAGTGGATTCCCATTCGCCCCGGCACCGACCTTGCCATGATGCTGGCCGTGGCGCAGGTGCTCTACGAGGAAGACCTGATTGACCATGAATTCGTGGACGCGTGGGTTGACCCGGAGGGCTTCGAAGAGTGGCGCGCCTACTGCATGGGTGAGGGCGAAGACGGCATCAAGAAGACGCCTGAGTGGGCGGCTCCCATCTGCGCCGTTCCGGCCGAGACCATTCGCGAGTTCGCGCGGCTCTATGGCACCACCAAACCGGTCCATTTGCAGTACTTCTATTCCTGCGCCAAGCGCCACATGGGCGACTACAGCGCTACTGCCTCCATGTTGTTGCAGGCCATGACCGGCAACATCGCGTGCGCAGGTGGCTGCCAGACGGGCGCCTGCCTGCCTACGCCGGGTCGCGTGCCCGCGCCGCTTGCCGACTTCGGTCGCAATCCTGGCAATTACAAGGTGCCCGTGCTGTTCAACAACAACTGCCTTACGGAGATTTTGGCCTGCCAGAAGGACTACTGGGAAGGCCGCATGAGCGAAAGCGAATTCCGTCATCGCATTGGTTCACCCACCAACGACGCGCCGCTGCCGAACGTCCAGATGATCATCTTCGAAAACAATTACGCCAACAACCACTCCAACGTGAACAAGCGCTTTGCGGGCATGGCCTCCACGGAGTTCAACTGGGGTTTCCAGTGGCACCTGAACCAGCCTACGGCGGAACTCTGCGACATCATTTTGCCCGCCCCGGTGTGGCAGTTCGAAGGCATGGATGAGTATATGTACGGCCACCAGCGCTTCGTGAGCGGCCCCAACGGCATGCGCAACTACTTCACGTTCTGCGCGCGCGGCGTCGAGTTCCCGGGCGAGGTGCGCTCGAAGGAGTGGGTGTGGACCCAAATTGCCAAGCGCCTGGGCGACGACGTGGTCAAAGGCTACAACCCGCGCATGGCCGACGTGGACGTGGAGCACTGGGTGGACGCGCAGGAGGCAATTTATAAGGAAGCGTTCGAGAAGTGGGCCAGCAACGAAACGCTGATGGCGTATCTCGGCTACGACAAGCCGCCCACCTGGGAAGAATTCAACGCGAGCCCCGTTGTGCGCACCGAGATTGACGTGCCGTACTACCCGTTTAAGACCACGCTTGAGCGCGGTGCGAGCCCCTTCGACACGCCGACCGGCAAGATTGAGTTCTCTTCCAATTATGTGAAAACCCACGACATGACCGAATCGCGCTGGCGCGGCCAGATTGAGCCCATGCCCGTGTGGAGTCCCAGCTACGTGGAGGGCGACATCGGCTCGGCATCCAACGACGGCTTCTACAACCCGAAGGTGAAGGACTACCCGCTGTCGCTCGTGTCGCCGGTGTCCATCTATCGCCAGCATTCGAGCAACGACAACAACCCCTTCATGCGCGAGGATTGCTACCGCCACGCCGTGTGGATCTCGGGCGTGGACGCCCAGGCGCGCGGTATCAAGGACGGCGATATCTGTCGCGTGAGCAGCGACCGCGGCGAAGTGGTGCTGACGGCTTACGTCACAAACCGCATGATGCCCGGCACGGCGGCCGTTCACCACGGTGCGTGGTATCAGACCGACGGCACATCCGCCGAGATGAACACCTATGGCCAAGACATGCGCGGCACGCCGAACATTCTGCTTGACGACAGCCATCTGCCCCACATTCTGGGCGCGCTAATTACGGCCGGCCTGGTGGAAGTGGAGAAGATTGCCGACGGCGACGCGGAGGGCTTCGGTGGAGAAGCCGAGCGCGGTGGCATGCGCGGTGCGCAGGTGGCGTTGAAGCTGCGCCAGGCGCTCGGTGAGGGGAAGGAGTAGCACCATGACCCAGTACGGATTCTTTTTCGACATGAATCGCTGCTATGCCTGCCAGGCGTGCAGCATTGCGTGCAAGGACTGGAACGGCCTTGAGCCGGGCGCGGAGAAATGGATGACCGTGTATGAATGGGAAAGCGGCACGTTTCCCAACCTGCGGTTGCATTCGCTTGCGTTTCCCTGTGCGCACTGCGAGGACCCGACGTGCGTGAAGGTGTGCCCGACGGGTGCGCTCTACAAGGAAGATGAGTTCGGTGCAGTGCTGGTTGATCAGGATAAATGCGAAGGCTGCCGGGCGTGCTACGATGCGTGTCCCTACGGCGCGCCGCGCTTTGTCACCGATGAGCCTAACTGCAAGATGAGCAAGTGCACCATGTGTGTCGACCGTTTGGCGGAAGGTCAGCAGCCCGCGTGCACGATGAGCTGCCCGCTGCGTGCGTTTGATTTCGGCCCACTTGATGAACTTATTGAAAAGTATGGCGACGTGCGCTACTGCGAAGGCATGCCCTCGCCCGATACCACGCACCCGGCGTTTCTCATTTGGAACCCGCGGGAGAAGCAGCCGCTCGTGCCCTACAACGTGGACGAGGCTATCGCGCTTAACCAGCAGCGTGGTGACTTGGGCACGCTGTTCGAAAGCGAGGAAGACCTGCACACCTTCGACGAGGGAACCATTCGCCGCAACGAGCTGCGCATGAAGCACGCATCAACCATCGAACTCATGCGCGCCTCGCGAAACGATATGGCATAGGTTGGGGAATAATCAAATGAAAGGGGAAGTGTTATGGAGTGGATAGGGGTTGCCGGCATCGTTGTCGGTCTCGTATTCTTCGTTGTTGCGGCCATGAAGGGGTGGAACGTCCTTGTTACGTCCATTGTGACCGCCATCATTATCGCGCTCACCAACGGCATGGACATTGCCGCGGCTATGGTGGGCGGGGAGTCGTCCTACGTCACGGGCCTTGCGGGCTTCGTGCAGAAAAACCTGCTCATCTTCATGGGCGCCGCCATTCTGGGCGAATATATCGACAAGTCGGGTGCGGCGCGCTCCATCGCCACCGCCATCATGAATAAGGTCGGCACCAAAAGCCCGTATCTGGTGCTGCTGGGTATTGCCGCGGTGGGCGCCATTCTCACGTACACCGGTATCTCTATGTTCGTGGCAATGTTCGCGCTCATTCCGCTGGCGCGTCCGCTGTTCAAGGAATGCAACATTCCGTGGCATCTGTTCTGCGCGGCGTGGTCGCTGGCGGCGTGCTCGTTCACCATGGCTATGATTCCGGGTGTGCCTGCCATCGCCTGGATCAACGCTGCCAACGGCTGCGGTGTGTCCCTCACGGCGGCTCCCATCATGGGTATCGTGGGTTCGCTTATCGCCATTGTGGTGTCGTGCATCTACATCAAGTTCGCGCTCAAGCGTGCTCAGGCGCGCGGCGAGGTGTACGAGGCTCCCGCTGGTGAGGTTGCTGTGGACGAAGGGAAGGCCACGCCGAACCTGTTCGTTGCGCTGCTGCCGCTTATTCTGCTGATTGTCATTATCATTGGCGGTTCGCAGCTGGGTATGGCGAACGTGGTGTACATCGCCATGATTGTTGCCGTGGTTGCTTCCATGATTGTGTTTAACAAGTACATCGACAGCCAGCGCGACGTCATGGGTACGGGCGCCAAGAACTCCCTTGGGCCAGCGCTGTTCACCTCCGCTGCTGTTGGCGTGGGTACTGTGGCTGCTGCTTCTGTGGGCTTTACGGTCATCTATGAGGCCATTTTCAACATGCCGGGCGGCACATATGTGTCTGCTGCCACGATGGCTGCGGCGCTCGGCGGCATCATGGGCTCCGGCTCGGGTGCGGTGGGCATCATCGCGGGTAACTTCCTCGATCCCTACCTGGCCACGGGCGTTGACCCGGCGGCGCTCGCCAAGATCATCGCCACGTCGGCCACCATCGGCGGTGCACTGCCCAACTCGGGCGCGATGTTCGGCATGCTGGCTGCCATGGGGCTCAATCATAAGAACTCCTACAAGCACATTGCCGCCATCTCTATCGGAGCAGGTCTGTGCGCCCTCGTTGTCATGATTGTAATGGCGAATCTGGGGATTGTTTAAGTTCCGCCGGCCTGCCGGCCTGCGGAACTGCTCGACGCTGCGGCCACCCGTGGCACCCGATCTTCGCGCGATCCCGGGGACTCACGTACAAAGTACGCTTCGTCCCCGCGATCCCACGAACCTCGGGCACCACGGGTGCCCTCGCTGACTTACTGGCGCCAACAAGGTAGTACTTGCGTCAAGTAAAGGGGAAAAGGGGAATCTTATGAAGGAATCGCTGTTCGAGCGTGTGCCGGAGAGTGAGCGGCTGGCGTGGCCCGACATTGCGTCCATCTTGTCCGGGGTGGTGTCGAGCCTTTCCAAGCTGATGGGCGGCGGCATCGTGGCGTTCTACGCGGGGTGTGCGCTCGGCGGGGTGGCTATGGCTATCACGTTCGTGCTGAGTTTCGTGCTGACCTATCTGGTGGGTAAGATCACCTTTCGCGAGGGGTTGCCGAACAACGTGGTGTCGCGGCTCTACATCTTTGGAACGAAGGGCTCAGCTGCAGGCTCGCTCGTGTGGATATTTCTGCTGGTAGGTGTCCTGGCGGTGGGTACTGTGCAGCTGGGCAACGCCATCTTGTTCGCATTCGGCTGGAGCGAGGACTGGATGCGTTGGGCGCTGTTTATTGGTATCTCGTGCGTGTGGGTGTTCATGGCGCTGTTTGGTACGAAGGTTATCGCGCGCATGAACGCGGTGTTTGTGGTGGCGCTCTTCTGCGTTATGGGGTATGTGGTGTATCTCATTGCAGCGAATGGCCAGATGGGAGACGCCCTCACGCATGGCGTGCTCATTCCGGGCGTGGGGGAAGGCGAGGGGTTTGCCTACGGGGTGAACTACGCCATCATGACAAGTGGCCTTTTGGCCCTGTTCGCCGCCGACTTCACGCGCTTTGCCCGCCGCGAGCGCGACCTTGTGCCCATCTCACTGGTGGGAAGCCTCTTCGCCGTAATTACTTACCTGTTTGGTGCGCTCATCACGTATTTTGGGTTCGAAAAGTCCGTCGAATACTTTTCGGGGATGGGCTACGACGCCACTGGTGCGGCGCATGCGGCCATCACGAATCCCGGTGTGTCGCTGGTGCTGGCGGCGGGCGGCGTGGGGCTTGCGATCATTTGCCTGTCGCAGATGAAGGTGGAAACCTCCAATTCTATCGGCGGTGCGAACGCGGTGTCGAATTTGTTTGACTCGCTCTTTGGCGTGAAGCTGAAGTGGCCCGTTGCTGTGGTCATTGCCAATGCGGTGGGGCTTGTGTTCATTTTGGGCGGCATCCTCGATCAGGTGAACGCGTTCATGAGCTTCGGCAGCATTCTGACTATCAGTTGGTGTGTGTTGCTGATAACCGACTACTACCTGGTGCGCGGGCCGCTGCATATCGGCGCGCGCGGCATTCCGCTTGAGGCTGTTGAGCGCGTGAACTGGCGCGGCGTGACCACGCTTGCCCTGGTGAGCGTTGTGAATGGTGTGCTGTACGCGACGGGTGTGGTGGCTGTGCCGTTTCTGACGACGGTGCCTTTGACGGTAGTGGTGTATGTGACGCTCAGTTGGTGTGCGCGCGATAAGGTTCGCGCCGCCGACGCTGAGCGCCTGGCGGATTTTGTAAAACAGGGCGAAGTTTTGGAAAGCGCGACGGATGAGGTTGCTGAAACGGCTTGATGCGAAAGCGTGTACGGTTTCTTTCTACTGCACTTGCGCCGTGCTGTAGGCCCAGAGGTTGGAGCTGACTGAGAGGACTTCGTCGAAGGTCCAGTGGCGTTCGGTGCGTTCGATGCTGCCAGGGTCGTTCACGATGAGTTTGCCGTGGCGGTCGATGTCAGTGATCACAATGCAGCACGGGTGGCTGCCGAACGCGCCGCCGCTCACTACGCAGATGATGGGGTGGCCGGTGTTTATCTGCCGGCGTACCGCCTGCTCAGAGGCTTCCACCGGGCGTGCGGCCAGGCCGAGTGAGACGGCACCGTCGGTGAGAAGACGCGTGGGGTCGGGCTCGTCGGCAAACCCAGCGCTTTGGACAAAGGAGGCCACTTCCACAGGCCCCGTCGCGCGGTCACCCGTTACGGCGATGCGCGTCATGGCCAGCGCGAGCGGCGCGGAACCAGCGGCTCCCAGCGTGCTTTCGGCGTAGGGACGGTCGGCCCACTGGGGGTCTACCTGGTAGAGCTGGGGCACGGTGCCCTGCTCCCAGGCCGATGAGGGGGTGCTGTGTACCACGACATCATCCGAGCGCGCCTGCAGCACGCCACCTTCGGCAAGTGCTTCATCAACGCTTCCGGTAAAGCGCTCGGCTATGCCAATCCCCGCGAACGCGGCAGCGAGCGCTACCACTGCCATAAGCATAACTGCCACCAGGATGCGCAGCGGCTCGACCTCGGAGAGGGTGGGCGTGTCATCAGGGGAGGGAACGTCATGAGCATGCGCAGGGGCCACAGTGCCACTCGTGGGGTAGGGTGCCACACGCCTGCGGGGGGAGTGCGGCTCGGCTGAGTAGCGCACGCCGCCTACACGGTCGGGCAGTACGTGGCGCTCGGAGGCGTACGGGTCGTGGCGGCTGCCGGAATTGGCGCGCTGGGCCACAAAGTAGGGAAGCCCTCGGTAGGTCACGCCCCGCCTCCTTTCTCGCTGTGATGGGTGGCGCGTCGCGGGAGTTCGCGCGGCGCGGTGGTTTATGGGGTGCGAGATGGGAGTGTATGCGTTGGCGAGGCGCGCCCCATCGGAGCGGGGCTAACCGTTTCCCGGGCATGTCCGACTAGTCAGCGAAACGACACGCGCGACGACGGGCCGTCATCTTCGGGCCGTCCGCTGATCTTTTTACGCGCCGCCGCGCAGGAGGGCTGCGCGCATAGTACAATGCGTCCCACGAACAGCCTCAACAGCCGACGACCGCGCACCCTTGGTGGCGCGCGCCGGGCACGCGGGGCACCGCACGAGAAGAAGGAGCGCGCATGGCCAGGGTGTACAACTTTTCAGCAGGTCCCGCCGTCTTGCCCGAGGAGGTGCTGGCTGAGGCCGCGTCCGAAATGCTCGACTACGCGGGTACGGGCATGTCCGTCATGGAGATGAGCCACCGCTCCAAGGCGTTCGGCGAGATTATCCAGAACGCTGAGGCTGACCTGCGTGAACTCGTGGGTATCCCCGACAACTATAAGGTGCTGTTCTTGCAAGGTGGTGCCTCGCAGCAGTTCGCCGCCGTGCCGATGAACCTCATGAAGAACCGCGTGGCTGACTACCTCATCACGGGTTCGTGGGCGAAGAAGGCCTTCAAGGAGGCCAAGATCTACGGCGACGCCCGCGCCATCGCCAGCAGCGAGGACGAGACGTTCTCCTACATTCCCGACTGCTCTGACCTGGACGTGTCGCCCGACGCCGACTACGTTTACATTTGCGAAAATAACACCATCTACGGCACGAAGTTTCACACACTGCCGAACACCAAGGGCAAGGACCTCGTGGCCGACGTGTCGTCGTGCTTCCTTTCCGAGCCGGTTGACATCACCAAATACGGCGTCATGTACGGCGGCGCGCAGAAAAATATTGGTCCCGCTGGCGTGGTCATCGCCATCATCCGCGAGGACCTCATCACGGACGACGTGCTGGAAGGTACGCCCACCATGCTGAAATGGAAGACGCAGGCCGACGCCGATTCACTCTACAACACGCCGCCCGCCTACGGCATCTATATCTGCGGCAAGGTGTTCAAGTGGCTGAAAGCCCAGGGCGGCCTTGAGGCCATGCAAGCGCGCAACCAGGAGAAAGCCGCGCTGCTCTACGACTTCCTCGACCAGAGCACCCTCTTCAGCGGCACGGTGCGCAAAGAGGACCGCTCCCTCATGAACGTTCCGTTCGTCACGGGCGACGCCGACCTCGACGCCGCCTTCGTAGCTGAAGCCAAAGCCGCCGGCCTAGAGAACCTCAAAGGCCACCGCAGCGTAGGAGGCATGCGAGCCAGCATCTACAACGCCATGCCCAAAGCAGGAGTAGAAGCCCTCGTACAGTTCATGGACAAGTTCGAACAGGTGCATAAGTAATTACCATAAGAAAAGAAGGGGGACGACGTTCACGCATCGCCCCCCTTCGTATTCTCTGAGTAATCTATCTGCTAAGTAATAATCTTTTCAAGCATCTCTTTCAGTGCAGGAAAATCGTCCGACACCGTTGCGTACACATCCTCCATGCGCAACGTCTGATACTTATGCGCGGCAACATCCCTGAACCCTGCGATTGCTTTCCAAGGTACGTGCGCATTCTTGGCGCGAAAATCGTTGTCGAGGTTCTTAACCAGTTCACCAATATTAATAACGGTCATGCAGACCGCGCGTTTACGCATTTCATCAGCGAGAAAAGAATCCAAATCGATGCCATCCATCAGGCTGGATGCGATGGCAATTTCGCTCAGCATCTTTTGAAGGACCTGCTCGTTTTTACCGTTCATAGAGCGTGACCGTTTCGCCTATTTCAAGGAAGGAATCCTCGGGAAGTGGTGCATGCAGAAGATCAACTGGCACGCCAAGTTTCTCTTCGAGCTGCATACGAAGAGAGGAAATCGTAAGAAGCGAAACCGCAAGTGAAGTGAACTCTACCAGCAGGTCAACGTCGCTCGCGTCGGTTTGGTCGTTGCGCGCATACGAGCCAAAGAGGTCAATCTTCCTCACAGGATAATCGCGCACCGTTTCGCTTACATTCTTGGTAATAGTAGGTATGTCAAGCATCTGCACACCCTTTCACGTAGCAACAATACGATCATACCATATCAGCCCACACGGAGAGGGCGGCCGTCGTTTGTTACGGTACTGCTTTTCACGAAAGCGAACTCCTTTCGTGTGAATTTCGCGCGGGGTAGTTTGATTGTCAAACTTTTTGTTGCGTGGTGGGGGTTAAGGGGTATACTAACCCCCAACAACTTCATACGAAATGCGTTGACGAGGACAGTAGGGACTAACCCATCTTCAGAGAGCCGGCGGGTGCTGCGAGCCGGTGGTGGGCGGCCTGAACGCCACCTCCGAGCAGTTCGGTGCGAACGTTGCGCGACGTCGACGGACGATCTCCGGCGGCGCGCGGAGCAAGTAGTCTGAACCGGCGACTCCGTTATCAGTCCGATCGAGCACGACCGCTGCGGCACGCTGTCGCAGGGTACGTTCGTTGCTCCCTTCCTTCTGAGGTCCTGGTGCAGGCTATCTGCGGCGGGATTTTTTTATGGGCAGAATCACCCGAGCCCCTGTTCGGGGGCGCGGTAGAGAGAAAGGATCGGACGCATGCAGCGAAGAAGCGAAGCGGTAACCACCGGTGTCGCGCGCGCACCGCACCGCAGCCTGCTGAAGGCCGACGGCATCACCGACGAGGAACTGACGCGGCCCCTCGTTGCGGTGGTTAACTCGCGCAACGACATCATTCCAGGTCACAACAACCTCGACAAAATTGCCGAAGCCGTGAAGGCGGGCATCTACATGGCCGGCGGGGTGCCGTTCGAGATTTCCACCATTGGCGTGTGCGACGGCATCGCCATGAACCACGAGGGCATGCACTATTCGCTCGTGTCGCGCGAGGTCATCGCCGACAGCGTGGAGTGCGCGGTGCAGGGCCACGCCTTCGACGCCATGGTGTGCATCCCGAACTGCGACAAAATTGTGCCGGGAATGCTTTTGGGCGCGCTGCGCGTGAACATTCCCACGGTGTTTGTGTCGGGCGGCCCCATGCTCGCGGGCAAGCAGCCAGGTGGGTGCGGCCCCACGACCGATCTCAACACGCTCTTCGACGGCGCGGCCGCCGTGCAAAACGGCACCATGACCGAGGCCGAGCTCAAGTACTACGAGGACACCGCGTGCCCCACCTGTGGCAGCTGTTCTGGCATGTTTACGGCGAACTCCATGAACTGCCTGTGTGAGGCGCTCGGCATTGCGCTGCCGGGCAACGGTACCATCCCGGCGGTGTACTCCGAGCGCATTCGCCTGGCGAAGCATGCGGGCATGAAGGTGATGGAACTCTTGGAGCAGGGCATGTGCGCCCGCGACATCGTGAGTGCGGCGGCCATCCACAACGCCATGGAATGCGACATGGCCTTCGGCGGCTCCACGAACACGGTGCTGCACCTCACGGCCATCGCGCGCGAGGCGGGGCATCCCATCACGATGGACGACTGGGACGCGGCAAGCGCGCGCACCCCACATCTTGTGAAGTTGCAGCCCTCCGGCCCGCGGCCGCTGTCCGACCTCTACGAGGTGGGCGGTGTGCCGGTGGTCATCGCCGAGCTGGACAAGCTGGGCCTCATTGACTGCTCGGCCATCACGTGCATGGGGAAGATGGGTGAGTACCTGGACTACATGGCGGCGCACTGCGCGGGCGCCGACGGCGATGTGGTGCGCGCGTACGACAATCCGTTCTCCCCGGTGGGAGCCCTGCGCGTGCTCCACGGCAACCTCGCGCCCGACGGCGCCATCGTGAAGAAGTCGGCCGTCGACCCCTCCATGCTCACCCACACCGGCCCCGCGCGCGTGTTCAACAGCGAAGAGGAAGCCTGCGCGGCCATCAACGCTGACGCTATCAAGCCGGGCGATGTCGTGGTCATCCGCTACGAAGGCCCCAAGGGCGGCCCCGGTATGCGCGAGATGCTCACCCCCACATCCTCCATCGTGGGCATGGGCCTGTCCACCAGCGTGGCGCTCATCACCGACGGCCGTTTCTCGGGTGCGACGAAAGGCCCGGCCGTGGGCCACGTGAGCCCCGAAGCCGCGGCGGGCGGCCCCATTGCGCTCATCGAAGAGGGCGACTCGGTGACCGTGGATATCGAGGGCGGCGCGCTCACGCTGAACATTGACGACGCGGAACTTGAGCGCCGCCGCGCCGCGTGGCAACCGCCCGCACCCAAGCACAACCACGGCGTGCTCGCGAAGTACGCCAAGCTGGTCTCTTCTGCAGATAAGGGGGCGTATGTGTCATGACGAACTCACACAAGACTTCAGAAGCCGGCGCGTCGCCCGCCAAGCGCACGCAGCAGCCCGCACCGAAGCCCGGTGCCACGGCGGCAGCCGTCGGCGCGCCGCGTGGCCTCGGCAGCAAGAACCCCAAGCAGGGCCACACCATGACTGGCGCGCAGGCTGTGGTGGCCTCGCTTGAGGCTGAAGGCGTCGACCTCGTGTTCGGCTACCCGGGCGGCCAAGCCATCAAGATTTACGACGCGCTTTACGACTCCACCCAGATCACGCACGTGCTCGCGCGCCACGAGCAGGGCGCCGTGCACGAGGCCGACGGCTATGCGCGCGCAACCGGCAACGTGGGCGTGGCCATTGTGACCAGCGGCCCCGGTGCCACGAACACGGTTACCGGCATTGCGACTGCCTACATGGACAGCGTGCCGCTGGTGGTGGTCACCGGCCAGGTGCCGCGCGGCGTCATCGGCACCGACTCGTTCCAGGAATCCGACATCGTGGGCATCACCATGCCCGTTGTGAAACACAGCTATCTCTTGCAAACGGTGGAAGAACTGCCCTCCACGTTCCGCGAGGCGTTCCATATTGCTAAGACGGGGCGTCCCGGCCCGGTGCTCATTGACATTCCGTCGGACTTGGCGTCCGAAGAACTGGTGTTTTCGTACCCCGACGACGTGAACCTGCCGTCGTACAAGCCCACGTATCGCGGTAACGCGAAGCAGATAAGGCAGGCGGTGGCGCGCATCGAACGCGCGGAACGCCCGGTAATCTACGCGGGCGGCGGCATCGTGTCGTCCGGCGCGGCCGATGAACTGCGCGCGCTCGCGGAAATCATGCAAATCCCCGTGGTCACCACGCTTATGGGCAAGGGCGCGTTTCCCGCGTCGCACCCGCTCAACCTGGGTCCGGTGGGCATGCATGGCTCGAAGTACGCGAACCTCGCCATGACTGAAAGCGACCTCATCATTGCGGCGGGCGCGCGCTTCTCCGACCGCGTGACCGGCAAACTTTCCGAATTCGCGCCGCACGCCGACGTCATCCACATCGACATCGACCCGGCCGAAATTGGCAAGGTGCGCGCCGTGCAAATACCTATCGTCGGCGACCTCAAAGGCGTGCTCGGCGGCGTGGTGGCGCAGCTGCGCAAGGAGAGCGCGCAGCCAGCCACCGAGAAGTGGGTCGCACAGATTGCCGAGTGGTGCAGCCGCTTCCCGTTCTACCACCACGCGGTGGGCGATAGTCCGGACGAAATTGTGCCTGAGCTGGTCATGCGGACGCTGTCTGAGCTGCTGGACCCGCAGAAGAGCATCGTGGTGACCGAGGTGGGTCAGCACCAGATGTGGGCGGCGCAGAGCATCGACCGCGAAGTGCCGCGCTCGTTCATTTCCTCGGGCGGCCTCGGCACCATGGGCTTTGGGTTCCCGGCGGCCATCGGCGCGGCCATCGGGTGTCCCGACAAGCAGGTGGTGTGCGTGGCGGGCGACGGATCGTTCCAGATGAACAGCCAGGAAATGGCCACGGCCGCTATCCACGGCGTGCCGGTGAAGGTGCTCATCATGGACAACCGCTGCCTTGGCATGGTGCGTCAGTGGCAAAAGCTGTTCTACGACGAGCGGTACTCGTCCACGCTGCTGGACGCCAACCCCGATTTCGTGAAGCTGGCCGACGCGTACGGCTGGGCGGGCGAGCGCGTGGAAGATCCGCACGAGGTGTCCGCCGCGCTTGAGTGCATGTTGGCTGCTGAGGGCCCGTATCTTTTGGATGTGGCCATCGCGCGCGACCAGAACGTGTATCCCATGGTGGCGCCGGGTCGCGCGCTCGACGACGTGATGGGGGCCATCGACGTGGCGGTGGGTGCCGTGCGCACCGATGTGCCCGCGCGTGATGTGCACGTGGCTGGCATGGAACCTTCGCCCTGCGCGAAGGTGGATGCCCAGTTCGGCGGCCGCTGGAAGAGTGACCCGAACGACACGGCCCCGCGCGAGGGCGAGGAGCCGCTGACCGACGCGCCCGAAGACGACGGCAGGGAAGGGGGAGCCCGATGAAACACATTCTCTCGGTCTTGGTGGAAAACAAACCCGGCGTGCTCTCGCGTGTGACCGGCCTCATCTCGCGGCGCGGCTTCAACATTGAGTCGCTGTCGGTGGGCCCCACCGAAGACCCTACCATGTCGCGCGTAACCGCCATCGTGAAGGCCGACGACGTGGCGTATGAACAGATCACCAAGCAGTTACACAAGCTCATCAGCGTGCACAAAATCACCGACCTCACCGACGAGGGCGCCATCGAGCGCGAACTGGTGCTGTTCAAGGTGAACGCAAGCCCCGACCGCCGCAACGAAATCATCGAGATAGCCAACATCTTCCGCGCGAAAATTGTCGACGTGGGGAAAAGCTCGCTCATGATTGAAGCCACCGGCGACGAGGACAAACTCAAAGGCCTCGAAGACCTCTTCCGCGCCTACGGCATCAAAGAAATCACCCGCACCGGCAAAATTGCGATGTCAAGAAATAGTAAGGACGTTTGATGTACCTCTTGTCATCCTGAGCGAAGCGCCGAAGGCGCGAAGTCGCGACGCGAAGCTAGTCCCGTAGGGGAAGGATCCCGAGCGGCGCCTAGGTTTGTCATCCTGAGCGGAGCGCCGTTAGGTGCGTAGTCGAAGGATCCCGAGCGGCGTCAGCCGTGAGATTTCCTGCTATCGCCACCCGGGATCCTTCGACTTCGCTCACTGCGTTCGCTCCGCTCAGGATGACAACCTGCATGTAGCGCGCAGGTTGAACCGTAGGGAAAGGGCTCTGCCCGTGCCGCGCAACCATAGTAAACCCAGCCAAACAAGAAAGGACTTAACCATGGCTGTTACGATCTACCACGAAAACGATGCGAATCCCCAGCTCATCCAGTACAAGAAGGTGGCCATCATCGGCTACGGCAGCCAGGGGCATGCCCATGCGCTCAACCTGAAAGACTCCGGCTGTGACGTGCGCGTGGGTCTGCGCGAGGGCTCGTCGTCGCGCCAGGCCGCCGAGGAAGCGGGCCTCAAGGTGATGAGCGTGGCCGACGCCGCCGAAGAAGCCGACCTTATCATGATCCTCACGCCCGACGAGACCCAGGCCGCCACCTACGAGGCCGACATCGCCCCGCACCTGAAGCCCGGCGACACGCTGGCCTTCGCGCACGGCTTCAACATCCACTTCGGCTACATCACGCCGCCCGCCGACGTGGACGTCATCATGATTGCGCCGAAGGGTCCCGGCCACATGGTGCGCCGCGTGTTCACCGAGGGCGCGGGCGTACCGTGCCTCATCTGCGTGCAACAGGATGCCTCTGGCCAGGCCAAAGACGTGGCGCTCTCCTACGCGTGGGGTATTGGCGGTGCGCGCGCCGGCGTCATCGAAACCACGTTCAAGAACGAAACCGAAACCGACCTCTTCGGCGAGCAGGCTGTGCTCTGCGGCGGCGTGACCGCCCTCATCAACGCCGGCTTCGAGACGCTGGTGGAGGCGGGCTACCCGCCCGAGATGGCCTACTTCGAGTGCTTCCACGAGATGAAGCTCATCGTGGATCTTATGTACGAGGGCGGCATGGCGAACATGCGCTACTCCATCTCGAATACCGCCGAATACGGCGACTACTACGCCGGCCCCCAGGTCATCACCGACGAGGCGAAGGCCGCCATGAAAACCATCCTCGCGCGCATCCAAGACGGCAGCTTCGCCCACGAGTTCATGGAGGACTCCAAGAACGGCCAAGCCTGGCTCAAAGAGCAGCGCACCGCCCACGCCGAGGCTGAAATCGAACAAGTAGGCGAAAACATCCGCGGCATGTTCACCTTCGTCCCCCGCTAGGGTTCAGCGAGCCTGCGGATTCAAGACACTTCCATGGCACGCCGACGGCGGGTGCGATCGTGCGCCCGCCGTCGTGCTACAATGCCTGCATGATTCGCAGTACCGACATATACGAGCTTCGCCTCTTTGACCAGCCACTCGCGCGCTTCTCGTTCGGCGAAGACGAGCCTGCCCTGCTGCACGAGTACGACGAGGCGAATGCGCAGCTGCTGCCCGCAGGGTTCCACGCCACCAACGAAGGGCTGTGGCGCTGGCTCTCGACGCGCGCCATCCCGCAGAATCGGCGCTTCGCGACGGAACTCTGTCGTTCGCTGGGCCTTTCGGTGAACGACCGCAGCGGCATCCTTGCGGTCAGCCGCGGATTATCGCTCAACGATTCCTACTGGATTGTTCCGCAAGACTGCCGCGACACCTTCGCCGAATGTAATTTGTACGAGAACGATTTCTCGTCGGTGCTGGCAGCGGTGGCCTACACGGGCGTGACCAGCGACCTTCACGGCCTCACGCCCGCAACGCCGGAACTCACCACGAACGGCAACCTGCGCAAGGCGTGGCGCATTGAGCCTGATGGTACGCGGCGGCTCTACAAAGGCAGCACCGACGTGCGTGCGGAATACGGCGAAGCGCGTGCAGAATTCCTTGCCTCCCAGGTGGCGGAAGCCATGGGGCTTTATGCGGTGCACTATGGCCTGACCAAGTGGAGCACCGCGTCGGCGGGCGTGTGTTCCACGTGCGACTGCTTCTGCACTACGGATGTCTCCTACGCGCCACACGCGCTCGCGTTCGGGCACGCCTCCTACGCCGCGGCGGCGAAGGACTACCTGCGGTGGGGGATTGACCACTTCGAGCGCTACGCTTCCATGATGGTGTTCGACGCGCTCATCTACAACACCGATCGCCACCTGACGAACTTCGGCATCCTGCGGGATAGTCACACCGGCGAGCGCCTTGAATGTGCTCCGGTGTTTGACAACGGCCGGTCACTCTTCTTCAACCTGGCCTTTGACCAGGTGGATTCCTTCGCGAATGAAGCGGCGTTTGTGCTGCCCTCGTGGCCGCAGGTAACCTTTGACGAGCAGGCGCGGCGACTGGTGGGACCCGTCCAGATCGAACAACTGAAGCGCCTCGCGTCCTTCGAATTCACCAACTGCGAAGCCCACCCCTTCCCGGATGCCTTCCTCGCAGGTCTTTCAACCTTCATTCGCCGCCGCGCCGAAGAACTTGCTTCACTCCCCCCAGTATCGCGTGAAGCCCTGCTCGAGGTCGCGCGCCAAGCCTAATTCACTCTTATGTGTATCACAGGTGCTAGTATCATTCTGAAAATTGGCATTATTGGAATATTTTCCTTCTAAAAAATGGCAAGGGCGGTAAGGCTGATGCTTTTATCACCGCTCGCGCGCGGGTTTCGGGGAATTTCTTTGCTTCCCTTCGCGCGTCGGGCGGTTTCGCCGTATCATACATACGCGCGTCCTTTGTGGCGCGTTATTACTGACAACAGAACAGTCCGAAGGTGGTTGCAAGTATGACGAAGAAGGTGCTGGTGGCCGAGAAGTTGGCCGATGCTGGCGTTGCGGTGCTGCGCGACAAGGGCTTTGAAGTGGACGTGAAGCTGGATATGGCGCCGGAAGAGTTGATCGCGACCATCCCTGGCTACGACGCGCTTATCGTGCGTTCGGCGACGAAGGTCACGCGCGAGGTCATCGAGGCGGGGAAGAAGCTGCGCATCATCGGCCGCGCGGGCGTGGGCGTGGATAACGTGGACGTCGACGCCGCCACGGACTGTGGCGTTATTGTGTGCAACGCGCCCACCTCCAACATCGTGAGTGCCGCCGAGCACACCATGGCCCTCATGCTGGCGTGCGCGCGCCACGTGGCGCAGGCGAACGCGTCCATGCACGCGGGCAAGTGGGAGCGCGGCCAGTTCACCGGCGTGGAGCTGTACGAGAAAACGCTTGCCATTTTCGGCCTCGGGCGCATCGGCGGCCTGGTGGCGGAGCGGGCGCGCGCCTTCGGCATGAAACTCATCGGCTACGACCCGTACTGCAGCCCCGAGCGCGCCGAGCAGCTGGGCGTCACGCTCTACGACGACGTGGACGCCATCGTGCCGCTGGCCGACTTCATCACTGTGCACCTGCCCAAGACGAAAGAAACCATCGGCATGTTTGGCCCCGAGCAGTACGCGCGCATGAAAGACGGCGTCATCCTGGTGAACGCGGCGCGCGGCGGCATCTACAACGTGGATTCGCTGGCGGACTTCTTGGCCGCGGGCAAGATTGGCGCTGTGGGCCTTGACGTGTACGAAAGCGAGCCGTGCACGGAAAGCCCGCTGCACGAGTTCTCGAACGCCATTCTCACGCCTCACCTGGGCGCCTCCACGAAGGAAGCGCAGCTGCGCGCCGGCGTGCAGACGGCCGAGTACGTGGCCGCGGGCCTGGCGGGCTCCATCGTGCCCACGGCCGTGAACATGGCGCCCGTGCCGCCTGAGGTCATGGACGCCGTCGGCCCGTATGTCCCCGCGTGTCAGATGATGGGCAGCATGCTCGCGCAAATTCACGGCGAAGTGCCTCAGTACCTGAAGCTGACTGCGGCGGGTGCGCTTGCGGGTGCTGATCCGTCCATCCTGGTGGCGGGCACGGTGAAGGGCCTGCTCTCATACCAGGGCCGTGCCACGGTGACCCCCGTGAATGCGGATGCGGTAGCAAAGCGCCATGGCATCAAGGTGGAAACCCAGGCGCGCCCCGACGCCGACGGCTACGCGTCCACGGTGTCGGTCATGGCCGACGGCACGGAGGTGGCCTGCACGCTTGGCGACGCCGCGCAGCATGCGCGCCTCACCTCGCTTTTGGGCTACAAGATTGACATCGCCCCGGGCCGCGAGTCCCTCATCTTCGAATACGTGGACGCCCCGGGCCGCATTGGCGTCATTGGTACCATCCTCGGCGAAGAGGGTATCAACATCACTACCATGCAGATAGGCGCCAAGCCCGAAGAGCAGCACGCGCTCGTGTACGTGAACGTGGAAGGCGAAGTGACCGACACCGTCCTCGCCAACCTCCGCGCCGGCGTCACCAATCTCAAAAACCTCTGGCACGTGAAGCTGTAAGCGCACTGTTGCACACGCACGCTTCCGCAACCTACGCAAAACACGAACGGCCTGGCCATGCGGTCGGGCCGTTCCTTCTTTACCCATGGTAAAATGAGGGCAGCAGGCACGGGGAGACGGCACAAGGGGGCGCGGGCATGAGTGCGAACGATGCGATTGAGCGCAGCTTCAAGAAGCTGTTGGAAACCACGTCCTACGAAAAAATCACCGTTTCTGCCATCTGCGAAGATGCCGGCGTGTCGCGCAAAACGTTCTACGTGCGCTACCGCGACAAAGAAGCCATCGTGGAAAGCCTCTTCGACCAGCATGTCATGCAGCCGCTTCGCAACTTGAACGAGTTACTTTCGCGCGACAGTGCGCGCAAACTCGACTCGCTCTTCTACGAGAAAATGTACGAGTCGTTGTTCGACGAGCGCACGTACTACGAAAACCTCGTGGGCCCTCTGCGCGGTCACGACGACACCTTCATCCGCGTGGTGACCAACGCCATCTACGCGTTCAACAAAGATCTCATTCCGAAAATTGGGTATCGGGGCTCCACGGTGACGGCCGACTACATCGCCTACTTTTTCGCCTCGTCGCAGGCCATGTTCATGCAGAAATGGATCTCCGACAAAATGGTGCTTTCGCCCCATGAGTTGGCGGAACTCTACGGCAAAATGACCTCTTCCTTCTGGCGCGATTTGGCGTAAGCGCCCTTGCGTTGGCCCCTGCGCGTTGGCCCTCGGCGCTGGCCCTCGCGCGCCTACCAAGGAAACACTCACGCGGTTTTGTAACCCATCCCTTCACAGGCGGGCTCAAGTGGTCCGCCCGCTCTCGCACCTTGCCCGCTCTGGGAATGGCGCGCGCCCTTTCTGCACCTCATCATGAGGATATCGAGGCTCCCGCACCGGGGGCTTGGCGAGAAAGGAGAGCAGATGAAGGAAGGGAACACCGACGCGAAGGCAGTCGTCTGCGCTGAGCAGGAAATCACCACGCTGCAAAGCATCGCGTGCGGCGGCACGGGAGGCGAACTCACCGCGGTCGACGCGAAGGACGGCAAGATTGTTCGCATTCGCCCGTACCGCATCGACTCACGCTATACCCCTGAGGAGCTGGCCGGAAGCCTGTGGGAACTTGAGGCGGACGGCAAAACGTTCACGCCACCCATGAAGTCGGCGCCGAACTACTTCGCGCTGGCCTACAAAAACCGTGTCTACTCCAAAAACCGTGTGCGCTACCCGCTGAAGCGCGTGGACTGGGAGCCGGGCGGCGACCCCGCCAAAATCAACGCCGCCAACCGCGGCAAGTCAAAATTCGTGCGCATCACCTGGGACGAAGCACTCGACATCCTGGAAGGCGAACTTCGGCGCGTCATCGACACCTACGGCCCCATGTCGGTGCTCTGTATCGGTGAGGACGGTCACCGCGAGTCGAAGGACCTGCACGCAGGCGGCGGCATGCACGCCACGCTCATGAGCAAGCTCGGCGGCTACACGCGCGAAACGCGCACGCCCGACTCGGTGGAGGGCTGGTACTGGGGCGCGAAGCACGTGTGGGGCTCGGGCTCCAACAAGGGCCTCGGCATGATTGCGCCGCCGCAAACGGGCTACAACAGCTGGAACATCATCAAGGACATCACCGACTACACCGACCTCGTGTGCTTCGACGCCGGCGACTGGGAACTCACGCAAAACTACGGCAGCCAGTTCTGGTCGCGCCTGCTGAAGTTCTGGGAGGAAATCGGCAAGGAATTCGTCATTGTCGACCCGTTCTGCAACTATACGGCGGTCTGCCACGAAACCATGAAGTGGATTCCCATCCTGCCGAACACCGATACCGCGTTTGACTTCGGCGTCATGTACGTGTGGATTACCGAAGGCCTCTACGACAAAGACTACGTGGACACGCACACGATTGGTTTTGAGAAGGTACGCGCCTACGTGCTGGGCGAGGACGAAGAAGGCGTGCCGAAGACGCCCGCCTGGGCCTCTGAACGCTGCGGCGTGCCCGAGTGGACCATCAAGGCGTTCGCGCGCAACGTGGCCAAGAAGGTGACCTCGCACGCGCACTTCAGCAGCGGCAGTGTGAAAACGCCGTACTCGCACGAACCGGGCCGCACGGGCGCGTATCTGCTGGCCATGCAGGGCCTCGGCAAGCCGGGCGTGCAGCAGCTGCACCTGAACGCGTCATCCATGGCTAAAGAAAACATCGCCCGCTCCACGTCCGCGCCGTTCTCATCCATCAACCAGTGCCGCATGTTCTACCCCAACGCCCAGTCCATCCCGCGCACCATGATTGCAAGCGCACTGCAAACGGGCAAGGCCACCTGGTGGGGCAGCCCGTGCATCGTCTACGTTGACACGGCCGAACAGTTCCAGGAATTCAATTACCCGGCACCCGCCGAGCAGGGCGGCACGAAGGTGCACCTGCTGTGGTCGGAGAAGCCCTGCAACATGAACTGCTGGGACGGCGGTTTCAACTACCAGGATGCCATCCGCACCAACGAAGTGGAGTGCTTCGTCACCAACCACCAGTGGCTCGAAAACGACAGCTTGTTCGCCGATCTGGTGTTACCGGTGACCACATGCCTGGAAGACAACGACTCCATGGGCTCCAGCATGATTGTGAGCATGCGCCACGCGGGCCTCACCCCGCCGGCCTGCGAGCGCGTGGGCGAGTCGAAGAGCGACTTCGAAATTGCGTGTGAACTGGGCGAGCGCTTCGGCGTGCGCGAGCAGATTGACCTTGGTATGACGCAAGACGAATGGATCAAGTACGGCTTTGACCAGTCGCGCCTGACCGAGGAAATCACCTGGGAAGAATACCAGGAGAAGGGCTACTACTTCCCGAAGCTCGACCCGAACTGGAAGCAGTTGCCTCCGGGCATGCGCCAGTTCTACGAAGATCCCGAGAACTTCCCGCTCGACACGCCTTCCGGCAAGATTGAGTTCTGGTCGCAGGCGCTGGCCGACAACTTCCCGGACGACAAGGAACGCCAGCCCATGGCGAAGTGGATCACGGGCGGCCCGGCCGAAGAGGGTTGGACGCACGACGAAAGCCTGTGGGGCGAGCGCTGCAAGGACTATCCGCTGCTCATCACCGCAAACCCGGCGCGCTTCCGCGTGCACGTACAGGGCGACGACATCAAGTGGTTCCGCGAGATTGAAACCTGCAAGGTGAAGGGCCCGGACGGCTACCTTTACGAGCCCATTTGGATGGCGCCGGCCGACGCCGCCGCACGTGGCATCACCGACGGCGACATTGTGAAGCTGTACAACGAGCGCGGCATTGTGCTTACCGCCGCCCGCATCTCCGAGCGCATCATGCCGGGTTCGGTTATGGTGAATAAGGGCTCGCGCGTTGACCCCATCGCTCCGCACATCGACCGCGGCGGTGCGATTAACCTGATCAGCCCCACGAACCAGGTGTCCAAGCACTGCAAGGGCTTCGCGGTCACGGGCTATTTGGTGGAAGCGGAAAAGCTTTCGCAGGACGAATACGACGGCTGGAAGCGCGACTATCCCGAGGCCTTCGCCCGCGATTACGACCCGGCTATCGGCATCAATTACAACTCCTGGGTTGTGGAATAGGAAGGGGAGTCAAACCATGAAAGCATTTCTCGTTGATGTGAAGAACTGCGTGGGGTGTCACGATTGCCAGATCGGCTGCAAGGACGAACACTGCGGCAATACCTGGATGCCCTACACGCTGCCTCAGCCGGAGGTGGGTCAGTTCTGGTGCAAGGTCAACCAGTACGAACGCGGCAGCCGCCCGCACGTGAAGGTGACGTATCTGCCCGTCATGTGCCAGCACTGCGAAAACGCGCCGTGCATGAAGGCCGCCAAGGATGGCGCGGTGTATCGCCGCGACGACGGGCTTGTGCTCATCGACCCCGTGAAGGCCAAGGGCCAAAAGCAGATTGTGGACGCTTGTCCCTACCACGCGGTGTTCTGGAACGAAGAACTGCAAGTGCCGCAGAAGTGTACGGGCTGTGCGCACCTGCTTGACGGCGACGAGCCCATCAAGGTGCCGCGCTGCGTGGATAACTGCCACGTGAACGTCATCATGTTCGGCGAAGAGGAAGACCTCGATCTGGAGGGCACCGAGTTTTTGCATCCCGAATACGGCACGAAGCCGCGCGTGTTCTACCGCGGGCTGCCGAAGAAGTTCATTGCGGGCACGGTGTATGACCCTGAGGCGAAAGACATTATCGAAGGCGCGGTGTGCACCGTCACCGGCGAGGCGGGCACCTTCACGGCCGAAACCGACAGCTGGGGCGACTTCTGGCTGCGCGAACTGCCCGATGCCGACTGGACACTCACCATTGAGGCGGGCGGCAAGAAGAAGGTTATGGACGTGAGCACCAAGGAGAAAGACTTGGGATTGGGCGACATCGCGCTCTCCTAGTTTGTTCATGAAGAGTCATTGCTGAATTACGGGCGGTGCCGCGTGCCTGGAGCGAAGCGGGTGGGCGGCACCGCCACAAGAGAAAGTGAGGTAAAACGCATGTGCTTCAGGCCCGCGGAAGTTCAAATGAAGACGTGTCCCGCCTGTGGGGCCACGAATAAACCCATTGCGACGGCGTGCGAAAAGTGCGGCGCCGATCTACCCACGGTGAAGACCGATTTTGACGCTGACCAGGCATCACTCGATGCAGCAGCCGCTCCCAAGCCCCCGGCGTCTCCTGCTGCCCCCCAAGCGCCGAGCGCGCCGGGTGCTCCAAAGGCCCCTGGCGCCCCCACACCGCCACGGGCTTAAACCATCCACCTTAAAGCCTGCGGCGCGCCGGAGGGGTGCGCCGCAGGCGGTATCGAAAGGGGAACCCCATGCACGAAACGCTTCTGAACAAATACGGCATCAAGCAGCTTGGCTACTACGTGGAAAATCTCGAAGAGGCAGCTCAGGCGTTTGCTGAGACGCTGGGTGCTGGACCTTTTTTCGATCTTGGTGTGTCCGAACCAACGGTTCTCGAATACCGCGGCGCACCCAGCACCATGCGCAGCCGTTGCGCACTCGGCCAGCTGGGAGATATGCAAATCGAACTCATTGAGGTGCAAACCGACGAGCCCGACGTCTACAAGGAGTTGGGCCACTACGGTTTGCACCATTTGTGCATATGGGCTGATGACGCTGACGAAGTGGCGCGTCAGATGAACGCGCAGGGTTTAGAGACAGCCCTGTTCATGGAATCCGGCGCGGGCTTGCGCGTCTACTACTTCGATTGCCGCGAAACGCTCGGCAGCTTCCTTGAAGTGAACGCCCCCATCGAACAGCTGTGGCAGGGTATCAAGGCCCAGGCCGACACCTGGGATGGCACGCGCCCCCTGCGCACCATGGCCGACCTCATGGGCCGCTAGAACTTGGTTCGGGTTGCGAAAGGGTGGGCGTGATGGAGAAGGTGCCTGAGGTGGCGGTGTGTGGTATTGACCGCGAGCGGGGGCTTCTTCTGGGGGCCGATGGCCAGGCGTTTCGCGAGTGCGAGTCCAACACCTGGGTAGACGTGGGGGAGGAACGCCCTGGCGTGGTGTACCTCGGTACGGGACGCCATGGCGGCGGCATCGTGTTGCGCCCGCTCTTTGTGCGGGACGCAGGCGGGTGGCGTAATGCGTCGACGGGCGCGCGGCCCCCTGCTGGCGTGGCACTACCTTAAGCGTAAGAGTTCTGGTGAAGAGAGCGTCCAGTAAGGGCGTTCTCTTCGCGTTTTTCCGGGGCGTACGAGTGAATTTCCATGGTAGCGGTGGGCTGTTTTGCTATGATGATCAAAGTAATTACCAGCTATCGCGAAAGGACGTACGCACATGACGCGCAAGATTCACATCTTCGACACCACGCTGCGCGACGGCGAGCAGTCGCCGGGCGCTTCCATGAACACTGAGGAGAAACTGGTTGTCGCGCGTCAGCTACTCCGACTGAACGTGGACGTGATTGAGGCGGGCTTTCCCATTTCAAGCCCGGGCGACTTTGAATCTGTGCGCCGCATCGCCGAATTGGCCGGTGACCAGGCTGTTGTCTGCGGCCTCACGCGCGCGGTGGAGAAGGATATCGACTGCGCGGCCGACGCGCTCAAGTACGCGAAGCGCCCGCGTATCCACACGGGCCTCGGCGTGAGTCCGAGCCACTTGCGCGACAAGCTGCGCATCACCGAGGACGAATGCATCGAGCGCACCATCAAGTGCGTGAGCTACGCGAAGAAGTACGTGGAGGACGTGCAGTTCTACGCCGAGGATGCGGGCCGCTCCGACTACGACTTTCTCGTGCGCGTGATCCAAGCCGCCGTGGACGCGGGTGCCACCGTGGTGAACATTCCGGACACGACGGGCTACTCGCTGCCTGAGGAATTCGGCGCGCGCATCAAGTACCTGATGGAGGGCGTGCGCGGCATCGAGAACGTCACCGTGGCGGTGCACTGCCACAATGACTTGGGCATGGCCACGGCGCTTGCCATGGCGGGCGTGAAGAATGGTGCCACGCAGATTGAGTGCACTATCAACGGCCTCGGCGAGCGCGCGGGCAATACGGCCATGGAAGAAGTGGTCATGGCCATCAAGATGCACGAGGAAGAACTGGACGCCCACACCGATATCAACACGCGTGAATTCGTGAAGGCAAGCCGCCTGGTGTCCTCCATCACCGGTATGAACGTGCAGGCCAACAAGGCCATCGTGGGCGCAAACGCGTTCGCGCATTCCTCCGGCATTCACCAGGACGGCGTACTGAAGAAGCGCGACACCTACGAGATCATCGACCCGGCCGACGTAGGCGCGGGCGCAAGCCAGATTGTGCTCACCGCGCGCTCAGGTCACGCGGCGCTCAAGCATCGTCTGGAAGAACTGGGTTACGAGCTTGAGGGCGAGGCGCTTGACCAGGTGTATGAGGCCTTCCTCAACTTGGCCGACAAGAAGAAGGAAGTGTACGACGAGGACTTGGAAAGCCTCATCAACGAGCGCGACCGCAACGAAAGCGCGCTCTACACGCTGGAGTCGGTGCAGATCAGCTGTGGCTTCCCGCTTACGCCCACGGCCACGCTTACGCTCAAGGACGCCGAGGGTGAGACGCGCACGGTGTGCGAGTACGGCACCGGCCCGATTGATGCGGTGTACAAGGCCGTGAACAAGATCATCGAGGTGGAGAACGACCTCGCCGAATTCTCCGTGCAGTCCGTGACGCGCGGCATCGACGCGCTTGGTGAAGTGACCGTGCGCGTGACCGCCGAGGGCGGCAAGGTGTACACCGGCCGCGGCGCCGACGGCGATATCATCGTGTCGTCCACGAAGGCGTACCTGAATGCCCTCAACCGTCTGCTGTTGGACAAGCAGGAGGGGCGCTAGTTGACAGCTGGTTCTCGCTTGCCATAATGGTGCAAGACAGAAAAACGTTCGACGTTTTTGCGGAGCGGAATTGCTTATGCGATTCCGCTCTAGTTTTTTGTGGGGCAAGGTTTTATTCAAGTCATCCTTAACCGCTCAAACTCAATTGCTACCTCATTAGCAGCGTTTCCTGACCGTTGACGGAGTTCCATAAAACGACGACTGACACAGCGCGCGCCCGCACGTATGCTGAGGGCGTTGGCTCCCCTTGAGAGCCGCGAGGTTGCACGCGGCGGAACGTCCGCCGCAGGATGAAAGGACGCACGCATGGAAAATCCTGCCCAGAAGTCTTACCAGCTCTATATCGGCGGCGAGTGGCGCGACGCCTCGGACGGCGGTACGCTTGACGTGTTCTGTCCGGCCAACGGCGAACAGCTTTCCACCATTGCCGACGCGACGAAAGAGGACGTGGACGCCGCGGTCGATGCAGCGTGGAAGGCGTTCGAGACCTGGAGCAAGACCGACAAGGCAGAGCGCGCCATCATCCTGAACAAGGTCGCCGACCTCATCGAAGAGAACTCCGAGAAGTTCGCGCTGTTGGAGTCGCTCGACAACGGCAAGCCCATCCGCGAGACGCGCGCCATTGATGTGGCGCTGTCGGTTGACCACTTCCGCTACTTTGCCGGTGTGCTGCTGGCCGATACGGGTGAGGCCGACATGCTGCCTGGCAACATGATGTCGCTCACGCTGCACGAGCCCATCGGTGTAGTGGGGCAAATCGTGCCGTGGAACTTCCCGTTCCTTATGGCCGCGTGGAAGTTGGCACCGGTGTTGGCGGCCGGCGACTGCACGGTGTTCAAGCCCTCGTCTACGACGTCGCTCACGGTACTTGAGCTGGCGAAACTTACGGAAGGTATCATTCCTGCGGGCGTGTTTAACGTCGTGACGGGCCGCGGCTCGAAGTCCGGCCAGTACATCCTCGACAACCCGCGCATCAGTAAGCTGGCGTTCACCGGCTCTACCGAGGTGGGTCGCGACGTGGCTCGCGCGGCGGCCGAGCGCCTCATCCCGGCCACGCTGGAGCTGGGCGGCAAGTCCGCGAACATCATCTTCCCCGACTGCAAGTGGGATATGATGCTTGACGGCATTCAGCTGGGCATCCTGTTCAACCAAGGCCAGGTGTGCTGCGCCGGCAGCCGTATCTTCGTGCACGAGGATATCTACGATAAGTTCGTCGAGGACGCGTACCGTGTGTTCGGCAACGTGAAGGTGGGCATGCCCTGGGAGGACGACACCCAGATGGGCAGCCAGATTGACCAGAACCAGATGAACAAGATTCTCGACTACATTGAAATTGCCAAGCAGGAAGGTGGCCGCGTGCTCTGCGGCGGCGAGCGCGCCACGGAAGGCGAGCTGGCCAAGGGCGCGTTCTTGAAGCCCACACTGCTTGAGGTGCCGAACAACTCCTGCCGCGTGGCGCAGGAAGAGATCTTCGGCCCAGTGGCTGTGGTCATCAAGTTCAAGGACGAGCAAGAAGTCATCGACATGGCCAACGACTCGGTGTACGGCCTCGGTGGCGCCGTGTGGACCCGCGACATCAACCGCGCCTTCCGCGTGGCTCAGGGCGTGCGTACAGGCCGCATGTGGGTGAACACCTACAACCAGATTCCCTCCGGCGCCCCGTTCGGCGGCTACAAGGAATCCGGCATCGGCCGCGAAACCCACAAGATCATGCTCGAACACTACACCCAAACCAAAAACATCATGATCAACCTCGGCGAAGAACCAAGCGGCTTCTACCCGGAGAAGTAGGGGAAGGCAAGCAAGAAGAACAAACAAAACGGGCAGCCGAGGCTGCCCGTTTTTGCTGAGAGGGTGGCGTGTCGCAATGAAAAGAGTGACGCGCTATCGCGCAAGCTATTGAGCCAAGAGAGGATACCCTTCCCATCTGGCGTAATTAATAGCGCGTAAGCGCGTCACCTCATGTTACACGGGGGAGGAACAGAGGAATCGAAACCCCTTCGTCCATGGTGGAGCGCGGATTGGCAGAAAAGTCGTTTTAGGTACGGATTTTTCAAAAGCTCATTAGAGAAACCCCAGGTCAATTTTTCCGCGAAGCCATCGATGCAGCGAAATTGGGCGAAAATCCGTACCTAAGGGCGATCTCTGCCATTTTAGGTTGGTGGACTGCCAGTTAAGGTGGTGTTGGGGACAACGTGGCAACATACCGGTGGCGGGCTGGCGGCAGATGGGGGTTGTGCTCGTGGTTGCCACCCTGGGGGCTTTACGCTGAAAACTCGATTAAACCAGCGAAAGGAGCCTGCATGAGTACGCTTGTTGTGCTTGGATATCCGAGCGAGGCGGAGGCCAAGTCCGCCTACCAGAAGATTCTCGACCTCGATAAGGATCTCATCGTTAGCCTGCAATCCGTGGCCGTGGTGGCGCGCCGCGCCGACGGCAAGTATGACGTGGTTACCCCCGGCTCGAAGGTGGGCACCTCAGCCGTGTGGGGCCTCTTCTGGGGCGTGTTGTTCGGCCTGCTGTTCTTCGTGCCTATCATCGGTGCGGCGCTCGGCGCTGGCATTGGCGCGCTCACGGGCCTCATCGTGAAGCGCGGCGTGGACAACGACTTCCAGGATCGCGTGCGCAACCTGCTGTCCAACGATGACAGCGCGGCCGTGTTCATGGTGGTTGACGAAATGACCACCGACAAGTTCGTCCAAGCCATCAAGCCCTTCGGCGGCGACGTCCTGCAAACCTCCCTCTCCTTCAAAGACGAGGAAGAACTCAAGCACGCCCTCTTCAAGGAATAGCGCACCTGCGCACCAGAGCCCCCGGCGCTCACAGCGACAGCGCCGCCAGTGCTCACATGCTTACCAAACGAAAGGAGGCCCGCCACCCGGCGAGCCTCCTTTCGCGTTCCTCAAGCGCCCCTAAAAGTCGCTTCGTTGCATGTTGAGGTAGTTTAACAACTCGCTTCGCTTGTGAATTTGCATCTTGTCGTAGATGTGGCGGATGTGCGTGTTCACGGTGTAGGGCGAAATAACCAGCTTCACCGAAATGGTGTTGGTGGCATACCCGCGCGCGATAAGGCCCAGAATCTCCAGCTCACGGGCCGACAGCGAAAACTCCTTGGCCACTTCCGCGCAAATCTCGTCGATCTCGGCTTTCGAAGGCGGCGCAGCCGTCAGCGCCAAAATGCTGAACTCCTGGCGCACCAGTGGAATAAGCAGCGCCGCCAACACGCACACCAGCACCAGGCACGTCTCAGGCGTAATGGCGAACGCCACGTCGGGCGCGTGCTCATACGCCACCGCCAGCGTGTTGCCCACCGCAATACCCGCGCGCACAAACCCACCCGAGAAGCTAAACGCCAGCGCCGGCGAGTTGTACCCCTTCGACGTCAAAATACCGAAGTACATAATAAGTAAGATTTCAAAGATGGATGAAATGCCCAGCGCCATAATAAAGGCGGGGAAGTACAGCGCCTCGTCGGCCAAAAACAGCGAGAACGCCACAATTTCCAATGCCAGCAGCCACGGGTACAGCTTGAAGATGTTCACCTTGTCCTTGGACGCGCGCGAAATGCCTGCCAGCACCAACATAATCACCGCGCCACACAGAATGCCAATGGTGAAGCTGGACACCTGCGTCGGCAGAACCTGCCAGGGAATGATGGCCGCCAAAAAATACGCAGCAACCGAAGCCACAAACGAGATGGCACACACGGTGACCATGCTCTTGAGTGCGCCCTGCGAAGCGTTTTTCGGCAGCAGCGGCGGGAACGAGCGCTCGCCATCGCGCCGCGCCAGCATAAGCAGCGCGCCGGAGGCAAGCGGCAACAGCGCCGTGAACACCGTGGACACATAAGGTGGCAACACCAGCGCCAAACCCACGCACACCAGCAAGGTGATGCCAAACGTCGTCCCAATATGCTTAATAGTGAATTTCGCCTTCACGCACGCATAGCGCTCGCCCCAGAGAATCCACAGCGCCGCCTCCGCCGCACCCAAAATAAAGGACAGTAGGTACGCCACGCCCGGCACCTGAAACGAGAACGGCGTCAAACACAGCACCAAGGTAGCCGCCGCCGCAAGGGCGGGCGCCACCCACGCAATCCATCCGTACGACGACAGGTGCCGCTTGCGCCCCAGTACCAGTGCAATAAGAAACAAAAACAGTACCGTGGCACCCAAATTAACAAGCCACGAAATAGTCACGCGCTCATCGAGTAGTTCCGTTTGCACGAACATGTGCGGCACGAACCAGAGCGCGTAGTGCCATGCCAACAACAGCGCGAAGCCAACATATTTAACAGATGGCTGCGTCACAAACGCGATCCACGACCCACCCGTCGCGCCCTCGCGCCCGCTCTTTCCCCCGGACTTCCCCTCCAGTGCTTGATCCATAGTGCGCCCACCCTTCCTGCTTGGTTGTGCGATGGATAACGATGCTTACGACCTGCCCCGATTTCTCCCGCGCGGTGCAAAGAAGACCCGCGCTACTCATTGGTAAAAAACTATCACCAAATCCTCGGTAATGCCTCACAAAAAAGTAAGTATTCGGTTGTTCGCGCCGATTTTGCGATGGCAAACCACCCCTCGGCGAGCAGTATGCGCTCATCGGCCCGGAACCCGCTTCCCACGGCACCCCGGGCGCCGCCAAGGGGAAGTGTGAAACCGGTGAACTGCAAGGAGAAAGGAAAGCGCAATGTCACTGCTTGCCAAGAGCAAGGGTGAGGTCACCTATAAGGACCTCTCAGGGGTCCATAAGTGGTTCCTCATCATTCTCGTGTCCATGGGCTCATCCATTATTTACACGCCCGTGTATCTGAAGAACGTGTTTTACGAGCCCCTTATGCAGGGTCTCGGTTGCACGAATGCAGACCTGGGGGCGCTGCTGTCGTGCTACGCCATCGCTGCGGTGGTGTGCTATCTGCCCTCGGGCATTCTCGCGGATAAGATTCGCATGCGCACGCTGTCGTGGGTAGGTTTCGGCGGCACGGCGGTGCTCACGTTTGTCTACGCAATGCTGCCTTCACTCGCGCTGCTGTATGTGCTGTTTGTGGGCTTCGGTATTACCTCCATCCTCATCTGGTGGGGCACACGCTTTAAGATTGTGCGCCTGTGCTGTGCTGAGGATGAATACGCCTCCAAGATTGGCACAAGCTACTCCATCTATGGCGCGGCGGGCCTCATCATCGGCCTCATCAACGCCGCCATCGTGTCGGCCATTCCGGTGCCGTCTGAGGGTATTCAGGTGCTGCTGGTGTTCCTGGGCGTGCTCATTGCCATCCTGGCGGTGCTGTCCTTCCTGTTCATCCCCAACTTCAAGGGCGAAATTGACCCGAACGCGAAGCTTTTCAGCCTGGGCGAAGTTGTGCAGGCCATCAAGCACCCCGGCGTTCTGTGGGCCTGCCTTGCGTACTTCTGCGTGTATACGGTGTATCAGGGCGTCACCTACACCACGCCGTTCATGACGACGTGCTTCGCCGCCCCGGTGTTCATCGTGTCGGTTGTGGGCCTTATCCGCACCTACGGCATTGGCCTGATTGCAGGCCCCGTGGCTGGCCTGTTCGCCGACAAGCTGCTGAAGAGCCCGTCGAAGTCCATCCTACTCTTCTTCGCCGCCGCCGCCGTGGTGCTGGCCGCCTTCCTCGTGCTGCCGCGCGACGCGGGCATGGTAGTGGCTGTGGCTGCGCTCATCGTGGTGCTGGGCTTTGTCACCTACGGCGCGTTCTCCATCGGTTCGTCGCCGCTCACTGAGGCCAAGGTGCCCATGTCCATCTTCGGTACGGCCTCCGGCATTCTGTCCGTCATCGGCTTCATGCCCGACGTGTTCGTGCACACCTGGTTCGGCGGCATGATTGATGCCCAGGGTGAAGCCGCGTTCAACACCATCTTCCTCGTGCTGATTGCGTTCGCGGTCGTGGGCTGCTTCTGCCTGGTCATGACGCGCCGCTCCATGAAGAAGAACGAGGCCCTGGAAGCCGCCGCTCCCGCGAGCGACGAGGCTGTGGCCGCCGCCAAGTAACAGGGCCGGCGCGCCCCACGCGCCCATATTCGGATTGACAGCGGGGAAAGGCCCCGTTGGACCATCGCCAAAAGGAGGATCGTCATGGATTTCAAACTGACGGACGAGCAGGAGCTTATCGTTGACAGCTACCGCGAGTACATGGAAAGCGAGAACTGGGAAACGTACTTTCATGAGTGCGACGAAAAGCACGAATACCCGCTGCGCTGGGTGAAGGGTCTGTGCGAGCTGGGCTTCGACCAGATCATGCTGCCGGAGAGCCACGGCGGCCTGGGTCTTGAGCAGCCTTGCGTCACGCTCATGGCCGTGTATGAGGTGCTCGGCCGCTACGGCGCCCCCACTTACGTGCTCTACCAGCTGCCCGGCTTCGAAACCGTCATCCGCGAGGGCACCGAAGAGCAGATTGAAGCCGTGCTGTCCACGCTGGGTTCCGGCGAGCAGATTTGGAACTCCGCCTGCACCGAGCCGGGCGCGGGCTCTGACGTGGGAGCGCTCCAGACCACGTACAAGCGCGAGAACGGCAAGATTTACCTCAACGGCACCAAAACCTTCATCACGTCGTCCGCCGGCGTGAAGTACCTGGTCATCATGGCGAAGAACGCCGACGACGAGACCATGTTCACCGAGTTTTTCCTCGACATGTCCAAGCCGGGCGTGCGCCTGTCGCCGCTCACCAAGCTGGGCCTGCGCATGGACAGCTGCTGCGAGGTGTACATGGATAACGTGGAGCTTGAGGAAAAGGACATCTTCGGCAAAGAGGGCAACGGCTTCATGCGTGGCGTGTCCGACTTCAACTTCGAGCGCTGGCTCGTGGGCGCCTGCGACTACGGCACTGCCATCAGCGCGTTTGAGGACGCTATGGCGCATGCGAACACCCGCATCGCGTTCGGCAAGCCCATCAGCCGCTTCCAGCTGAACCAGCTCAAGATCACCGAGATGTGCATCAAGCTGACGAACATGAAGAACATGCTGTACGAGGCCGCCTGGAACGCCGACAACAACGACGGCAACTTTGACCCGGCCGCAGCCGCCATGTGCAAGTACTACTGCGCCAACGCCGCCTTCGAGGTGACCGACGACGCCATGCAGATCATGGGCGGCATCGCCGTGGCCTCCGAGCACCGCATCAACCGCATCTGGCGCGACCTGCGCGTGGACCGCGTCTCGGGCGGCACCGACGAGATGATGGTCCTGGCCACCTCCAAGGGCGCCTCCATCAAGTACAAGCAGAAGTAAGCAAGCGTACGCACTGTCATCACCACTACTATAGGAGGAATCATCATGGCACTTCCCACTGAAAAGCCGTCTTATGGGCCCCTCGATGGCGTGAAGGTTGTGTACTCGGCGGTGGAACTGGCCTGCCCGAAGGCGTGCGACTTGCTCGCCGACTGGGGTGCCGACGTCGTGTGGCTTGAAAACACGGGCGCGGGCGACACCATCCGCGACACCCCCTACGTCAAGCAGGCCGAGCGCCGCAACCAGCGCTCCGTGGCCCTGAACTACTTCTCCGACGAGGGCAAGAAGATCCTGTTCGAACTCGTGAAGGATGCCGACATCTTCATGGAGGCCTCCAAGGGCGGCACGTACGCCAAGCACGGCGTGACCGACGAGGTGCTCTGGGAGATCAACCCGAAGCTGGTCATCGTGCACGTGTCTGGCTTTGGCCAGGAAGGCGACATGAAGATGGTCAAGCGCGCCGCCTACGACCTCACAGTTATGGCGTACTCCGGCTACATGTCGCAGAACGGCACGCCTGAGCAGCCCATGAACCCGGGCCCCTACGCCGGCGACTACTTCAACACGCTCATGATTGCCTCTTCGTCGCTGGCCGCGCTCTACCGCGCCGCCAAGACGGGCAAGGGCGAAAGCATCGACCTGGCCATGTACGAAACGCTGCTGTCCATTGGCCAGTACTACCTGGTGGACTACCTGAACGAGGGCATCAAGTGGCCTCGCCCCGGCGCCCGCAACCAGAACCTCTGCGGCATCGGTGAGTACCAGTGCAAGGACGGCTTCTTGGGCATTTGCCTCTACGGCGTCGACCAGAACAAGTACTTCCTTGAGGCCATTGGCCTCGGGCATCTGTGGGGCACCGAGGACATCCCCGAGGACACGAGCGGCCTGTGGCTTTCGAACCCGCATGCCCGCGAGATCGAAGACGCGTTCGAGAAGTACTGCGCCGAGCGTTCGAAGTACGACATTGAGGAAGACTTCGCGGCACACCGTATTGCCGTGCAGGTAGTCATGGAGTTCGAGGATCTCGTGAAGGAAGAGCACCTTGAGAAGCGCGGCGTGTGGCAGGAGTGGGAGACGGCCGACGGTGAGGTGTTCAAGGGCCTGGGCGTGTTCCCCAAGTTCAAGAACAACCCTGGTCAGATTTGGCGTCCCATGCCTCCGCAGGGCGGCGACACGGTGGACGTGCTGACGAAGCTGGGTTACACGCGCGAGCAGATCGACGAGCTGGCGGCCGCCGGCGTCGTGAAAATCGCCGAATAAGTAAGTGGGGAGGGCTGGCTTGTCGCACGGCGGCGGGCCAGCCCTTTTCGGGTGGCGAAGGTGGCCGCCCGTGCGCTGCGGCGCAGGTTGTACGAGCGGAAGGGGAGGGTGAGTGACGTGTGTGACATCGTGGGGAACGAAACGGTAAGAAGCCTCTGGGAGGGCCTTGTTGCCACCTGCGGTGAACGCACGTTTTTGCTGTTCCGCGACCGGTCGGGGGCAACGCGCGAATTCACGTATGGCGCGTTTGACCGCCTGATCAATCGGGCTGCCAACGTGTTTGTGAGCCTGGGGGTGCAGCGCGGCGAGCGCGTGGCAGTGCAGCTGTGTACGTGCCCCGAGTTTCTGCTGTGCCTGTTTGGCCTCGCCAAGATTGGTGCCGTCATGGTACCCATGAACGAGCAGTACCGCGCCGAGGAAGCGGCCTACGTGCTTGAGCGCACGGCTGCCTCACGCGCGGTGATTGAGCCGAAGTTCCTCGACTTGTACCGCACCGTGTGCCACGAGAACGACGTGTTGCCCCAGGGGTTGCTGGTGGCACGTGTCGATGACGAGGGCGTAGAAGGGTGCGCAGCCGCGCGCGAGGCGCTTGCTAAGGATGCGTCGCTGCGTGATTTCGCCGCCTTGCTGGGTGCAGCGCACGAGGACCTTGACGAGATGCGGGAGTTGTCTTCGGACGATCCGGCTGAGATTATCTTTACCTCTGGCACCACCTCACGTCCCAAGGGCGTGGTGCTGACGCATGCAAACCTGCTGTTCAGCGGCTTGTACGGCGACTGGGAGACGGCGCTGCGCTCCGACGATAGGCTGCTTACCACCATGCCAGCGTGCCATTCCAACTTTCAGCTTGCGGCGCTCATGCCGGTGCTCACGGCGGGCGCGACGCTCATTGTGGTGGAGAAGTACAGCGCGAGCCGCTTCTGGTCGCAGATTCGCGAGTTCCGCGCCACCCTCACCCAGTGCGTGGCCATGATGCTGCGCACGCTTCTGCTGCAGCCGCCAACGCCGCAGGATCGCGACCATGTGCTGCGCGACATTCTGTACTTTTTGCCGGTGTCCGATGCCGAAAAGGAAGAGTTCGAGCGCCGCTTCGGTGTGACGCTGATGAACACGTACGGCTCCACCGAGACGATTGGTTGGGTGCTCACCGACCCGCCCACGGGCCCGCGTCGTTGGCCGAGTGTGGGGCGTGTGGGGCTGGGCTACGAGGCGCGCATCGTGCGCGATGACGGCACGGAAGCCGCACCCGGCGAGGTGGGCGAGATTCAGGTGCACGGCGTGCCGGGGCGCACCATCATGAAGGAGTACTTCGACGACCCCGCCGCCACGGCGGCGGCATTCGGCGCAGACGGGTGGCTGCGCACGGGCGACAAGGGCTACGTGGATGAGGACGGCTGGTTTTTCTTCGTGGATCGCAAGGCGAACATGATCAAGCGCGCCGGTGAAAACATTTCCACCACCGAGATTGAAAACGTGCTGGTGGGACACCCCGCTATCGCCGAGGCTGCCGTCATCGGCGTCCCCGACCCCATTCGTGACCAGGCCGTCAAAGCGTTTGTCCTCCCGCGCGAGGGTGCCACGATAACCAAAGACGAAGTGATTGCCTACTGCGAAGAACATCTCGCCAGCTTCAAAGTCCCCTCGTTCGTAGAGATCGTCGATACCTTCCCCCGCACCTGCTCGATGAAAATCGAAAAGAAGTTGTTGCGCTGATCTGCCGATCAGCGCAACAGGTCGACGCTGCGGCTTCCCGTAGCACCCGATCTTGGCGTTTTTTCGCTTACCCTCACGTGCAAAAGCGCGCTCGGCCGCGAAACACGCCAATCTCGGGCACTACGGTAACCCTCGCTGACTTTATTGGACCTGTAAGAGATGTAAGGAGAATCCCATGGCTATCAGTACTGAGATTGTGGGTAAGGAGTTTGGGCCGTTTGTTCGGGAGTATACGTTTAAGGATTTGGAGATTTGCGCGCTCGGTTGCAACGCGGGGTTCGACGGGCAGACCGACCTTGAGTATGTTAACGAGCACGACGCGGCGAACCCGCAGCTGAAGGTGCTGCCCATTTTCGGTGTGCCGCTGACGGTGCACGAGGAAATGACGCGCACGCTCGATTACGGCTACAACTACGACGGGTCGCTGCACTATGGCTTTGAGATTCGCTTGCACGCGCCCTTCAAGATGAACGACCGTGTGGAAACGTTCGTTACGCAGGACGCGCTCTACGATCGCGGCGAGGGGCGCGGATGCCTCTCCAAGCAGACGGGGCGCTCGTATTCGTCGGATGGCACGCTGCTCTGCGAGACCGAGACCTGGGACGTGTGCATCTACGATGGCGGCTGGGGTGGCCCCAAGCCCCCGAAGGACATCGTGGAGATGCCTGATCGCGCGCCTGATGCGGTGGTGGCCGAGACCATGCCGCTCAACATGCCGCTCATCTATCGCCTGATGGGCGACTGGCACCAGCAGCACATCGACTTCGCCTACACCGAGCAGACGGGCCTTGAGCGCCCCATCGCGCACGGCGTGAGCCTCGGTGGCTTCACGATGCGCCACATCATCAGCTCGTTCTTCCCGGGCGAGCCCGAGCGCATGAAGCGCTTTAAGACCCGCATCACCTCGCCGGTGCTGCCCGGAACAAAGCTTGAAACCCGCATGTGGAAGGTGGGCGAGAAGGAAATCCGCTTCCAACTGGTAGACGCCGACGCCGACGAAACAGGCGCCAAGCCACACCTGAACTTCGGCATCTGCGAGTGGGAATAAGCGTTCCGCCGGCCTGACGGCCGTCGGAACTGCTCGACGTTTTATCAACCTGTGAAAAAGGGGACAAAATGAGCGATGTGAAGCATCTGACACAGGTGAGCAGTCCACCGATGGGGGAGGTGGCTGACGGGGCCAAGCAAATCGCTGATGGTTTGGTGGATGTCTCCAAGCGCGTGGTGAAAAAGACGCTTGACGACGTGTCCATGACGCCCTTCTTGCGCAAGATCACGTTCTTTGCGAGCGGCGGCGCGTTTCTCGACGGCTACGTGCTTTCGCTCATCGGCGTGGCGCTCACGCAGATTGTGCCCGCCTTCGCGCTCACCACCGAAGAGAGCGCCGCCATCGGCGCATCGGTGCTCGTGGGTATCTTTTTCGGCACCATTTTGGGCGGCTATGTGACCGACCGCATTGGGCGGCGCATCATGTTTATTGCCGACGTGGTGGCAATCTGTCTGCTGTCGCTCTGGAGCGTGCTCGCCCAGGCGCCCTGGGAGTTGGTGGCCGCACGCTTCCTCATTGGTATGTTCATTGGCGCAGACTATCCCATTGCCACCTCGCTCATCGCTGAATTTGCCCCCAAGAAAAGCCGCTCCATCAACATGGGTATTGTGTCGGCCGCGTGGTACCTCGGGGCTACCGTGGCAGCGGTCGTGGGCTACGCGCTCTATAGCGTGGAAGATGGCTGGAAGTGGATGCTTGCTTCGCCCATCCCCATCTGCGTGTTTCTGCTTATCGGGCGCAGCAAGGTGCCCGAGTCGCCCCTGTGGCTGATCGAGCGCGGGCGCACCGAAGAGGCGCATGCGGTTATGGAGCGCGTTTACGGTATGGACGTGGAAATTGAGCGGCCCGACCCTACGGTCAAGCGCATGACGGTGTTTGAAATCTTCCGCGGTGGGTATCTCAAGCGCATTGTGTTTTTGGGTGTGCTTACGCTCTGCCAGGTGGCACCCATGTATGCCATCTACACGTTCGGCCCGGAAATCATGACGGCGTTTGGCCTGGGCGCGGGCCATGAGGCCATCCTCGGCGAGAGCGTTGTGAGCCTCTTTTTCCTCATTGGGTCTATCCCGGCTATGTTCTGGCTGAACTCCATGGGCCGTCGTCCGCTGCTCATTCGTTCGCTGGCGCTTATGGCAGTGGGCCTGGTCATTTTGGGGCTGTTTCCCGACGCGCCGGTGTATGTGGTGGTGCTTGCGTTTGGCTTGTACGCATTTTTTAGCGGTGGACCAGGCATTTTGCAGTGGCTCTATCCCAACGAACTCTTTCCCACCGAAGTGCGCGCCAGCGCTGTGGGCATCGCCATCGCGTTTTCGCGCATCGGCACGGTGATAGCCACCTACGGCACGCCGCTGTTTTTGGCCACCTTCGGCGTGGGTCCCACCATGTTGGTCGCAGCGGGCTTGGTCATCCTTGGACTGGTCCTCTCAATAGCCATGGCCCCCGAAACCCGCGGCAAAACCCTCCAAGAAACCAGCTCCCTCACCACCCCCGACACCCACCCCGAAAACGCGTAACAATAGTAACGTTTGACAGTAACAACGCAACGCGTTACTATCGCTCTATGATAGTTTCCTTTGCAGATGGAGATACGGAAAAACTCGCATCGGGTAGGCGAGTTCAGCGCTTCGTTCCCTTTGAACGGGTGGCGCTGCGCAAGCTTCGTCAGCTTGAAGTAGCCACGGTGCTGGATGACTTACGCGTGCCGCCGGGCAATCGCCTTGAGGCCCTCAAAGGAAATCGCGCAGGTCAATATAGCATCCGTATCAACGATCAATTCCGCCTGTGTTTCGTTTGGACGGACGCGGGCGCGCAACATGTGGAAATCGTCGATTATCATTGAGCGCAGTAGGGTGAGGTGAAGAGCATGAGTGAGGTGAAAAGTAGGGAGGTGCGGCTCGATCCGGTGACGCCGGGGGAGTTGCTCCAGGAAGAATTTTTGAAGCCACTGGGTATTTCGCAGTATCGGTTGGCGAAGGAGATTGGCGTTCCGGCGCAGCGCATCGGGCAGATTGTGCTCGGGAGGCGCAGCATCACGGCTGATACCGACCTTCGACTGTGCCGCTTTTTTGGTTTGTCGGAGGGCTACTGGCTGCGGGCACAGGCAGCGTATGATACCGAGGTGACTCGCGAGCGCCTTGAGCCGGAGCTTAAGAAGATCAAACCTTGGTCGCGTGCCGCGTGCTGGTAAAATTTGATTAACGAGAGCGTGCACCAAAAAGCCCCCGGTCCTTGAGGATGGGGGCTTTTTGGTGGGTGGGGCTCCTTGGCGAAGGGGAGCCCTGACGGGGGATGGGAAAGGAGAGGAGGGGTGGTTACTTGCCGATCCAGTTGGGCTCGCGCTTCTCAACGAAGGCTGCGGGGCCCTCAATGCCGTCGGCGGTCTTCTCAAGGAAGCGGTAGGCGGCATCCGAGTAGCGCATGGCGTCCTCTTCGGACATCTGGTCGGCGGCGTGCACGATGTACTTCGTCCACTTCAGAGCCAAAGGCGCGTTCTTCAGGCAGGCCTCGGCCAGCTCGATGGCCTTGTCCATAACCTCTTCGGCCGGCACAACATAGTTGATGAGCCCAAGCGCCTTGGCTTCGTCAGCCTTGATCTTCTTGCCAGTGAGCAGAAGTTCCATGCAATCCTTGCGGTTGATGTCGCGGGCGAGGCGCACAAGACCGCCGGTGGAGGCGATGATGCCCAGACCCACCTCGGTGCAGCCGAACTTGGCGCGCTCGGAGGCCACCACCATGTCGCAGGACAGCGCGATCTCCATGCCGCCACCCGCTGCGGAGCCGTTGCACGCCGCAATGACGGGCTTGGAGCACAGGCGCGCGGTCAGGCCGCCGAAGCCATGCTCAGTGACGGTCTGGCACTCGCCGCCCTCAGAGAGTTCGGAGAGGTCCTCGCCCGCGCAGAACACCTTGCCGGTGCCGGTGACGATGATCGCGCGCACCGCCGGGTCGGTCTCGGCGTTGTTCATGATGTTCTCCATGGCCTTGGAGGTGACGCCGTTAAGCGCGTTTGCCACCTCGGGGCGGTTGATGCGGATGATCAGAAGACCGTCCTCACGAAGCTCGGACACCACGGTGTCGGTACCAAAGTAATCTGCCATTAGTTCCTCCTTGACGGTTCAGCTTCCCAGCGAGCGGCGTTCGCGCCCGCGGCACTGGAACTATCATGCGCCTCGCGCGCTGGGCGCGCATCGCAAGGCGGGCAGTATCTCGATGATACCGAAAAAGGGGGCATCGCAAGAAAAGCAGTAGGGAGGTCATGCGATGCTTGTGACCGGGGGTTTTGCCGATGTGCCCTGCTCAGGTGGCGTGTAGGGGTTGCGTGGCACATTCGCACTCACTATGCCCTGTTCCCGGCATCGCAAAACGGCAGGTCGGGCATAGTTAATTCATAAGTAACCGCAGGTTCACAGGCATTTTGCGATGACGGCGCGGCGGGCGCACGGCATAGTGCACTCAACGCGTCGGGGCCGCACGCTCAGCGAACGATCCCGGCACCTTATACCAGTCAAGCAAGCATAAGGAAACGAGAAGGGAAAGGTTAGCATGAACATCGTTGCTGCTTTCAAGGTGGTTCCCGACGACCAGGACATCCAGGTGGCTTCCGACCGCAGCCTGGACTACTCCAAGGCCAAGGGTATTGTGTCCGCCTACGACCTGAACGCGCTGGAGGCCGCGGCCCAGCTGGCCGCCGCTGCGGGCGATTCGAAGGTGGTTGCCATCACGGTGGGAGGCGCCGACATCGACGACTCTAAGCTGAAGAAGAACGTGCTCGCCCGTGGCGTGGACGAACTGTATATGACCGCTGGGGATGCAACCGCGAATCTCGACGCCAACGCGACTGCTGCGGCCCTTGCTGAACTCGTAGGCACGGTGGGTGACTTCGACGTCATCCTCTGTGGCGACGGCTCGGCCGACAACTATGCGCAGCAGACCGACGTGCAGCTAGCCGCGCGTCTGGGCCTTCCGGTGGTGAACGGCGCCACGAAGATCACGCCGAAGGAGGGCGCGCTTGAGGTGGAGCGCACGCTGGAAGATGTTGTGGAAACGGTGGAAGTGCCGCTGCCGGCTGTGGTGTCTGTGTCGCCCGACATCGCCGTGCCGCGCATCCCGGGCATGAAGGACATCCTGGCCGCTGGCAAGAAGCCCATGAACGTGGCCGCCGCGGACGGGGTCTTCGACGCGAAGATTGAAGTGGTATCCTGCCAGGCTCCTGAGCAGGCCGACCGCAAGCTTGAGATTCTCGACGCCTCGGCCGACGGCGCCATCGAACAGTTCGCCGCCGCCCTCAAGGCCGCGCTGTAGCATTCCCGCATCCATCCGTCGCATACAGAAAGGGAGAGTTGATACCCATGAAAGCACTTGTTATTGCTGAGCGTCAGGACGCCGCGCGGGAGCTCGCCGCCGGTGCGCGCACCATGGCCGACGAGGTTGTGCTCGTTTCCTTCGGCGAGGCCCCCGAGGCCGTTGCCGACAAGATTGCCCGCATCGCCGTTCCCGAGGGTGCCGTCCTTGACGACGCAGCCGACACCGTAATTGCCGTGTTCGACGCCGAGCATCCGGGCGTGGTTCTGGTTGAGCCCACGCGCCACATGAAGACCATCGCCGGCAAGCTGGCCGCACACGCGGGCGCCTCGGTCATCACCGACGTCATGTCCTTCGAGGGCGGTGCGAAGAGCCTCTACTTCGGCGGCGTGGCCGAGCGCGTGCAAAAGCCTGCGGGTGACGTGGCTTTCTACACCGTGTCCGCTGGCGCGTTCGAGGGTGCTGAGGCCTCGGGCGCGAACGCTGTGGAAGAGGTGGCCTGGGTGGCTCCGGCCAACCCGGTGAAGCTGCTTGCGTCCAAGCCCATCGAGAAGAGTGGCGTGGATTTGTTCAAGGCTGACGCTGTGGTGGCAGCCGGCCGTGGTTTCACCGAGGAAGCTGACCTTGACCTGGCTCGTGCGCTCGCCGACAAGCTGGGTGGCGGCCTTGCGTGCTCGCGTCCGCTTACGGAGGGTGTGAACTGGCTGCCGACCGAGCTTTACGTGGGCGTGTCCGGGCTCATGCTGTCGCCGAAGGTGTATGTGGCGGCTGGCATTTCTGGTCAGATGCAGCACATGGTTGGTTGCAACCGCGCGGGCACTCTGTTCGCCATCAATAAGGATAAGAACGCGCCGGTGTTTAAGCAGTGTGACTACGGTCTGGTGGGTGACGTGAAGGACGTGCTGCCGGCTGTGGTGGCGGCTCTGTAGGACCTGGATCAACCTGTCCGGGGAGACTCCCGGCATGCCCAGTCGCTCAGACAGTCCTCGCTTCGCTGCGGCGACGCGAAGCTAGTCCCTTTAGGGAAACTCGCTTGGTGGGCACGCCGGGAATCTCCCCTCGATTGACGATGTTGCTGCTTTGTTGCCCTGAACATTCGGTGGTCGCAAAGCGGTGCATTTTGTCATCCTGAGCGGAGGCCGTTAGGCCGTAGCCGAAGGATCCCGTGCGGCGTTAGCGTGAAAACTCGCAGGCTCAGAATGGCGAAGAGAGTATCACTGCAAGGAGAAAGGAAAACCCAAGATGTCTGAAACTGATTTCGACATCATCGTGGTGGGATCGGGGTGTGCAGGAGCGGTGGCTGCTTATGTGGCAGCGAGCGCTGGTAAGTCTGTTCTGGTGGTGGAGCGCGGCAACTTTGCGGGCGCTAAGAACATGACCGGCGGGCGTATCTATTCCCACTCGCTGAAGAAGGTGTTCCCGAACTTTGAAGAGGAAGCACCCCTTGAGCGTAAGATCACGCATGAGCGCATGGCGTTCATGGATCCCGCGGCGCAGATGGCTATCGACTTCACCTCGCCGGAGCTTGCCGAGGAAGGGAAGGACTCCTACTCGGTACTGCGCGGTCCCTTCGACCAGTGGCTGGCGGAGAAGGCCGAAGAGGCGGGTGCTGAATACATCTGCGGCATCGCGGTGGAAGAGCTACTGAAAGACGAATCTGGCAAGGTGTACGGTGTGCGTGCGGGTGAGGATGAAATTACCGCTCAGGTGGTTATCCTCGCTGAAGGGTGCAACACGGTGCTCGCCGAGAAGTGCCTTGGCAATCCGCGTCCCAAGCCGTCGCAGATGGCGGTTGGTATCAAGCAGGTGTATGAGTTGCCGGCCTCCCAGATTGAAGACCGGTTCCTCGTGCCTGAGGGCGAAGGTGCGGCTATGCTCTTCGTGGGCGACTGTACGCATGGCAATGTCGGCGGCGGGTTCCTCTACACGAACAAGGACTCCATTTCGCTCGGCCTGGTGGCTACCATCTCGCTTGCGGCCGATGGTGCGAACGAGACCCCGGTGTATCAGATGCTTGAGGACTTCAAGAATCACCCGGCGGTGGCGCCCATCATCCGCGGGGCGAAGCTGGTGGAGCACTCCGGACACATGGTGCCCGAGGGTGGCTATGACATGGTACCCACCTATGTGTTCGACGGCTGCCTCGTGGCCGGTGAGACGGCGGGCCTTTGCATGAACATGGGCTATCAGGTGCGCGGCATGGACTTCGCCGTTGCTTCTGGCCAGATGGCTGGCGAGGCAGCGGTTGCGGCTATCGACGCTGGTGACACCTCAGCCGCTGGCCTTGCCTCCTACAAGAGCGCCATGGAGAACTCCTTCGTCATCAAAGACCTTGAGACGTTCCGCCGCTGGCCCCACACCATGGAGAGCTGGTCGAGCATGTTCACCGACTACCCCGTTATGGTGAAAGAGATATTCAATGCCATGTTCTCAGTAGACGGCGCGCCTCAGCAGCCTCTCATGAAGCGCATGATGCCTATCGTGAAGAAGCGCGGGCTCTTCAAACTTGCGGGAGAAGTGCGGAAGGCGGTGAAGTCGCTGTGAGTACGGTTAAAGAAATCACGGTCAATGTTGATGAGTTTCTCGCCCTTGATAAGTACGAGGTGGACGAGGAGAACGCTCACATCGAGTTAGTGGAAGACCCCGACACCGAAGAGTTTCTGAAACTCGTGCGCGTGTGTCCAGCGGCGCTCTACAAGATTGACGAAAACGGCGCGAAGTCCTTCGACTACGCCGGCTGCCTCGAATGCGGCACCTGCCGCATCGCCTGCGGCGACACCATCGTCAAAAAGTGGGAAAACCCCCAACCCACCATGGGCGTAGAATACCGCTTCGGCTAATAGGTTCCGTCGGCCTTCCAGGTTCGGGAGGCCGACGTAATTATTTGATTTCGGAAGGCGCCTTGTCTGTGTGCGAGGCGTCTTCTTGCGTCTGCTCCCGTTTCCGTAGGCCCCACCAGTACAAACCGAGCATGATGGCGGCGGCTGCGCCGGTGAGGGCGACGATGCCTACGACGAAGTTTGGCCATTCGAGGGTGGCAAGCACTGTGGCTACCGAGGTCAGAATGCTGTACGAGAAGTTTGAAAACGACGACGCGGCTCCCACGCGGTTGGGCGGCTGGTCAAGCAGCACGACGAAGGCCATGGGGCGCACGATGCCCTCGGCAAGCGCGTAGGGTACAAACGCCAGCAGAAACAGCACGGGCGAAATCATGCCGAACGCGGCCAGCAGCACAAAGGACGCTGCGGTCAGGCCAACGCACAGTTTCAAAATAGTGCGCACGGAAAAGCGCTTCGACAGCGCCACATACACATAGGGCGCCGCAATAGTCACGAGGCATGCGGCAGCGTAGATGCAGCTGTATTCCAAATACGACACGGCGAAGAAATCCAGCAGCACGTACGACACCACGGCGATGAACGCGAAGTAGGGCATGCCTGCTATGCCCATGAACAGAGCAAGTGCCATAAATGAGCGGCTGCGGCCGAGCGTGCGCACGTCGCTTACCATCGTGCGAAGCGACGCCAGCACGCCGGGTCGCTCGGCACCGTCTTCGTGCGGGTGTGTCTCGGAAATCAGCAGCGACAGCACAAAGCCCAGCACACCGCACACGGCCAAGAATTCGAAGATGCCGCGCCACTCGGCCAAGCTCAAGAGTAGCGTTCCTAAAAACGGCGCAACTGCAGGTCCAATAATGATGAGCGATTGCAAGCTGGTCATGGCAATTTGCAGGTCGGGGCCTTCGTAGGCATCTTTGATCATGGCCGTCTCAATGGTTGACACCGCGCCATAACCCAGCGCCTGCCCGATGCGAAACGCCACCAGCAATTCCACGGTGGGCGCGATGGCGCACAACACCGATGACGCAGCGAACAACCCACATCCTGCCACGAGTACGGGCCGTCGCCCGAAGCGGTCGCTGATGGGCCCCGCTAACACCACTCCCACGGCGCAGAACACGAAGAACACAAACACCGTGAGGTTCAAGTACGCCGCCGACACGCCAAACGCGCGCTGCATGCTGGGCAGCGCCGGCACGTACATGTCGATGGACAGGATAAGCAGCAGGTTAATGGACAGCGCGCACACGAAAAACGAATGCGGCCCCAAATGCTTTTGCGGATGCGTGAGTTGCACAAGTTCCCCTTCTCAAGCGTTGTGACCCCAGATCACGGGCCGCGCAGCAGTATAGCACCGCCCGCCGGCTGCATCGCACCGTGCGTGCGCGTGTTTCAAATTGAGAAAGGGGAGGGGTGGCGCGTGTTGCGTGCGCCACGTGCAGGCCCCGTGCGGCTCCACCTTCGCCCCCCTCCGCCGTCTTTCCGCCATCAAACGCCGTTTCAGAGCGCGCATGGCCTCGAAAAGCGCGATAATAGCAGCCATACGAAAACGCCGACGAGGGGAGCGCTCATGGAAGAGAATCGCCTGGGGAAGAAAATTGTTACATTGCGCGAGGCGCACCATCTGTCGAGCCAGGACTTGGCCAGCCGTTGTGGGCTTGACCTGGAACTCATTGAGGGTCTTGAGGCGGGGGAGGTGCCCGCTTCGCTCGCGCCGCTCATCAAGATCACGCGTGCGCTCGGGGTGCGCCTGGGCACGCTCATGGATGACGACGAGGACTTGGGTCCGTCCTACATCGACGCCGCACAAATGGCTGAGGTTGAGCGTACCACCAGCTTGGAGACCACTTCGGGCGGCGACCTCAGCTACTTCAGCCTGGCTGCCGGCCGTCCGTCGCGCCACATGGATCCGTTCATCATCACCGTCACGCCGTCCGGCGAGATGGATCACGAACTGGTGGGCCACGAGGGCGAAGAGTGGCTCTTTGGCATGGAAGGCGCCATCGAGATTGAGTACGGCCAGGAAACCTACGTGCTCCATCCCGGCGAAAGCATCTACTACGACTGCATCGTCCCCCATCAAGTCCGCGCTCACGACGGCCAAAACGCGAAATTCCTGGCTGTGGTCTATACTCCGATCTGACGATCGGAGTATAGACTCGACGCTGCGGCTGGCTGCAGCACCCAATCTTCGCGCGATCCCGGAAGCTCACGTACCGAAGTACGCTTCGCTTCCGCGATCCCACGAATCTTGGGCACTGCAGCCACCCTCGCTGACTTTGCCTGACCTGCGAGTTTGAAAGAAGTGATCCTATGACCGATACCCCCGCTCCCATCCCCGGTTCGCCCGATTATCCGTTGCATTCGGAGCTTACCATTGGGGCGTACTTCAAGCAGCAGGTGGCTCTTGACCCTGATCATGAGTTCGTGGTGTACCCCGACCGCATGCTGCGTTGGACCTACAAGGACTTCGACGAGCGTACGGACAACCTGGCGCGCGGCCTTATCGCCATCGGTTTCAAACCGGGCGATCATCTGGGCGTGTGGGCGCGCAACATTCCCGACTGGCTCACGTTCATGTATGCCACGGCCAAAATAGGCGTGGTCATGGTCACGGTGAACCCCATCTACAAGAGCCACGAGCTGGACTACGTGCTGAAGCAGTCCGACATGAAGGCCCTCTGCGTCATCGACGCCTACCGCGACGTGGACTACCTGCAAATCATTCGCGACCTTGTGCCCGAAACGCTCACCCAGCCGCGCGGCTACCTGAATTCGGAGACGTACCCCTTCCTCAAGCACATCATCTACATGGGGCCGGAGAAGCACCGCGGCTGCTACAGCGTGCCCGAACTCATCCTGTTGGGACAGCACGTGCCGGAAAGCGCGCTTGCGGACGCCGCCGCGCAGTTCGACAACAACGACGTGGTTATGATGCAGTACACCTCCGGCACCACGGGCTTCCCGAAGGGCGTCATGCTCACGCACCGCAACATCCTGAACAACGGCTTCTACATTGGCGAAGGTCAGAAGCTGGGCCCGGACGATCGCGTGACCCTGCCGGTACCGTTCTTCCACTGCTTTGGGTGCGTGCTCGGCGTGATGGCGAACCTCACGCACCGCTCCACCATGATCATCGTGGAAGACTTCGACGCGGGTCTTGTGCTGCAAGCCATCCATAAGGAGCGTGCGACTGCCGTCTACGGCGTGCCCACCATGTTCATCGCCGAGCTTAATCACCCCGACTTCGACACGTTCGACCTCACCAGCCTGCGCACAGGCATCATGGCTGGCAGCCCGTGTCCGCCGGAGACAATGCGCGAGGTCATGGACAAGATGTACATGAAGGAAATCACCATCTGCTACGGCCTCACCGAAACGAGCCCCGTGTTCACACAGACAAGCGCCGACGACGACATCGAGCACAAGTGCGAAACGGTTGGCCGCAAGCATCCGCCGGTTGACGTGCGCGTGATTGACCCCACCGACGGCCACATCTGTGGCGTGGGTGAGCCGGGCGAGCTGTGCTGCAAGGGCTACAACGTGATGAAGGGCTACTACAAGATGCCCGAGGAGACGGCGCGCGCCATCGACGCGGACGGCTACCTGCACTCCGGCGACCTGGGCACGGTGGACGAGGACGGCTACTACCGCGTGACGGGCCGGATCAAGGACATGATCATCCGCGGCGGCGAGAACATCTACCCGCTTGAGGTGGAGAACTTCCTGCTCACCATGCCCGGTGTGCTCGACGCCCAGGTGGTAGGCATTCCCGATGCACGTCTTGGGGAGATAGTGGGTGCCTTCATCCGCGTGCGCCCCGGCTACGAAGACATGACCGAAGAGGACGTCCGCGCCTTCGCCATCCCCCGCATCGCTCGCTACAAGGTGCCCAAACGCGTGTTCTTCGTGGACGACTTCCCCATGACCCCGTCGATGAAGGTCCAAAAGTTCAAGCTGCGCGAAATGGCCGAAGAACTGGTGAAAGCAGGGAAGTAACAAGGAGGGGGCTGCAACAACAGCCCCCTCCTGCTTTGTAAAAATGTGACGCGCTTACGCGCTACCGAATACACCACAAGATGGTCGCCCTCCCTATCACTATGACGAGGGCTCTTCCATGTATCATAAACCTCACTAAAAAGGTTATCTCTGTAGGGGCGCTTCACGAAGCGCCCTCTCCGCCGTCAGGCGGAGAATTCAACCCTGACCTGCGTTTTCGCGCTTCGCACGAACGGGTGCACTGGAGTGCACCCCTACGGAGGTTATGCTTCTTGCAAGACCTCGCCTACTAGTCAGTCGACCCGCGTCGTAAGGTAAGGGATGACGGGTAACCTCGTGGCGTATTAGCTAGCGCGATAGCGCGTCACACTTATTACAACATCCTCACGCTGGCGGGTTCTTTGGGGGCGGTGCGGTGGTAGCGGACGGCGGGGTGGCCTAGCACGAGGGTGGCTACGACGTGCTGGCCCCGGTGCAGGCCGAGCATGCGGCGCAGGCTGGGGGAGAAGCGCGTGGCGGTGGCGAAGAAGCCGCTGTAGAGGACACCGAGGCCGCACGTCTCGGCCATGAGTGCCATGTTGGCGGCGGCAAGCGAAGCATCCACGGTGTCTTTCGCCACCACGGCAAGAGCCACGGGCGCGCCTTTGAAGAAGAAGTGCTCGTCAATCTCCACGCGCGCCACCGATGCATTGAAGCGCTTCACAAAGGGGAACAGCCTCCTGAACAGGCGCACGGCCACGCGCTCAACCTCGGGTAGCGCGTCGCGCAGCACGACAAATTCCACGTCTTGGGCGTTGCCGCCAGTGGGGGTCACGCGCCCGGCTTCCACAATGCGGTCAATCACGCCCGCGTCCACGGGGCGCGCAGCGAACTGTCGCACGCTGCGGCGCGCCTTGAGCGCCAGCGCCAGCGTGTCGGCATCCACCCTCACCGGTCCGTGTAGCTCCATAGGCTCTTCGTCAAACCCGGTCATCGACACGGCACCCTTCGGGCAGATGGCCACGCAGTGTCCGCACATGATGCACTGCTGCGACACCACGTGCGCGACGCGCTCTTCTACCACAAGGTTGTTCATGGGGCAGTCGCGCTTGCAAAGCCCGCACCCGATACACGCCTCCGCGTCAATCAGCACTTCGTGCGTGCGCTTCATTGAGCAGCCTCGTTTCCCCAGCACAGCGCGTCGTCCATCACGTAGTGGCGGTGGCGGCCCTGCGACACCTTCTTATACTCGATGGCCGAGGTGGGGCAACCGCCGATACACGCCATGCAGTGAGTACACGACCCCTGCCATACGGGGCGTCCGCCTTCGTAGCGGATGTTGTTCAGCGGGCAGCGCGCGGCACAGCGCCCGCACGAGATGCACGCGTCCGACACAGTGAAGCCCTTGTCGTGCACGTAGAATCGGTAGAAGAGCGGGTTCACCGGGCCGCTTTCCAGTTTCCCTACCATAGTGGCCGGCTCGGCGGGGAAGCGTTTGCCCGCGCTCACCATTTCAGCCAGGCGCGCGATGCGGGGGCGCGCCGCTTCCATAAGGGCACGGCACTCTTCCTCGCTCGGCGTTGGCCCCAGGGCCAGGTAGTTCTCCGGCATAGCCACGCCCGCAAGCCCGCGAAACGTGAGCCCTATCCGCCCGCACAGCCCCGCGGCATACGGCGCCGCGTTGCCCACGCTTCCGCCGCAGGTGAGCACGAAGTACGCCTCGCGCGAACCCTCGAAGCGCGCCTTCTCCATCCACTCTTCCACCAGCCGCGGCACGCGCCACGAATACGTGGGCATCACGAACACCCACGGCCGCTCGGAGGTAAAGGTGCCCGCCGTCCCGTCTTTGATCTGCCGGTTGATGGACACCAGTTCATCGCCCAGCTGCTCGGCCATCTGCACCGCTGCCCGCTGACTATTGCCGGTACCGCTAAAGTAGAGAATCATGGCGCTCCTTCGATACTTCCGTTCGTCAATGTGAGACATACTGTATCATAGGGGCGTGAGCACCTGAACCCATCGACGTGAGACAAAGGGAGCGCTTCTGTATCATGGATAGGAGAAAAGTGGCGAACCAGCAGGTCAAAGACCGCCTTCTTGATGCGCTGTTGGAACTGGCGCAGGAAAAGGATCTCTCGCAAGTGAAGGTGACCGAACTGGTGGCGCGCTCCGGGGTGGCACGCGCGTCGTTCTACCGCAACTTCACGTCGGTGGAGGACATCGTCGACTACGGCATCCAGCGCATGGCGCGCCTCTACCACGAGGGCATGCCGGCCGATGCCGCTCCCCGCAGTCGCGAAGCCGTGCTCTACCAGTTCCGCTTCTATCGCGAGCATGCCCCCATCGTGCTCGCGTTTCACCGCGCGCATGCCGCCACCACACTGCTCGATGTGCTCACCGAGTGCAAAATTGCCGAAGCAGGTGATATGCCCGCGCGCTCCATCAAACGCTACGAGCTGTACTACTTTGCCGGCGCGTTCTACAACATGTTAGTGTGCTGGCTCGAATCCGGCATGCAAGAAACCCCCGAAGCCATGGCCGACGAATTCCTCCGCATCGCCGCCGGAAGCACGTCACGCGAAAGCGCCTTGCGACCGCCCAACGCGCTACCCCGCGTGCAGCTCTATGCCAAACGCTCGCCCGCGTGCGCGCCCGGTGTGACGGAGTACACCTCTTCCACGTGGATGAAGCACACGCCCTTGCTCGTATAGTCGTACCCCATTGAACTCAGGATGGCCTGCACTTGCGCGGCCACCTGCTCGTAGCGCGGCCCCTCGTTTTCATACGTGACGGTGCCCTTCACCTGAAAGCCGCCCTCATCATCCCAGACCGACAGCGCAACGTAGGGGTTCGCCTGCAGATTCGCCAGCGACTTATTCAGGTACTGGTCAGATACCATTACCGTCTCGGCGTCCATCGCCTGCTTCATGCTTACCGGCACCACGTTTGGCACCCCGTCAGCGCACGTGGAGAACGCGGCGGCGTAGGCGTTGTTGATCATGTCCTGGCATTCTTGCGACATATGAGCCATGATGTCCCCTTTCCTTTGGCGGGCCCTCCGTCCGCTCTGACCTTAGTCTACGACGATTTCCGTGCGCAGGGGTACGGGATTCTTCAGACAGTCACCAACAGGGCAGCGCTCTTCGGCCAGGGCGGCAAGTTCGCGCAGCTGTTCCTTGTCGGAGCCCGACAAACGCAGCGTAACGCGCACCTCTTGCAGGCCGTTGCGCACGTCGGGGGCCTTCCCCATGAAGCCGTCGGGGTCGAGATCGCCTTCCACGTCCACGCTCACGCCGGAAAGTTCCACGCCTTTCATCTGGGCGAATATCATGGTGGCGATGGTCTGGCAGCCGCCGAGCGCACAGAGCAGCCCCTCGACGGGGTTCATGCCAGTGTTTCCGCCGCCCGACTCGACAGGCTCGTCAAACGTGATGGTGAAGCCGCGGCTTTCGGCTTTCGCCTGCAATGCAGTTCCCGTGCTCACCACGGATACCTTCGATGTTTCAAGCATGGTGTGCTCCTTTCCTTGCCGCCGTGTGGCGGCCTTGTTTCAAGATAGGCCAAGGATACGGCGGCTACCCGCGCGAGAGAAGTCGTCCGCAAAATGTTGAGCCACTAAAAATGTTTTGAGTAACTTCACGAAGACAAGAAAGCGCGCTAAGGTGGAGAAGGTGGCTGTTGTGCCATTGCAGGGAGTGCGGCCAGGTGGTGCAACCTCGCGGGGAAGGGGAGTGAAAACATGGCCTATCAGCGCAAACTAGAGAAAGATATCCGGTGCCCGTTGGAGTACGGGCTTGATGTGTTCGGCGGCAAGTGGAAGTCGCGCATCCTTTGCGTGCTGTCGGATGGCCCCTTGCGCTACAGCGCGCTGCGCGACGAGATGGCCGACGTGAGCGACGCCGCGCTCGCAAGCGCGCTGAAGGATTTGGCGCATAGCGGCATGGTGGCGCGACGCCAGTACGAGGAAATTCCACCGCGCGTGGAATATATGCTCACCGAAAAAGGCGCTTCCACCATTCCCGTGCTCCAGCATATCTGCCACTGGGCCGGCCAGTATCACCGCACCTGTGACGACGCCGCGCCCACTCGCTGTCAACGCTGCGACTATCGGGGCGGCAGTGCGGAATAGGTCGCTTGCGATACGCCCGCAGAGGTGCTCTAGCCCGCAAGCAGCTTGCAGGAGAGGTGGACGCGCAGCACATCCACGTTACTTGTGCCGAGGTTTTCCAGGTCAAGGCCTGAAATGGCCTTGATGCGCTTCAGGCGATACGCCAGGGTGTTGCGGTGGATGAACAGCGCTTCGGCGGTGCGTGTGGCGTTGCAGCCGTGTTCGAGGTAGGCGAGCGCGGTAGACACGTGTGCGGTGCCGTCGCGCTCATCGGCCCGCGCCAGGGCGACGGCGGCGGGGTCAAGCAGCCACACCACATCGCCGCCTTCGTCGGTCAGTCGACGCCGCGCATCTTCGAACCAGCAGTCGTCGTAGAAGCCCATGGCCGTGGCCAAATAGCGGTCGGTCTCGTAGGGTTTTATCTGTTCGTAGGCGAAAGCGGCCTGGTCGGCGGTGGTGCGCAGGCGCGAGAAGTCATCCGACAGCGACGAGAACCCGGCGATAAAGCGCAGCCCTTCCGGCCCACCAGGCAACAACCCTGCACGAAACTCTGTTAGCGGATAGTCAACGTCGCGCGCAATCATGAGGTGTGCGCCGTTGTCTTCGACAAACTGGGCATGCGGGTACAGCTCGGCGATGCGCCGCTCGGCTTGCAGATGCGGCCCCAGCTCACCCGCCCCCTCCGCGCCCGAAAAGCACACCGCGTAATGCGGATCTCCTACGCTCCATCCCAGCTCAGCCAGACCATATTCCAACACGTGCGGTCGCACTGCATTGCCGGCCAGAAGTTCCTGAAACGGGCCCAGCGCCGAGTTCGCAATCTGAGGGTAGGCACGCCGCGGCAAAATGAGCGCCAGCAAGTCGCCCACGTAATCGGCCAGCGCCAGATCAGCAGGACCCAGTGGCGCGTTCACATCCACTAGCTCAATGCAGCCGTGATATTCGCCCTCCACCAAAAGGTTGCGCACTAAATAGGTGCGCCCGCCCGTTTCCGCGTCGCTCACTATATACGCGCGCTCGCTGCTGAACGCGTTCTCCGCGCTGCGCATCCACGTATCGAAGTACACCTCGGTGGGGCACACGCCCGTCTCAATGGCCGGGGACCAAAACGGGTCGCGGAAATCATCTGGCAGCCGCCCGGCCGTTAGCACGAAGTACAGTGCCGAATCCGACAGCATGAGCGGGTTTGCGAACATGGTGGCCACCATGTCGAACACCTCTTGCAGCGGCGCATCACGCGCCATGGTGGAAAGCACGGCCTCCGACCAGGTGTCAAGCCGCATGCGATACTCCAACAAACGCGTCAGCAAGTCGCGCGCATCTGGCAGGTCGGGCGCATCGGGAAGAAGTAGGGCGGGAAGGCCCCGCGTGTCACAGGAGGCGCTCGCGCTGCGCACAAGGAAGGCCCCACCGGCCTCAAACACAGCGGCGTTCAGTGCGATAAATTCGTCATACTCAATAATGAAAAGGCTTGTTGCGCGTGGGAAACTCTTGGGGCCAAATATCTCAACGCGGTCGAGATCGAGCGTGGCATTGTGCACAAAGCGCTCAAGAGGGTGCAAATTGGCCAGTTCGGCGGACACCAGGTCCAGGTTGAACAGCATGACAACTCCTTTTGGCGGCAAAGGCCCTCGTAAGCCGTGCGCGCAATTGATGCGCGCTTCCTGCGGGCGAGCGCACGCTCAGGCGGGTAAGCGGCGGCACCTTCGGCAACAAATCGGCAACGCGGCGTTTTCTGTACCTCTACTTTTACGCGTTCTATCAGCGATGATGTTTATGATTGTACAAAATGCACAAAGCGAATCGGTGGTTTTTTGGGCAAGCGAACGATGACGGCGGTTACCGGGCTGCGTAGACTGTGCGCCGTCATTTTCCACCATCATGAAGCATCGAGACGTATCAGCGTGGCATACAAACATGATTCTATGCATCCTTGGATTTCCTCTCAAATATCAGGGTTTCCGCAGGTGATGAACGTTGTTCGTATGCCATCACCCAGTCGCGAAATCCCGAATCGGCTCGTGTATGAGCGGATATTTTCCGCCGCAAAAGTTGTAAATTCGGTTGTAAACCTCGCGGATTTACAACTTCGTACACTTTAGCTTACGCGGCACCATCCGTCATGCGGAGCATGTCGCCCCTCACGTCCTCGAATCCAAGGTGGGTGTACGTGTTGTATGTCACGCTAATGTCTGAGTGCCCCATGATGTACTTGAGCTTCGCGGGGTCCATCCCCTTTCGAGCCATCTTGGAGCAGAACGTGTGTCGGCAGACATGCGGGGTAATCTTGGGAAGCTCCTTCTTGTAGATGCTATTGTGCTTACGGAGAGAGAGTTGGAAGTACTTTTCCCAATGCATCGCAACCTTCGGCATGCCGTTTTTGTCCAGAAGCAGGAATCCGCTCACCCCGTCAACGACGGGCTCGGCGGGTGGGTTGGCACGCTTTTGAAGGATTGCCTTGAAGCATTTCTTGACTTCCTCGGACATGGGTACGTATCGCTCGCCGCTTTTCGTTTTGGGGCGTTCGATGTAGTACCTCATATCGCTGCCCCTCTGCAGCTGCTTGCTGACGCGGATGCTTCCGTTTTCGAAATCGAGGTCAGATTTTGTGAGGCCGCAGAACTCCGAGATGCGCAGCCCCGTGTTGAAGAGGATGTAGAACGCTTCGTAATATCGCGAGTAATGCTTATCTCCCTTGATGAAATCGAGGAACCTGCGCTCGTCCTGTGGTGACAAGGCCTCGCGCGCAATGGAGTCGTTGACAAGCACGGTGGCGAGCTCGAAGTTGAACGGGTTGCGCCTGATGAGGTCGTCTTCCTCCGCAAGCTGGAAAGCTGGGCGAAGTACTCCTCGAATGCAGTGAATCGCACTGTAGCTTTTCCCGAGCTCGTCTTGAAGATAGATGAGCCAATTCTTCGCGTCGAGCGTCGTTATATCGCCGATTTTCCTGCTTCCGAACTCGTCCCTGGCAAGAAAGTTCATAACCGTCTTATAGCCCGCGCGCGTAGTCGGGCGCACCGCCGTCTTAGTCGCGACGTACTTTTCAACCAATTCGAGAACGGTCATCCCGCTTGGTGCAACGCGGTCAAACAGATCGCGTTGCACCTGCTTCTCGATTTCGCGGAGGCACGGCCCCGACTTTTTGCCCTTGGGAGGGAGGTCGTGCGTGGTAAGCGTCCACGAGTACTTGTACTTCGTCTTGCCTTTCACGTCTTTGAACTTGAAATAGTACTGGCCGTTCGGGCGCTGCCCCTCTCCTTGGCGAAGGATGCGCCCCTTGCTGTCTTTCCTCGTGGGCACTCTTGTCACCTCCTCTCCTTATGGATGCGCCCCGATGCTACTTCGCTGGTGCATCGGGGCGCATAATTGCTAGTGGTACGGGCTACGTTGAATGACTTTCGAGATTCCTAGGGACGATTCGTGCTCCAATGCATTCTGTTCCAATACAGCAGGTCGCACGCGAAGTAATAGCGACGTGAGGAGTCGCCGTTCAAGGTGAGGAACGTGGGGCCGACGCCGTTGATTCCGTCCACCATCAGCTGCAGAAGCCCGTTTCTTCCGAGAAACTTCACTGCATCCTCCTCGCTCACAACCAACATGGAACTCCCAATCATGTCGTATGCGGAATTCTCGTACGCATTTTCGGTGCCTTGCTGTTCGTTCATTCGAGCCTCCTTTTCACTCGGCGTTGCTTGCAACGCAATTTCATTACGAGCCGAGATTAATTGCGTCGCCATGTATCCGCAAATCGAGAAAAGCCTGATAAACGAGCATTTCTGTTTGCATCCATTCATAAATGAGGAGAAAAAAGTCGATGCGATTTTTCAAGATTCATAAGGCCTTCACGTGCGCGTTTTGCCGCATTCCAGCATCTCGCTTCGCTCGATGCCCGTGGGTTTATTTGTACGAAGTACGCGGGCGGTGGGCATGGGGGCTGTCGGCTATGCCGACCGCAGCGCAAGCTGCGTCAGCCCCCCTTATGCCCTTTTGCCGTTTTTGCCCCCGAAGCGTAGAGCGGAGGGGGCAGCGGCGGTTTCGCCTCGTTTATGCCGCGAAGCGGCGGCGAACCACCGCGCTGAGATTCATCGATCAGCTTTCGCAATCCGCGCAGTTTGCGAAAGCGGCGCGTTTCCCCTTCGTTTATGTGCGGTCATTCGGCGCTCGCTTTCGCGGCGCGAAGCCCTGCGCGACGACGTTTCGCAAGCTGCGCTTAGCGCGCGGCTGAGCGAAAAAAATATAGGGTGCGGCGATTTCTCGCCGCACCCATGGGGTACGAATGGCTAGTGAATCTCGGGGGCGGGCAGGATGGACCAGCTTGTGCCGTAGGTTTTCAATCCCCATACGTGCAGGCAGAGCTCGCCGTCGTAGAACACCGGCTCGTCGGTGTGGTGCATGAGGAAGCTCGGGTCTTGCACGATGTACCACTGGAAGATTTCCTCCCAAGGCGCCCAGCTGCCGCCCACCAGTTCCATGGGGCGGTAGGCCATCTCGTTGGCGAGCACCATGCCGCCGCAGGTCTCCGCGAGGTCGGCGTACGTCTTTATCCCGTGGTCGCTCACCGCGCGCCTCCTTCCAGCTCCTCGATGACGCGCACGACGCATGCGCGGATGAACCGCAGCTCCCTGACCGTGATGTGCATGGAGAGCATGTCCGCGTCGAGCTCCACGCGCCCGAACTCGTCCACAAAGCGCCACTCCATCACGTTGTCGATGCACCTCAAGGTGCCCTCGAGCCCCTCCCTGTCCTCGAGCGGCTCCTTCCTGCGCATCGCGTTCCTCTCGCGCTCGAGCTGCTTGGCCTTCGCCGCGCTGATGCGAGCCGTGCGCTTGAGAACCTGAATACGCCACTCCGTCTCTTCCTCGATGCTGAATTTGTCCTTATCCTTATCTTTCATGTTCAGCACCTCCCTTCGCGCGACCTCCCCGATGCCGCAGGCATACTCACGGCGCAAGACGTGATCTGCTGCGGAATCGGGGATCAGGGCGCGACGGGCGCAGCACGAAAACGAAAAGGCCGCACCCGAAAGCGGATGCGGCCAGTACGGTCATGTTGGGGTTGCCCGATGGGCGGCTTGCTAATCCACCTCTATGCCCTCGGCATCGGGCGCGTCCCACGTGAAGCCCGCGTGCCCCTCGTTCACGACGGTGGCGAGGCCAGAATACCCGCCAAAGGTCGTGTCGAGAACCGTCTGCGTGGTCGAGTAGTTGGGCGAGTACAGCCCGATGGCCTCGTCGGAAGTCGCAAAGGCGCTCTCGGGAATCTCGGCATCGTTGTGCCAGCCGTAGTCCACCAGCACGCGGAAGCGCGTCTTGGGGCTTTCGAGGTCTGTCGTATCGCCAGCCTCTATCTGGTAGAAGCTGAATCGGGGTGCCGCGAAGCGGATTTCCTCGCCCGATGCGACGTTGCCCGAGCCGTCGGTTTCAAGGGCGAGCGTGTAGGGCTGCGGCTGTGGCTCCTGATACTCAGCCGCCTCGTTGAACGCCTGACCCTCGTTGGCGATATCGAGAGAGTTCTTCGTGTTGTCCAGTGCGGTTTGGAACTCCTCGATGGCCGCTGCGCGCTCCTCCTCGGGCACGGCCTCGATGCCGTAGGCTCCGTAGCTGTTCATGGAATCGTAGGTTCCCGCGTCAGCCTCCGCTTTCAGGGTGTCGTAGCACTGCTGCCACGCCTCGATGGCTTCGGCAGTGCTGTCGATTGCCGCCTGCTTCTCGGCCTCGAACACCGCCTTGTCCTGCTGCTTGGCGAACTCGATTATCTCCTCGTCGGAAAGCCCGTTCAGGTCGGCGAAGGTCACGCCGTCGCATTGGTATGCCGTCACGTTGCCGTTGCCGTCGAACGCGAGGATGCGCTCGATTTCCACGTCCTTCCCGATTTGCTCGTCACCGTCGTACTGCATCCAAACGCCCGCCTGCGCGAACGCCTGCGATGCGGGCACGGGCTCGCTCGCACTGCTGGCTGCACCGCCCGCACCCTCGCCCGAGCCGCCGCACCCGACCAGCCCGAGGCCAGCCACGGTTACCGCGCCAACCCCGAGCAGCTTCAAGACGTTTCTTCTCGTGTATTGCCTCATGGATGATTCCCTCCTTTTCGTGTATTGCCTTAGGCTACGAACGCTCCGCCCGATTTTTTGCCGCCAGAATCAGACCCGCCGAAACAAGTAGCAGAGCAAGAGCAGGCAGGCCGATGAGCGCGAACGTGCCGTCGCCCGTCTGGGGAAGCTCGTCCTGCGCGCTTTCCTGAGCGGAGCCCTCGTTCGCATCCGCCGACCCATCGGGTCGGTCGCCGCCCTGCGGCTTGTCCCCGCCCGTCTGCGGGAGCTTGGCGATGGGCTCGGTCTTAGTCTGGCCGCATGCCGCGCAGGTGTACGTCCTCACGCCCTCGGCGCTCTCGGTGGGCTCCTTCGTCACAACGCCGCCGTCCCAGATGTGCCCCGTTGCGGCAAGCTCCTGCGACTGCTCGGCTCCGCAGATTGCGCAGGTGCGAATCTGCTCGCCGCTCTCCGTGCACGTGGGCTCGGCCACCGTCTGCCATTCTCCGTAGGTGTGCTCGTCGCCGTCGATGGCGTGGAAATCGACCACGTTAACGCCGACTTCCTGCCTCCAGTCCGCGTACTCCTCGGCAGCGGTGCCCGTGTACCCGATGATGCAGCCACCCAGAATGGGCGTGCCTACGAACTCGGTGACCGACTTGGGCACCCACACGTATTCGAGGCTGCCGCATCCGTTGAGGAACGTGGCGGGAATCTGCGCCACGCCCTCCTCGATATATACGGTTTCAAGGCTGTCGCAGCCGTAGAACTGCGCGTTGCCGCCGCCCCATTCAGAGCCCGCGGGGATGGTCACCGAGACGAGGCTGTCGCAGTCGATGAACACGTCCGAACCCCATGTCACGTTCTCGGGCAGTTCGATTTCCGCGAAGCCCGCTCCGCCGAACGCCACGTTTTCCACGCGCTCCAAGCCGTCGTTCAAGTACACCTCGGTGAGCGAGGGGTTGTCGGCGAACGCACTCACGCCAATCGTTCTCACGGTGGAGGACATGGTCGCCTTCTGCAGGCTGGCGTAGCTCACGCCGCCTCGCGTGGTGAACGCCATGCTGGGCACCTCGGTCACACCTTCGGCAACCATGACCTCCTTGACCTGCGCGGCGTACGGCTCCCATTCGTAGGCCCCGCCCGCGCTTATCGGGGCTATGTCCTCGGAAAGCGTGAGCACGCCCGCATCGTCCAGCGACCAGCCGTCGCCGCCCGCCACCTCCACGGCGTACGCGGGGCGCGCCGCCAGAAATAGCAGCAGGGCGCATGCCGCGAGCAGCGCCGCAAAACGCGCCGCTCTTCTCGTCCGTTCGGTTTTATCCATTGTTCCGCTCCTTTGCGCTTGCTGTATACGGTGCTCGAAAGTGGTGGCAGCCGCCATACGGGCTACTCCACATAGGCTGCCCGCTGCATGGATCGTGGCGAAAACCGCCATGATCCATGCAGCGGGGTTCGACGGCGGGCCGCTACCGCTTGCCCATCGCGTTGGCAATCCAGTCGAGGTTGCTGCTGGCGCTTGCGGTGTTTGCGTTTATCTGCTGGGCTTGGCTGAGAACCTGCCCCTGCATGAACAGATTGCCTAGCTGCAGCATGTTGCCGATGCGCTGCTGGTTGAGAATCTGCTGCTGCCCCTGCTCCATACGGCGCTGATGCCGCTCTGTCTCGTAGAGGTTGACCATCTCCTGCACGGTGCTCGCGCGGTGGTTGCGCACGGCGGTAAGGAAGAAGTCCACGGCGTCGATGTTGTCGTAGTCCATCGGGTACCACGGCGCGACTTCCGCAGCCCAGCGCTGCTGCACGGCGAAGATTTCCTGCTTCGTCTGCTCGATACTCTGCGCGAGCGCTTGGTTGTTGGCCTCCACTTGCGCGTTGCTCTGGTCGATGGTGGCGTTCTTGCGCTCTCGCCCCTTGTCAGCGGACTTGGAAATGACCCCGTACAGAACCGCGCCGATGATGGCGGATAGCACGAGATTGACGATGTTCCAAACCATCACCTGAAGCTCCATGCCGCCTGCCGAGAAGAACGGGATGGTTATCGGGTACGTGATGGCCTTGAGCGGCGTGCTGGTGATGAGCGCGAACGCGATGAGGAAGCCCGCCACGGCGTAGAGCACGGGGTGACGCTTGGTCTTCTTCTCCGTCTTGGCAGCGAACTGCGTGCTCAGCTGGTTGATGCGGTTCTGCAGCCCCACCACGCGGTGCATCAAATCGTGCGCCGTGGCGACTCCTGATAGCAAATCTTCTTGGGATGTACTGTATAAAGGATGGTTTACACTATCTACTATATTACATCGACTGACGACTCATTTGTGGCAACGTGACAGCCGGCAGAGGAAAGGAGACACATATGCAATGGGGCATGGCACATTGGGAGGTGGTCATGCCTCGCCTTATTTGGTTTCCCGACAAACAGGAAGCTGTTTCACTTGATTTCGATAGAAATAAAATCTAAAACATCTCATCTAATAAAATGTAATAGTTAATTTTTTTATAATCCGGTTCAAGTCCCAACATGTTAAAAAAGAATTTTTCATAATCAGAATCAGGATAATATTCTCGAATCTCTCTGACACAAAATGCTATATCCAACCATTTGTCTGCAACTCCGCATCTTGCCAAATCATAAAAATATATTCCATCATCAGATACAAAAAAATTAGCGCTCATATCTCCATGAGAGAGACACAGTTCTTCTTGAGGTTGATTTTCGCAAAGCCACTGATATAACGTCATTGGATCATCAAATTCTGTTGTGTCTTCCCAATTCGATACATCAATATCGGCAATTCTGTTATCCAAAAGATATTTTAGTTCTTTTAATCGAACATCTATTTTGGATGAAAATGGGCAGTTTCTTATATCTATTGCTTGTAGCTGATGAAGTGCGTTTACCAAGCACTCAATATATTTTATTGGATGATCAATAAAGCAATCTATGTGTTTCCCTCTTAACTCACTCATGATCAAATATTCTGAATGTTCTCGTACTCCGTATTCGATTACATCTGGTACTTTCAGTTTATCGGATAACCACATCATCATCTCAGCTTCTCTTTTCACGCTGTATGTGGTTTTTGAAAATATATCGTCAATTTTTTTCAGATAGCATACAGTATTTTTAAGCTGGCATTTATATACTTCTGCCGGAGACATACCCTCTGAACATTTTCCCAGAATTTGAATTTCATCGATATATCTCACTTTAGTTACCTCGCAAAATCAGATTTATCAATCCATGGAAACTTCTAAAATTATAGCATGAAAAGAAAATCGGTTTCAAGTTGTCCTGATCCTGCGGTGTAGTTATATTAAAAGGGCGCACTTGATCCCCACCTTGCGGGCGGTGGTACTGCCTGCGGCAGTCGTGCGCTCTACGAGGGGAAAACGGCTGCCTTTTTCAGCAGGTAGCGAAGTATCAAGAAACCGGCTTCGCCTTGCGGCATCCTTGACACTTCCCCTGCACAGTGCTGCTGACCAACCAAGAGGGGTTGACACCCCTCTGCTTTTTTAAAACCGTATTGAAATGCAAAAGAACCCCTTGAAAAATCACGTATTGGCTCCCCATACGCTCTAACCTTTCTCTCGCCCTACGGGGCTGACTCACCCCAACAAAGTGCTCGGCGCAGCTTTTGCTGCGCTTCTGTTTTCTTAGTTAAACTATATAGGCATAAAATAGCCTATGCGAGCTATTATAACCGACAAGAATCGCCCATAGGATTCAAGGCAACTTGATTTTGATGGGCGGTGACCGCATGAGATACTTTGAGATAGGCCAACGCATCAGGCGATACCGCAAGGCGTGCGGACTTTCACAGGAGGCGTTGGCGGGAAGGGTCGGCATCTCCGTCACGCACATGAGCCATATAGAGACTGGAAATACGAAGCTGAGCCTGCCCGTGCTGGCGAAAATCGCCGAAGAGCTTTCGGTAGGGACGGACGCGCTTTTAACGGACGAATCGAAGCCCGACAAGGCGGCGCTTTCGGCGGAAGTGCGGGAGATTCTAGATTCGTTCGAGGCCGACGAACTGGCCGTGGCAATTGAGGTTCTGCATGCGCTCAGAAACGCGCTCGCGAAGCAACGCGACTAGGGGGCGTTTCACGCAATCAGATTTGCACCCGCCAAAAGTTGTAAAAAAGTTGCACAGGGCTCAAAAGATAAGGGCAAACCGCTCATTTATGAGGCGGTTTGCCCTTATTGTCAGATGTTGCCGTGACAACTGCATATGACGAGAAGGAGGACTGCATGGAGCTAACGAGGCGTGGTTTCCTCAAGGGTTCGCTTGCTGCCGGCGGTTTGGCTGCGGCAGGCATGCTCGCGACGGACGGCTGGCTTGCCCCGCAGAAGGCGTACGCGGGCATTGGCCCGGCGGGCGAGACGAAGGTCGCCTACGACGAAGAGCACATCGCGTGCACGTACCATCAGGAGCACTGCGGTGGCATGTGTCCTTTGCGCTGCACGGTGCGTGACGGCCGCCTGGTTAAGGTAGAGCCGAACCACTGCGTGGACGACCGCTACGAGACGATCTGCCTGAAGGGCATCTCGGAGGTTCAGCACATCTATGGTGCGGGCCGCGTGCAGACGCCCCTCAAGCGGACCGGCGAGCGCGGCGCGAACGAATTCACGCAGGTGAGCTGGGACGAGGCGCTTGACGACATCGTGTCCCAAATCAAGGAAATCCAGAAGCGCGACGGCAAGGACGCCGTTATGGTAACGGCCTCAAGCGAGGCGAACATGCCCTTCCTTGCGGCGCTTTTAGGCGCGCAGACCGGTGGCAACACCGGCATTGACGTGGGCACGGGCAACGGCCTTGACCCCGCCATCGGCTTCGGCGGCGGCTACGCCATGGCCACGGGCGAGGCGCGCGATTGGGTGAACTCCCGCATGGTGCTTACCGTGGGTAGCAACTTCTGCGAGTCCAGCCTGCCGCAGGTACGCCTGTTCTTCGAGGCCAAAGAGGCCGGCGCGAAGATGGTGGTGGTCGATCCGCACTTCTCCACCACGGCGGGCAAAGCTGACGAGTGGGTGCCTATCGAACCCGGCACCGACGCGGCGCTCTTCCTGGCTATGACCAGCGTTGTGCTTGATGAGGGGCTGACCGACGAGGCGTTCATGACCACGCACACGTCGCTGCCGTATCTGGTGGACGACAAGGGTGCGCTCGTGCGCGACCACGCCGAGGACCCGGCCGCCGAAGAGCCCGAAACGGGCGAGCAGAACCCCTTCTTTATTATAGATGCCGCAACCGGCCAGGCTGTGCCCTATAACCAGCCGGGCGTCACGCCAAAGCTTTCCGGCACCGCCGAGGTCAAGGGCGCGAAGTGCCGCACGGCCTACGACCTTTTGGTGGAGGGCCAGAAAACCTACACGCCCGAATGGGCCGAAGGTATCACGCATATTCCCGCCGACAAGATTGTGGAGTTGGCACGCGCCTATGCGAAGGGCCCGTCGTCCATCGCGCTGGGTTGGGGCGGCAACGACAAGATTGGCAACGCCGACATCGCAGGTCACGCGGCTGCAGTGCTTGCCGGCGTGACCGGCAACATCTGCAAGCCTGGCGCGAACATTGGCGTGTTCGTGGGTGGCTGCTGGAACGGCCGTTCCACGTCGCTTGGTGCATGGGAGTTGCCCGAGGATATGACAACCGCCACCGACGAGATGGCCGCCTACGACATGCGCGAAAAGCCCAACAAGGTGAAGGCGTACATCTGCTGCGGCGATATGATGGCGCAACACTTCGCCAACATGGCCAAGACCGAGGACTGGGCGCGCTCACTTGACCTCATTGTGTCCATCGACCCCTACTTCACCGAAGGCGCGAAGTGGGCCGACTATGTGCTGCCGGCCACCACACGCTTCGAGCTGGATGCTCCCGTGGGCAACGCCAAGGTGGGCTACAACCAGCTCGTGCTGCAAAACAAGGTGATCGACCCGCTGTTTGAGGCCAAGACCGACTTCTGGATTCAGAAGGAATTTGCGAAGCGCCTTGGCGTGGACGACGCCCTGCCGAAGGATTCGGTCGAACTAGTGGAAACCATTCTCTCTGGCGCGGAAGACCCCGAGATCAGCACACTCACGGTGGACAAGATCAACGAGCACAACGGTGCCTGGCCGCTGCCCGGTATTGAAGAGCCGCGCCAGGAATACGCCGACTTCGTCTTCGACACGCCGTCGGGCCGCTTGGACGTGTACTACGAAAACCTCGCCCCCTACGGCCAAGCGCTTCCCCAGTGGGAGCCGCCGCTTGAGGCCTACGCCGACAACCCGAAGCGCGCCGACTTCCCGCTGCAGCTGGCGAACGTGCGCACGCGCTTCCACATCCACAACCAGTTCAACGATGCGCTGTGGATTCAGCAGTACTTCGAGCCCACGCTTGATGCCAACCCGGCCGACCTAGAGGCACGCGGCCTGGCCACCGGCGACACCGTGGAGGTGTTCAACGACCGCGGCAGTTTTGCGGTGTGCGTGCACGGCAACCCCGCCATCCGCTCGGGTTCGGTGCGCCTCGTGGAAGGTGCCACGGCCGATTACCTGGTGCGCGGCAACATGCAATCCGTCACGAACGACGCGCAGGTGGAGCGCGGAAGCGAGCTCATGTGTGGGCCCGTCATTCCGTTCTCCGACACGCTCGTCGAGATCAAGAAAGCGTAGGTGATTCGCCATGACGAAACTGGCCATCGCCATTAACCTCAACCGTTGCGTGGGGTGCCACACCTGCGCCAACGCCTGCAAGATGCAAAACAACGTGCCCATGGGCATGCTCTGGAACCGCATTCTGACGAAGGATACCGATGTCATCGACGGCGCGGTGGGGGAGTATCCCAACCTCAAGCGCGTGTATCTGCCCGTGCAGTGCCAGCACTGCGAAAACGCCGCCTGCCAAAAGGTGTGCCCGACCGGTGCCACGTACAAAGACGAAAAGGGCCGCGTGGAAATTGACTACGACAAGTGCATCGGCTGCCGCATGTGCATGGCCGCCTGCCCGTTCAATGCCCGCGTGTTCAACTGGACCGACCCGGTGCGCGAACCCGACTGCAACTACGGTGACTCGCGCGTGCCCGTGCGCGGCAAGGGCGTGATGGAGAAGTGCACGCTGTGTAAGGAGCGCACGGACGACGGCGACATGCCCATGTGCGTGCGCGTATGTCCCGCCCGCGCTCGCACCTTCGGCGACCTCGACGACCCCGAAAGCGACATCTCCAAACTCGCCCAATCCACCGAAGCCCACCACCTACTGGAAGAAAAGGGCACCAGGCCCCAACTCTTCTACATCGGACTTTAGGTTCCGTCGGCCTGACGGCCGACGGAACTGGTCGACGCTGCGGTCGCCCGCAGCACCCGATCTTCGCACGATCACGGAGGCTCACGTACCTTGCGTACGCTTCGCCTCCGCGATCCCGCGAATCTCGGGCACTGCGGGCACCCTCGCTGACTTACTACGCCAACCAGTGGGTTATGGAAGGAACTACTATTATGCAGTTAACGAATACTTATAAAATCGCGTTTGTGGTGCTGGGCGTGTTGGTGGCGCTTGGTGTGGGCGCGTATGTGTACCAGTTTATCGGCGGCCTCGGCGTCACCGGCATGTCGAACGGCACGTCGTGGGGCCTCTACATTGCCAGCTTCATGTTCTTCGTGGGCCTGTCGGCGGGCGGCCTCATCGTGGCCTCGTCCGCGTCCATCTTCCATGTGGCTGAGTACAAGAAGGTGGCGCTGCCGGCCATTATCGTGTCGCTCATCTGCATCTGCATCGCCGGCGCATTTGTGCTCATCGACCTCGGCGGCATCGTGCGCATCTTAAACCTGTTCGCGTCGCCGAACTTCATCTCGCCGCTTCTGTGGGACATCTGCGTCATCACAACATACCTGGTCATCAACCTGATCTACCTGTATTTCATGACGTCGAAGAAGCCGGGCGCGAAGGACAAGGTGGCCATCGTGTCGCGCTTCGCCCTGCCGGTTGCCATCCTCGTGCACTCCGTGACCGCGTGGATCTTCGGCCTGCAAATTGCGCGCGAGGGTTGGTACTCCACCATCATGGCGCCGCTCTTTGTGGCATCGGCCATGGACTCGGGTCTCGCGCTTTTGCTGCTCGGCCTTCTGTGGATGAACCGCGCGAAGGTGTTCGCCACCTCGAAGAAGCTCATCGCGAACCTGGCGGGCCTGTTGGCCGTCTGTATTGCGGTTGACGGCTACATGGTGGGTTGCGAGGTGCTCACCATGGCGTATCCCGGCACCGAGCACGGCATGGCGGTGTTTGGCGAAATGGTGTCCGGTGCCACCGCACCGTTCTTCTGGATTGAAGTTATCGTGGGCGTCATCATTCCGTTCACCATCCTTGTGTTCGCGAAGAACCGCCGCCGTACGGGTTTGGTGGCGCTGGCGTGCGCAGGCGTGGTGGTCGGTGTATTCTGCAAGCGCATATGGCTCTTGTTCACCAGCTTTATCTATCCGAATGTGTCCGGCGCGCCGGGTCTCATCTCCGGCTCAAGTTCCACGCGCGGCGTATTCGGCATGGACGGCTGGGCCGTGGCCAGCTCCTATATGCCCACGCTCCCCGAAATCCTCATTGTGGTAGGCATGATAGCCCTCGGCATCCTGGCCTTCCTTATCCTGAGCAAACTGCTCCTCACCTACAACCCCGCCCAAGCCGAAGCCGACGACGCCGCATGCGTCTGCGAGGTGGAAGTAACAAAGCAACCGTCCGCGTTGTAGAAATGTCTGGCTGCGCGCGTACTGCGTATCTGTGAAGTGCGCGCGCAGTATAGAGTGCCCAATAAGTTTTCAAGCAGGGATATCCTTGGCATTGTTTACATATTGTTCTGAAAGAACAGGGGCTTGCTTTATGAAAGACGCCCCTTCCCAAATTGCCTCCAAAGACTATACTGTTTATTATATTCATCATTTTGAGGAATAGAGGTCTTGCCCATTACTGAGAGCGAGGTTGGGAAAAATGCTGCGCAGTTTCGGAAATAGTCTGCTAGGCAAGAGAGTTGCTATAGCGACGCTTGCACTTGCTCTTGCTGTTGGCATGGTTCCTGTCTCGACGTCAGAAGCTCGCGACGTTGAAAATCTCGCGGGGGGGGGGGCTTTTAAGTAGCAAATCTGTTGCGGATGGTGTGACGCGGTTTCACGAACAAGCATCCGCCAGTGTTTCACTCGCTCAGTATTCTCAGCCTGCCGCTGGCGAGATTCGTTCCTGTGGTTTTACATTCCGCGTGCTTCCTGATGCGGAGTCTGTTGCGTTGGTGGGTTGGTATGGCGAAACGCTTGAAAGCGATATCGTCATTCCCTCCTGTGTTTCGAGCGGTTCTGATTCATACGCCGTTACAATAATTGGAGATCCCGCAAAACAAAACCTTTTCGAGGGCGCACCTATCGAATCCATTTCTATTCCAGCTTCTGTGGAAACTATCTTGGATGGAGCGTTTTCAGGATGTTCTTCGCTCTCATATATCACTGTTTCATTGGATAACGAAAACTATGCGTCCTACGATGGTATGCTGTTCTCGAAGGACCTTTCAAACCTTCTGTTCACTCCCGAAGGTAAAAAGGGTGTTGCCTATATTCCTAGCCAAACTGTCTTAGTTGCGGCTGAAGTTTTTTCCCAGTGTTCGGGACTTATCTCCGTCGAAGTAGAAAAGAGTAGCGTCGCCTTCTCTTCCTGGAATGGCATTCTTTACTCAAAGAATAGGGAAAACCTCGTAGCATGCCCTCCGGGCGTAGGTGTTTCGGCGGTAATTGCTACGCAGACACATGCGATTGCCCCGGGTGCTTTTAGTGGATGCTCTCTTACATCAATTATTGTATTGGGTGATTTGAATGAGATTTCTCCCGAGGCGTTTGACAATGCTTCTAAAGACACAGTTGTGGCTCTTGTGGGCTCGGAAGGCCATCAAGAGGCAAGGGGGATTTGGGAAGATGCCGGCTTTTCGCGGTTCTCCAACTCTGCATTACCAGGCGATCTCTCCTTGCAAGGTCGTTTTAAAGAAAGTGATTCCACGGCCGAGAATAAGGGTCTCACTAGTTATGGCCTTTCATTTACGTTGCTGGATGATTACACCCTTTCCGTTTCATGGATGGGTCCGGGTGAGCCTGCCGACGATTTGATAATTCCTGCTTCGGCTCAAGTTGGAAGCGTTTCCTATCGTGTCTCATCTATTGCTCCCAGAGGTTTTGCTGGGTTGTTGTCACTTGAATCTCTCAAGCTCCCTGAGGGTATAGCATTGATCGGAGAGGGCGCGTTTGCGGGCTGCTCGAACTTGGCTTCTATTGAATTCTCTCAGGGTCTGATGGAGATTGGGGAGCGAGCTTTCGAAGCAACGGCACTTGCAGAGGTGTGGATTCCAGACTCGGTTGTGGCTATCAAATCTCGCGCTTTTGCATCCTGTAATTTACTTACGCGTGTTGTCACCCTCGGTTCACCAGAGGTTGCAGTTGATGCTTTTGTTGAGTGCTCGAATGTTTCACTCTATTGTCCGCAAGGGTCCGAAGAAGTTTGGAAATCGACCGAATTGACAGCGGGTAGTACTGTTCAGCCTTTCGGAATTGAACTTGCTAAAGAGTCACTTATTCTTATGGTTGGTGAAGAGGGAGATCTTTTCGAAGGAGCATTTCTTGAGCTACCCGAAAACGTCGAAATTATCTATTCTTATGCTGCTGCGCCCTTGTCAATTGACGCCGGTACGACACGAGGGAAGGCTCAGGGTTCGACTGATGTTGTAGTAACGCTTGCACTGGATGGGATTGAAATTGCCCGCAGCTCACGATTTGTTGAGGTACTACCAAGTTCACAGGCAACAACCGAAACCATTTCAGTAAGAAATTCATCCCTTTTACCGTCGGCTTATCTCATTAGCGCTCGTGCTGTTCAACTCAGCGTTACGGCTCCTGTTGTGGTGACGTTTGGAGACGGGGAGGGGTATGACGTCGCTAATCCAACGGCGAGTGTAACTTCAAGCAGTCAGTTCGAAAATTATTCGGATTTTCCAGTTGCTATGGAAAGCCTCACCTGTGTTGACGCTGGTGCTACTGAAGTGCTTGAGGCGAAAGCAGACGCTTCGGATATCACTGCACAGAACCTGTTTAGTCTCTATCCGAAAAAAGATGATTCTAAAGCTATTTCTTTTGGCCTTGGTCCTACGGTCAGCAGTGTACAACCTGGTCAGGGTGATTTTGTTATAGCTTCTAACAGTTCGCTCGAATGCACCTATCGCTTAAATCTGAATAACGCGAGCGTAAAGGTTGGGGCTGCCGATTACGGTATGAGTGTCAAACCCCTTGCTACTGTTTCATATATGTTTAAACGAGATGGCGGGGGTGGCACTGAAGAGGATGTTTTCTATCTCAAAGACTCGAAATCGGGAGTTGTGTATAGCATTGCTGACGTGAAAACTCACGCTAACAGTATTGCGGAGTATGGAAGCGAGTCTCCCTATTACCTTATGTACGCTGAATACCTTGCAGACGAAACTGCTTATGAATGCAAGACCGTTTGGAACAAAGTTGCGTACGATGTTCGTCTTGTTGGCATCAATCATGACATTTTGACGACCCCTGTTGATAGGAGAACAAAGGCTGGCCTCACTTTCCAATTTGTCAATCTTCTCGAATCAATATATCCCATGAACGGTTCAAACTCCAATTCGGGGGGATGGGGTTCGAGCGCATTGCATGCAAGTATGAACGATGGCGAGATTTGGGATATGGTTCCATCCGAACTTCGAGACGCACTTGTTCAGGTCGAGAAAAGCTATGGCAGTGAAAGCACTTCTACCAGCTCTTCGGTCAGCGTTTCTCATGACACACTCTTTCTCATGACCTATTACGAATACACCGGAGCGGTATTTGATGGATGGTCGAAGTATCGTTGGGTTACAGAAGAAGGCTATCGTTATGAGTACTATCAAAATAAACCCATTCAGACAAGCGGCCCTAATAGCTTGATGGAGAAAGGGAAGCAATTGACACCGGATGATAATACAAGTTGGTGGATGCGTTCAGTCCGGCCAAACTTCCCAGGTGATTTTATGGGAGTGTACATCAATGGTGACCTGGGTCTGAGCGGAACACGTTCAGCGTCTACGCCCTGTGGCGTGTGTCCCTGTTTCTGCTTCTGATTGCGCACGGGTTTTGAGATGGGCACTGCATTTATCATCAAACGAGCAACAAGAGAAAAAGCACTTTGCATAATGAAAGTGCTCATGGCTTTTATTGTTGTGGCATGTTTGTTGATGTTGACTGTACCGAGAAGCGCCTATGCCAATGCTTCGCCAGGGAAAACACAGCTGGGCTTGCGTATTACCGACTCATCGAAATCCCAAGGGTCGGCTGAGGATGGTCAGCCAGGGTCAACCTTGCTTGGCATCCGCGTCACGACGTCTTATGTTTCTGTGTGTGTTCAGTTTGCTAGTAACGGAGGCTCCGAAGTAGAATCTCAGACAATTCGAAAAGGCGATCAGGCTGTCGAGCCGGCAATACCACAGCGCGACGGATACACGTTCTCTGGCTGGTTTTCAGATGCTCTTCTCACGGAACGGTATGACTTCGGTTCTGCAGTTGCGGGGGATATGGTGCTCTATGCAAAGTGGGATGCCGTTATCTCGTGCAAGGTTCCAGCTGCGGCCGAAATACTGATTGACGCGACGGGTCGGATATCCAGCGAGAGCATGTCTTTTACGTCTTCATCAGTTGTGCCCTTGGAGATAAGTGGAGCCGTTAGTTCTGTGCGAAGTGGAGCCTCTTTGCTCATACCTCACGATACTGATAGAGCTGCTGTTCAAATTGTACTTACTCCCGATAAAGAAGGGACCAATGAGGTGATGGTGCCCTTGGACACAGCGGGCAAGGTAGTAGCACTTGGCTTCGTTATTCCGGAGCGTCAAGGCGACCAGTTGGGCGCGCTTTCCGTCTCTTTTGGATTATCTTTGCCCCAGAGTGCGAGTATATCTTATGTTGTTAACCCTCTTGAAATTTCAGCGGTAGAGTATGTTGTAAAGATTCTCGAATAAGAGCACCCTTCAGCTTCAGCATTTTGCGCTTTCTTAGGGTCGTAATCTTCCTCTGTTTAAATGTGGTGAGATTGCGAGTGGCCTGGTGGGGTCACTAGGCAAGCGGGGCATAATATGGTATAAATTGCAAAGCAAAGCGCACGGGATGGGGCTTTAAGCAGGTGCGCACCATACTTTCGAAACATGAGAAAGTGGGCTTGTTCCCGCTTTCTTTGTTTGTAAAGGGTAGTATGCCGCCTTTCAGGAGACATACTACGCAGCACAATGGCACGGCGTTGCGCGGGAAGGCGCAACGGAGGCGAGAGGAGACGGACGTGCTCAGCAAGAAGGAACAGCAGCTGCTCGACGCGCTGACTCCCCGGGCTGACCAGGAGGGCGTAGAGCTGGTGACCGTGGAGGTGGTGGGTGCGAAGAAGGCGCCGACTATCCGCGTGTACATCGACACGGCTGACGGCGTGAGCTTCGACGAATTGTCGGCAGCCCAGGCGTGGATCAACGACCTCATGGACGAACTTGACCCGTTCCCCGGTGCCTATACGCTGGAGGTTTCTTCGCCCGGCATTGACCGCCCGCTGCGCACCGCCGAGCACTTCATGCGGTTCGTTGGCGAGACGGCCGTGGTGAAGTCTGCGCCGCAGGATGGCCGCAGCACGTTCACGGGAACTATCGTTTCGGCCGATAGCGACGGGGTAGTCCTCGCCGTTGACGGCGGAGACGTGCGCATTGCGATAGATGACATTAAACGCGCCCATCTCAAGGGCACGATCGATTTCAGCTCTTAGGAAAGGACGAGTAGACGTGGCAACTTCAGAACTGATCGAGGCTTTGCAGGCATTGGCCCACGAGCGCAAGATCGACGAGTTCTACCTCATCGAGCGCTTGGAGCAGTCGCTGGCCAAGAGCTACGAGCGCATCCTCGACCTCGAGTGGGATGCCCGCGTAACCATCGACCGCCAGACCGGTCGCATCTACGTCTACGAGCTGGTGCCCGTAGGCGAGCCCGATGAAGAAACCGGCGAGTACGCCGAATTTGAGGAACGCGACGTCACGCCGGCCGACGTGAGCCGCATCGCCGCGCAAAACGCCAAGGGTGTCATTGCGTCCATCGTGCGCGAGGCGGGCCGTCAGTCCATCTACGAGGAATTCTCCGATCGCGTGGGTGACCTTGTGACGGGCACAGTGCTGCAGGGCACACCGGACTTCACCATCATCAAGATTCGCGACGGCGTGGAGGCGGAACTGCCGCACTACGACCAGAAGCGCAACCCGAACGAGCGCAACGAGCGCCCCTCAAACGAGCACTATCGCCACAACCAGCGCCTGAAGATGCTCATCATTGAAGTGCGCGACCCGAATTCCGACGCGCCGAAGATGCGCGGTGAGCAGGCACGTCCTGCTATCGTGGTGTCGCGTACGCACCCGGACCTCATTCGCCGCCTCTTCGAAATTGAAGTGCCGGAAATCTACGAGGGCCTGGTGGAGATCAAGTCCATCGCCCGCGAGCCGGGTGCGCGCTCCAAGATTGCCGTCGCGTCGCGCGAGACGAACCTTGACCCGGTGGGCGCCTGCGTTGGTCCCAAGGGCAGCCGCGTGCGCATGGTGGTTGAAGAGCTGCGCAACGAGCGCGTGGACGTCATCCAGTGGAACGAGGACCCGGCCAGCTACGTGGCCAACGCCCTTTCGCCCGCAAAGGTGACCAACGTTCTCATTGATGAAGATAACCATTACGCCACCGTGGTGGTGCCCGACGACCAGCTGTCGTTGGCCATTGGCAAGGAGGGCCAAAACGCCCGTCTGGCCGCGCGCCTCACGGGGTGGCACATCGATATCAAGAGCGCGTCGTTTACGGGCGAGCCGCTGGTCAACGGCGATAACATGCTTATCGACGAAGACGCGGATGCCGAAGATGAGGCGCTGTGCGGTTACGTGAGTGAAGACGGCGTTCGCTGCCGCAATCACGCACGGCCGAACAGCCGCTACTGCGGTGTTCACGCGGATCTCGACGAGGCCTAAGGACTACGGGGTAGAACGCACCATGGCGGAGACAACGAAACGGCAGCGCAGCTGCATCGCATGTGGAAAGCAGGCCGGCAAGACCGAGCTGTTCCGCATCGTGCGCGGCCCGGACGGCTTCGCCGCGTTCGATAGCACGGGCCGTGCACCGGGGCGCGGGGCGTATGTGTGCTCCCAGGAGTGCTTCGCCACCGCATGCAAGACCAGGAAGCTTGAACGGGCGCTGAAGACGAAGCTCGATCACGAGGATTTGGAACGAATCGCAGCCGAGGTGTCTTCGGCGCTGCGCGAAGCGTAAAGGAAGAGGAGTGGTATATGGCCAGCATGCGTGTACATGAGTTGGCGAAGGAATTCGACATGACGAGCAAGGAATTGCTCGATAAGCTGCATGATATGAAAATCCCTGCGAAGAGCCATGCGAGCATGCTCGCCGATGCCTACGTGGCCAAGATCAGGAAGAACTTAGAGCCCGAGATCAAACAACGTGCGGGCCAGCTTGAAGACGAAGAAGCGCGCAAGCTTGCTGAAGAGCGTGCCGAGGCCGAGCGCAAGAAGGCCGAAGAAGAGCGTGCCCGTCGCGAAGCGGTAGAGCAGGAGCGCGCCGCTCGCGAAGCGGAGCGCGCCCGTCGCGAGGCTGCCGAGGCGTCGGGGGAGGCCCCGGCGGAAGGCGAGGGTGGCGGCGGCGACAAGCCCACCAAGGCTCCCGTTGCCTCCCCGTTCGAGAGCCTGGCCAGCCAGATTGAGAGCGAGAAGGAGCGCGTGGCCCGCGAGGCCGCCGAGGCGCGCGCCCGTGCTCGCGCCGCCAAGGCTGCGGCCGAAGTGGCGAAGAAGCAGGCCGTGGAAGAGGCGCTGCGCCAGCGCAACAGCAAGGGCAAGAAGAGCACCACGCAAGCGGCACCGAAGAAGCCCGCTCCCGTGCTGGGTGCCAAGAAGGCAGCAGGTGGCTTTGACTCGCTGCTTTCGCAGATTGAGGCCGAAAAGCAGCGCATTGAGGCTCAGAAGAAGCAGGGCGGCAACGCGCAGGCTGGTCGCGGTGCGGGTGCTGGTGCAGGGGCTTCTGCTAATGCGCCCCGCAAGGGTGGCAAGAAGGGTCGCGGCAAGGCGGCCGGTTTCGAGCAGGTTGTGCCGGAGCTTGAGCAGCAGCGGGCCACGGGCGAAGATCGCTACGCCCAGATGGCTGTGCAGGCAGAAAAACTGCAGCGCGACAAGGTGCTTGCCGAAGCCCGCGCAGCCGTGGCAGCTGCCACCTCGCATGAGGGCGAAGGCCGCCGCAAGAAGCGCAAGGAGAAGCGCGAGGCCGAAAACCGCGAGCGCTTGGAGATGGAGGCCATTGAGAAGGGCCTCGACCCCACGCTCGTGCTGGACGATTCCGTGGTGGAAATTCCCCAGGGTACGACCGTGGCCAAGTTCGCCGAGCTTCTGGGCGTGCAGCCGAACGACATCATCAAGCGTTTGTTCCTGTTGGGGCAGGTGCTTACGCTCACGCAGTCGATGGCTGATGACATGATTGAACTTATTGCCGATGACATGGGCCGCAAGGTGCGTGTCGTGTCGCCGGAAGAGGAATACGCGGTGGTCTACCACGACCGCGACGAGGACTTGAAGCCGCGTCCGCCGGTGGTTACCGTCATGGGTCACGTCGACCACGGCAAAACCTCGCTTCTGGACGCCATCCGCGACACGGGTGTTGCCGCAGGTGAGGCGGGCGGTATCACGCAGCACATCGGTGCTTCCGTGGTGGAAATTGACGGCAAGCAAATCACCTTCATCGACACGCCGGGCCACGAGGCCTTCACGGCCATGCGTGCGCGCGGTGCGCTTATTACCGACGTTATCGTGCTGGTGGTTGCCGCCGATGACGGCGTTATGCCGCAGACCATTGAGGCTATCAACCACGCGAAGGCGGCTGAGGTGCCCATCGTGGTTGCCGTTAACAAGATTGATAAGCCCGGTGCGAACCCTGATCGCGTGCGTCAGGAACTTACCGAGTACGGCGTTATCCCTGAGGAATGGGGCGGCTCGAACATGTTCGTGGAGGTGTCGGCCAAGCAGCGCTTGCACATCGACGACGTGCTGGAAACCATCATTTTGCAGGCTGACGTGCTGGAACTGAAGGCTAACCCCGATGCTGAGGCCTCTGGCTTCGTCATCGAGGCAAACCTCGACAAGGGCCGCGGCCCCGTAGCCACCGTGCTCGTGCAGCGCGGCACACTGCACCCGGGCGACGTGGTGGTGGCTGGCACGTCCTACGGACGTGTCCGCGCCCTCGTTGACCCGCGCGGCAAGCACGTGGATGCCGCTCTGCCGGCCGACCCGGTGGAGATTCTTGGCCTCAACAGTGTGCCGGTTGCCGGTGACGAATTCCGCGTGTTCGAAGACGAGCGCGACGCCCGCAAGCTGGCCGAGGAACGCGCGCTGCGTGCCCGCTTGGCCGAGCAGGATGCCAAGAGCCACATGAGCCTGGACGACCTGTTCAGCCGCATTGAAGAGGGCAAGCAGACGGACCTTAACCTCATCGTGAAGGCCGACGTGCAGGGCTCCATCGAGGCGCTGCGCGACGCGTTCGACAAGATGGATCAGTCCGAGGTGCGTATTAACATCGTGCACTCCGCCGTTGGCGGCATCACCGAGACCGACGTCACGCTGGCCTCCGCCTCCGACGCCATCATCATCGGTTTCAACGTGCGTCCCACGGGCAAGTCGAAGGTGCAAGCCGAGAAGGAGAAGGTGGACATCCGCCTGTACCGCGTCATTTACCAGGCCATCGAAGAGATCAACGCAGCGCGTGTGGGCTTGCTGTCTCCCGATATCGTGGAGGTGGACACCGGCATCGCCGAGGTTCGCGAAACCTTCAAGGTGCCGAAGGTAGGCACGGTTGCCGGCTGCTACATCACCGAGGGCGAGATCAACCGCGACGACAAGGTGCGCATCGTGCGCGACGGCACCATCATCTTCGAGGGCACCATGGCGTCGCTGCGTCGCTTTAAGGATGATGTGAAGTCGGTGAAGCAGGGTTACGAATGCGGTATCGGGATTAACAACTTCCAGGACCTTAAGGTTGGCGACACGATTGAGGGCTACCAGGTGAAGGAAGTCGAGCGCACCGAGTAAGTTCAACCCGAAGGTTTACGAGCTGCCCCGCGGATCTACCTGCGGGGCGGTGAGGTGGGTGAGGGTCAACCTGGTCCGCGAAGCGTCCGGCACTACTCAGTCGCTCGGACAGTCCTGAGCTCGCACGAAGCGTCCACTGGACGCTTCGGCTCGTGCGGAACTCGCTTGGTGAGCAGTGCCGAACACTTCGCTGCGGCACTTTCTCAAACCTCGCCCGTCTCGCTTTGAGGCAACTCTGTGGTTACCGATCAAGCAGTTTGTGGCGAGTAAGCTATTCGCGCGGTAAGCTGGCGGTGGACAAATTGCCCTCTCTCTAAAAGAAAAAAGGAGGCTCCATCATGAAGCAGAGTTCTTCTAATCGTAAAGTTAATGAGCAGGCGCGGGAGGTTATTGCGAGTATCCTGCTGTTTGAAATTTCTGATCCGCGGCTGGAACTTGTTACGGTGACGGGCTGTGAGGTTAGTTATGACCGCAGCGTGTGTAACGTGTTTTACACCACGGAGCCTGAGCGCTATGAGGATGTGGCGGCAGCGTTTCAGAAGGCGGCGGGGCGTATTCGGTCGCTGATGGCGAAGAAGTTGTCGTGGCGCGTGGCTCCGGAGTTGCGCTTCTTGCTTGATCAGAGTGTCGATCAGGCCGAGCGTATCGCTTCGGCACTTCAGCGCGACGCGCATCGCAGCGCCATTGTTGCGCCGACGGAAAGTGATGTGCCGGCCGATGCCGATCCGTTCGCTGAGCGCGAAGCTGAGGTCACGCAGGCTAATGGGGAGGGTGCATGAGCGTCACGCCACAAACCAATACCGATTTACCCGCGCTCGCTCGCATCTTGGGCGAGCGCGACAACTTTGTTATCTGTGGGCACGTAAGCCCTGATGGCGATTGCATTGGCTCGCAGCTGGCGCTTATGTTTGCGCTGCGCTTGCTCGGCAAGACGGCCACGTGTCTGTTGGCTAAAGACGAACCAATTGACGTACGCCTGACGTTTTTACCGGGATCAGATGAGTTTATTCCGGCGGCGGCGTTTCAGGGGGTGCCGTCCACGTTCATTGCGGTAGATGTGCCGCTTAAGGAGCGCATGAACTCTGCGGCGGGGCATATTTTGGATGCGTGTGAGTTCTCCGTCACCATCGACCACCACGCGGTGGACGAGCGCATGACCGATCTCGCGTATGTCGACCCGGCCATCGCCTCCACAACAATGCTCATCTGGGAACTGGCGGGGCTTTTGGGGGTTGAGCGTGACGCGCGTATCGCCCAGTGCTGCTACACCGGCCTGGTTACCGACACGGGCCGCTTCCAGTATCAGAACACCGATGCGCCGGCGCTTGCGGCGGCGGCGCAGATGGTGGAAGCGGGAGCCACGCCGGCTGACGTGTCGCGTCACATTTTCCAGAGCCGTTCGCTTCCTTCCATTGAGTTGGAGGCGCTTGCCATTGAGCGCATGCATTTAGGCGCGCATGGCGCGTATGCACTCAGCTGGATTGAGCAGGCTGACTACGCGCGCACGGGTGCGGTCAAGGCCGACGGCGAGCCGCTCATTGATGTGCTGCGTTCGTTGCGCGGCGTACGTGTGGCGTGCATGTTGCGTGACCAGGGCGACTCGGTGCGCGGTAGCTTCCGCGCTAAAGATGATACCGATGTGGCGGCGCTGGCACGCACGCTCGGTGGCGGCGGACACCGCGCTGCTGCGGGCTTTACGGTGTCGGGCCCCATGGTGGCTGCCGTGGCGCGCATTGAGGATTTGCTGACTGAAATGCTAGAGGAATCGGCGGATTCTTCTGCGCAGAACACAGGGGAGCACGCGTCGTGAAACGAGGGTCATCGGGGCTCTCGCTTGTCGTGGGCGTTAACAAACCAGCAGGCATGACCTCGCACGATGTAGTGAATCGCTGTCGGCGCATTTTCGACGAGCGGCGCGTCGGTCACACGGGTACGCTTGACCCGATGGCCACGGGCGTTCTGCCTATCTGCGTGGGACCAGCTACGCGCCTGGATGCCTACCTCACTGGCCACGACAAGCGCTATCGCGTGCGCATCGCCTTTGGCGCGGCTACCACCACCGACGACGCTGAGGGTGACATCATTCGCACGGGCGAAGTTCCCGCGTGTGTGCTTGACCCCGCCTTTGCGACGTCGTTTGTGGAAGGCCTGGTGGGGGCACGCAAACAGCTGCCGCCGGCGTATTCGGCCATCAAGGTGGAGGGCCGGAAGGCCTGTGATGCCGCACGTCAGGGCACTATTATCGATCTCGCTCCGCGCGACATTGTGGTGCATGAGGCGCGCCTGCTCGCCGTGCGCGATGTGGGCGACGATTCGCCCTATCCCTCGTGGGATGTGGAATTCTTTGTGTCGAAGGGTACCTACATTCGCTCCCTTGCGCGTGACGCGGGGGTGGCCGTGGGGTGTCCGGCGCACGTGGCGGCGCTTGAGCGCACCCAAATTGGGTTGCTGCGCTTAGAAGAGTGCGTCACGCTGGAAACGCTTGCTGAGCAGGGCCCGCAGGCGGCGCTCGATCCGGTGCGCCTACTGGGGGTGCGCTTCATCTATGCCGATGGCGCGCTCACGGCGGCGGTGCGCAACGGTAACCCGTTGCCGGCTGATGCACCGCTGTTCGAGCGCCGACGTGCGGGGATGGCGCTGGAGTTGTGCGCGTGTACGGCGGGGGTGCGCGAAAGCTGCACGCCGCCTGAGGACGGCGAGGTGGTGGCCGTGATAGGGGAGAATAAGCTCGTGGCGCTCTATGCCTACGAGCAGAACCGCGACGCGTATCGCGCGCGGTGTGTGTTTCAGACAGGGGTGTCTCGCGGTGGAGATATATAAGGTAGAAGACGGGTTCGACTCCGTGTTCTTCGCGGGGTCGTCGTGCGCGTTTGGTGTGTTCGATGGTGTGCATCGGGGGCATCAGTTCCTCCTTGCGTGCGCGCAAGAGACGGCGGCCGCATCCGGCGGCAAGGCGGTGGCGCTCACATTTGACGTCGATCCCGACGAAAAGCTGCATCCCGACCGCCTCAAGAAACTCATGACCAACGAAGAGCGCTTGGCCGCCCTTGCTGCAACCGGCGTTGATGCCGTGGCGGTGCTGCCGTTCACGCCCGAGTTCGCCGCTTCAACGCCCGATGAATTCCTTCAGCGCACCTTCGACGGCACGCCACCTGCGTATTTGCACGTGGGATCTGACTTCCGCTTCGGTGCGAAGGCGGCAGGCACCGTGCGCGAGCTTGAAGCGTGGGCGGTCCACACCGGCACACAGGTATGCGCGCACGATTTACAGGGGGCCGACGGCGCGCCCATCACGGCCACGCGCATTCGCCTTCTTCTGGCCGAAGGAAACATTGAGGAAGCGAACCGCCTACTCGGACATCCCTACTTCGTGACGGGCACGGTGCAGCCGGGCCGCGGCGAGGGGGCCGACCTCGGCTTCCGCACGGCTAACCTCGTGATCCCTGATCAGCTGCGTGCACTCGGCGATGGCGTGTATGCCGCCTGGGCCACGGTGGATGGCGAGCGCTACAAGGCCGCGGTCAACGTGGGGGTGGCAGCTACGTTTGCCGACCGCGCGACGGCCACCTGTGAGGTGCACCTGCTGGACTTCGACGGCGACCTCTACGGACGTCCGGTCAAGGTGGAGTTTCTTCACTGGCTGCGGGCCATGCGCGCCTTCGACAGCATCGACGAACTCATTGCCACCGTCAAAGGCAACATTCAGTGGGTGAGGGATAACCTCTAAGCCGCTCTCAGACACCGCGTCAACAATTCGGTGTCCGTTTGGCGGCGCAGCAGGGCTTCGTCTCCAAAAAATCTCGGTTTCCCCTTCACATTATCTGCGAATACCCTAAAATGGGGCAGTTGCGATCTTCTCACCACGATGCCGGGTGAAAAGGCCGCATCGCCAGTATTGGACGAAACAAGGAGGATACACGTGACTACTGCAGTCGCTTGGATGGCTCCCATCTGTGCCGTCATCGGCATTTGCATGGCGGGCTATCTCGGTTCCTGGGTGCTCAGGCAAGACCCCGGTCCCGACAAGATGAACAACATTTCGCTGAAGATTCAGCAGGGCGCCAAGGCGTTCCTCATGAGCGAGTACAAGTTGCTCATCATCTTTATGATTGTCGTTGCTATTGTAATGGCCATTTTCCTGTCGCCCATCACGGCGCTTGCGTTTGTGACCGGCGGCATTATGTCGGCTGCCGCGGGCTATGTGGGCATGCATGTGGCCACGCGCGCGAACACCCGCACGGCGCACGCTGCCGAGGAATCGGTGGCCAAGGCGCTGAACATCAGTTTCAAGTCGGGCCTCACTATGGGTCTGTGCGTGGCGTCGTTCGCCCTGCTGGGCCTGTCGCTCTGGCTCATTGCTATGGTGTTTGGCCTGGCGTTTGGCGTTGACATCAACCAGCAGCTGGCCGACCTTATGCACACGAACATCGGCATGGTGGAAGGCTTCGCCACCGGCGCTTCCGCCGTGGCACTGTTTGCCCGTGTGGGTGGCGGCATCTACACGAAGGCGGCCGACGTGGGAGCCGACCTCGTGGGTAAGGTTGAGGCGGGCATTCCCGAGGACGACCCGCGCAACCCGGCTACCATCGCCGACAACGTGGGCGACAACGTGGGCGACGTTGCGGGTATGGGCGCCGACCTGTTCGAGTCCTACACCGGCGCTATCCTGGCTCCCACCATCCTCGCTGCCACGTTTGGCGCGCTGGGTGGCTACTTCGCCACGGGCGACTTGGTGTGGGCGCTTGTTACGCCGGTCATCATCGCTGGTTGCGGCATCATCACGTCCATCATCGGCCTCTTTGCCGTGCGCGCCAAGGAAGGTGCGGAACTGCACAAGGCGCTGAACCGCGGCACGTACGTGGCTGCTGGCATTGAAATTGTCGTGATCTTCTGCCTGTTCTACGTGTGGAGCACGCAGTCCACGGAAGCGCAGCCGCTGTGGCTGTTCGGCTCCGTGCTGTGCGGCCTCATTGCGGGCCTGGCCATTGGTAAGATCACCGAGTACTTCTGCTCCGACAAGTACAAGCCGGTGCACAAGATTGCCGACGCGGCCGACACCGGTGCGGCGACGGTTATCATCGAGGGCATTGGTACGGGCATGCTGTCCACCATCGCTCCCATTATCCTGGTGGCGCTCGCTATCATTGGCGCCTATACGTTTGGCAACATGGCCTTCCCGGCGGCTTCCGCTGAGGGTGGTATTGCGGTTGGCCTGTTCGGTGTGGGCCTGGCTGCTACGGGCATGCTGTCGAACACCGCTATCACTATTGGCGTGGATGCGTACGGCCCCGTGGCCGACAACGCTGGCGGCATCGCTGAGATGGCGGGTCTGCCCGAGGAAGTGCGCGACCGCACCGACGCGCTTGACGCCGTGGGCAACACGACGGCCGCTATCGCGAAGGGCTTCGCCATTGCGTCTGCGGGCCTGTCGGCTATCTCGCTCTTCGTGTCCTACCAGGCCACGATGCACCATGCTATTCCGAACTTCGAGTTGACGCTCACCGACCCGCTCATTGTGGCTGGTATCTTCATTGGTGCCATGATGCCGTTCATGTTCGCCGCCCTTACCATGGGTGCGGTGTCGCGTGCGGCTCACGCCATGGTGGAAGAGGTGCGCCGTCAGTTCCGCGAGATCAAGGGCATCATGACCTACGAGGCCGAGCCCGAGTACGACAAGTGCGTGGCTATCTCCACGTCGTCTGCACTGCGCGAAATGATGCTGCCGGGCTGCCTGGCTGTGGTGGTGCCGGTGCTCATTGGCTGCTTCAACCCGGCTATGCTCGGCGGCTTCTTGGCCGGCGCGGTTGCTACGGGTATGCTCATGGCTATCTTCATGTCGAACGCCGGTGGCGCGTGGGACAACGCGAAGAAGTACATTGAGCAGGGCTATCATGGTGGCAAGGGTTCCGAGGCTCACAAGGCCGCCGTCGTGGGCGACACCGTGGGCGACCCGTTCAAGGACACCTCTGGTCCGTCCATGAACATCCTCATCAACCTCATGACCATCGTGTCTCTGACGTTTGCTCCGCTGTTCATCGCCGTGCAGGCCATGTTCTAAATCGCGCAAGCACGTAACGTTTGTTGTCAAGAACCCCTGGCGGTGTGCCGGGGGTTCTTGTTGTTGAGTGGATGCTTGTTATAAGTGCAGACGGCAAGGGTAGAACCCTTGCCCTACGTTCAACCTATGAAAAAGAACGTGCTGTGAATGCAAACACGCCACCCGGGGAGGGGCGGCGTGTGGAGTGAGTGGCGGAGACGTGTGCGAATCGAACGCACCCGAGACGTTCTGCACGCCCCGCAACGGCTTTGAAGGCCGCGGGATCCACCAGGAATCCTTCCATCTCCTTATAACAAACGCGAACGACCAAAAGGCCGTCCGTTTTTGTGGTTCACCTATGATACTGCATTTCCGGCGTGTCCACGGGGATTACACGATCCGTCATCATGCTGTCGCTGTGGTGCACGTCGCGCCGTTAGGTGCGCTTGGGACCCAGTTCGCGCTCGTCGCCCACGCGGCGGGTAACACCTTGGGCATCGAAGTGCTCCAACAGGGGAATGGCGTACTTGCGGCTGACCCCGAGGGCATCACGTAGCTCAGCCGCCGTCGCACGGGCGTACGTGTGCAAGAAGGCAACCGCAGCATCTTCAAGCGCGGTATAAGCAGCGGTGCCGAATACGAGGCTGGGGCTGACGCGGTGGATGCGCCCTGCTTTTTCAAGTGCGCTGAGTGCGCGTCGGGCTGCAGATGCTTCGACACCTGCTTGAGTGATGAGGTCGTCAACGCTGGGCGGCGTTGATCCTGCGTCGGCGAGGAGGCTGATCAGGGCCGCGGCTGCTTGCTCTTCGAGTTTGCGGGCGCCGGCGCCCGCTTTGGGGTGTGCGATGAGGCCGTCATCTATCATGACCTGGCCTGCACCGAGCGCGTCCTGCACGAGCGCTTCGAAGCACGCTTCAGTCAAGCGCGTGGGCAGGCGATCGAGCAGGGCTCGCTTCGAAAGGCCGGGTGCGGTGGGTTGCTCGGCGTGGAAGCGCAGCAGTTCGTTTTCCAGGGCGGACGTGTGCTTTTGGAGTAGGCCGCGCGTTGTGTAGTAAGCGTCTGGTTCCGTGCTCAGTCGCGCGAGCGCACCGGCAGCGTGACGGTCTTCTAACCGACGTGCGGCTGCATCTTCGGAGATGCTTGCTGCACGCGCCACCTCGGCGGCAGTGACGGGCGTTTTCTGCTGCGCGAAGGCGGCATCACACGCAGCTTCAACATCACCGGCAAGCAGGGCATCCAAGAGAGCCTGCTCGCCTTCGCGTAGGGTGGTGCGTCGGCGGGGGTGTGGATGCAGCACGATGCCGCCACCCACCACCTGCACCGGCGTGAGCGAGCGCATAACGAAGCGATCGCCCGTCGATACGGGCAGTGGTTCGTCCAGGCGAACCTGCGCGAAGGTGGCGCTGCCGGGAGCCAGTTCCGCCAGTCCGTCCATGAAGAGCACGCGCCCCAGTACCTCCGCCGTACCATGGGCAATGCGCATGCGCGTCCCGGTGGCGAGGGGTGTGGCGTCGCCCTCGGTACCCAGATAAGTCACTTGAGCGTCGAAGCGATCGGTCGGGCGCAGGGTTTCCGGTGTGGTGAGCAGCATGCCGGGACGCACATCCTCGGTGCTTACCGCACCCAGGTTTACCGCAACGCGGTTACCGGCTTCGGCGCGCTCTACTGCCTGTCCGTGCGTTTGAACGCCCCGGACGCGAGCGCGGGGGCCACCGGGTAGCGCTTCCAGTTCGTCTCCCGGTGTAATGGCGCCACTCCACAAGGTGCCGGTGACCACGGTGCCCGACCCCTTGATGGAAAACGACCGGTCGATGGGCAGCCGCGGCGTCGTGGCATCGTGCGCGCGCGTGAGCCCCTGCACGGCCCGCGCTAGTTCGGCGCGCAGGTCTGCGAGTCCCTCTCCGGTTCGGGCTGATACGGGTACGAGCGGAGCGTTCGCATAGGGCGTGGACGCCAGGTACTCCCGGACTTCCTCGGTAATGAGTTCGACCCAGTCTGCATCCACGAGATCGGTTTTGGTGAGTGCTATCACGACGCGCTCAATGCCCAGCAGTTCCAGCACCGCGAGGTGTTCAGCGGTTTGTGGCATGACGCCGTCGTCGGCCGCAATGCAGAGCAGCGCCAGGTCAATGCCGGTGGCACCCGCTATCATCTGGCGTACAAAGCGCTCGTGACCAGGCACATCCACTACGCCAAGTACCGTGCCATCATCCAGCTCCAGGCGCGCGAATCCCAGCTCGATGGTAATGCCGCGACGCTTCTCTTCGGCCAAGCGGTCGGGGTCGGTGCCGGTAAGCGCTTGCACGAGCGTCGATTTGCCGTGGTCAATGTGCCCGGCCGTACCCAAAATAAAGTGCGGGGCGGTCTGCGCCAGGGTATTCACCTCGCGTGTCATGCGCCCACCATCTGAAAATACTCGGCGAAGGCGGCGGCAAGTTCGGCAACTTCTCCCTCATTCAACAGGGTGCGCGCGTCGCAGAGAATCGCGTCTTGCTTGATGCGACAGACCACCGGCACGTCGCGTCCCGCCACGAGGTACCGCTCGCAGTCCTGCGCGCTGCCGCGGAGAAATTCCACGCGCGCGGCGCAGGTGGGAATGTCGCAGAGTGGCAACGCCCCGCCTCCCGCGCGAGCCACCTCCGGCACCACACTCACGCGCGCCGCCTCGGCCGGCACGGCGTCGACAAGAGCGCATGCCACGGCTTCGGCGCGCTGCTGCACGTCCTCAACTGGCTCGGCCAGCATGCGCAAGGTGGGAATTTCGCGCAGAGCGCGTTCCTCGTCCAGATACAAGCGCAGCGTGGCCTCCAAGGCGGCGAGTGTCATCTTGTCCAGGCGCAGCGCGCGGGCGAGCGGGTTTTTCTTCAGGCGCTCAATAAGGTGCTTCGAGCCAGCGATGATGCCCGCCTGTGGCCCGCCAAGCAGCTTGTCGCCCGAGAAGGACACCAGGTCACAGCCCGCAGCCAGCGATTCTGCCACCGTTGGTTCCGCGTACGCGCCGAAGCACGGCAGGTTCAAAAACGCGCCCGAACCCTGGTCTTCGTACACCAGCAGTTCCTCAAAGTCCGCGCCCGCTGCCGCCTCGCGTCGTCGTGCGTTTTCGGCGTCGGCCAGGGCGCGCAGCTCCTTCACGCCCACGCTCTCCGTGAAACCCACCACGCGGAAGTTCGAGGGGTGCACTTTCAGCACCATGGCCGTGTTTGGCGTGATGGCGGCCGCGTAGTCGGCCACGTGTGTCTTGTTGGTGGTGCCCACCTCGCGCATGAGGGCGTGGGACTGCGCCATGATGTCGGGCACGCGGAACGACCCGCCAATTTCCACCAGTTGCCCGCGCGACACCACGGCCTCGCGTTCGGCGGCGAATTCGGCTAACACCATCATGACGGCGGCTGCGTTGTTGTTGACGGCGAGCGCAGCCTCCGCGCCGGTGAGCTGGCAGATGAGGTGCTCCACGTGGCTGTGACGGCTCCCGCGCGCCTGTGTGGCGGGGTCATATTCCAACGTGGAGTAGCTGGCCGCTACCTGCGCGACGGCCTCAACGGCGGCAGGCGCAAGGGGGCTGCGGCCCAGGTTCGTGTGCACGATAACGCCCGTGGCATTCACCACGCGTCGCAGTGAGGGCCTCTCAAGCGCCAGCGCCCGCAGCCGCACGTCGGCCATGAGGGCGTCCTTATCAACTGCGGCCACGGTGCCCGTAAGAATGCCCGTGCGCACCGCATCCACCGCCTCGCGTGCGCACGCAACCACCCTCTCGCGTGGCAGACGCTCCGCGAGCGCCTTCACGGTATCGTGCGAGAGCACTTCTTCAATCTGCGGAAGGGAACGCAAGAGCGCACGCTGGTCTGAACTGGGCATGAACAGGGCCTTTCTCACAGGGGAGGCAAGTAGTGCGGCCTCCTCGCAGGTTCGCATCCCCCGATTATACCAGCACCGTGTTGCCTTCACGTTGTCCGCACGGTCACGGCTGTCCATTCGCGCGCGAAGGGGATGCGCTATACTGCGCTTTTGAATAAAGAAATGAAAGCGGGACGTATGATTTACTTCGATAACGCGGCAACCACCATGAAAAAGCCCCCTGAGGTGGTGCAAGCTGTCGTGGAGGCGCTGCAATCGTTTGGCGGGGTGGGGCGCGGGGTGCATGGCGCGTCGCTTTCGGCGGGCATGGCGGTGTATGAGGCGCGCGAGGCGGTGGCACGGCTCTTCGGTGCGCCGTCGGCTGCGCGTGTGGCGTTCTGCTCGAACGCGACCGAGGCGCTTAATGTTGCTATTGCGGGGTTAGTACGTCCTGGTGAGCGGGCGGTGACCACGGCCGCGTCGCACAACTCGGTGTTGCGGCCGCTCTACCGCGCTCGTGCGCAGGGCGCTGACGTGGACATTCTGCCCGTGGCTCCCGACGCCTCCATCAACTACGACGCGCTGGAAGCGCTGCTTGAGCGCCCGACACGGCTTTTGGTCGCAACGCATGCCTCCAACGTGACGGGCGACGTGTACGATATCGAACGCATGACGCATCTTGCTCACGCTCACGGGGCGCTGCTGCTGGTTGATGCGGCCCAGACGGCGGGCGTGGTGCCGCTTGACATGGGCACGATGGGCCTTGACCTGGTGGCTTTTACGGGGCACAAGAGTCTGTTTGGCCCCCAGGGCACGGGTGGGCTATGCGTGGGCGAAGGCGTGGAAGTGCCGCGTTATAAGGTGGGCGGTTCGGGCATCAAGAGCTATGACGAGGAACACCCTTCCACCATGCCGGAGCGCTTGGAGGCGGGTACGCTGAACGGCCACGGCATTGCCGGTTTGGCGGCAGGTATCGCGTACCTTGAGCGCGTGGGGCTTGACGCGGTCGCCACACAGACGCACGCGCTGGTGGAACGCTTTGAGGCGGGCGCTCGCCAGATTGAGGGCGTGCGCATTCTGGGAGGTCAGGCCGACAGCGGCCGTTGCGGCATTGTGGCGCTCAACGTGGGTGACGTGGATTCTGCGGTAGTGAGTGCTGCGTTGAACGCGGATTTTGGCATCTGCACGCGGGCGGGTGCCCACTGCGCGCCGCTCATGCACCAGGCCCTCGGCACGATGGATCAGGGTGCCGTGCGCTTCAGCTTCTCGCACCTGAACACGATGGATGAGGTGGAGGAAGGGCTACACGCGCTTTCTCAGGTGGCGGCCGCGGTGCTCAAGGATGAGGCGCGCGCAGGGGTATAATGGAGCGCACCAAACGAAAGGAATCGCACATGAAGATTATCGATGCGTTCGGCATGCAGTGTCCGAAACCGCTCGTGCTGGCCAAGAAGGAAATCGACGGCGGCTGTCGCGAACTGGCGGTGCAGGTGGACAACGAAACGGCCGTGAAGAATCTCACGCGCTTGGGTAGCAAGACGGGGCTTGCGGTGTCAACCGATGTGATTGAGGGCGGCTGGCTCGTGTCGTTTTCCGAGGGCGACGGCGCAGCGGTACCGGTGGAAGCGCCCGCTCCTGCCGCTGCTTCTGCCTGTGCGGTTGGCGGCGGTTGTGGCTACGCGGTGTTCGTGGGCAAAGATCATGTGGGCGAAGGCGATGGTGAACTGGGCTACAACCTCATGAAGATGGCGCTGTACACGCTGTCCGAATCCGACGAGGTACCCGCTTCGCTTCTGTTTATGAATTCCGGCGTGAAGCTGGTGGCTGGCGGCGAGCAGCAGATTATCGATAGCGTGAACACGCTCATCGAGAAGGGTACTGAGGTGCTGGTGTGTGGCACCTGCCTGGATTTCTACGGCCTGAAAGAGCAGTTGGCGGTAGGTGAGGTATCCAACATGTACGATATCCTTGAGCGCATGCACGAAGCCGCCAAGGTCATCACGCTCTAAGGCGCGCCCCCGTGGAACCTTCTGCTTCCTTTTATGTGATAGCGTTCGAATCGACGCACGCGGCCATGGCGGCCAACAAGGCCCTTGCGGCCGCGGGCTGTGCCTTCGCGATGATTCCCACCCCCCGCGAAATCAGCGCCGGATGCGGCATGTCGCTCCGCTTCGCCGCCCCAAGCGATGCCGAAGCCCAAGTGACGGCCCAAGGAGTAAGCGAAGCGCACAGCCTCGCCGCACTCTACGCGAAAGAATACTCCGGGTATCGGCTAATAGAGAAATTGTAGGGAAGAAAAAGGACGCAGGAAATGTATCCCTTCCTGCGCCCTTCACTGATACTTTAAATGGTCACGCTCACTATTCCGCAAACGCAATCTTTCCGGCTTCGCCTTCTACGACGCGGCCGATGAGGGCGGGTGCACGGCCGCTGCGGCGCTCGAATGCCTGCTCAAACGTGTGCGCTGCCTCGGGCGGGATGGCAACTAGGAGGCCGCCCGATGTTTGCGGGTCGCACACCACGGCCAACCTGTCGTCGTACTCGGTATCCGAAAGCGCTCCCTTTTCCACATAGCCCTCGGCCTGATCCATGATGGCGAACGCGCGGTTGGGGCGGCAGTAGGCGCTCGCTAATTCCAGCACGCCGTCGAAGAGCGGCAGGGCATCGAAGTCCACCACGGCGGCGCAGCCGCTTGCTTCCAGAAGTTCGTGCAGATGCCCGGCGAGACCAAAACCCGTCACGTCGGTAGCTGCATGCACGCCCGATTCCGCCAAAGCTGCAGCACCGGCGGCGTTCAGTTCCATCATCGACTCCACCACCGGGCGCAGCTCCGCCTCGGTGCGCAGGTCGCACGCGCGCGCCGACACCATAATGCCCGTGCCGAGTGGCTTGGTGAGGTAGAGCAAATCTCCCACCTGCGCGCCCGCGTTGCGCACGATGTGGTCGGGGTGTACGGTGCCAAACACGGTGAGGCCGTACTTCGGCTCCGCGTCGTCGATGGTATGGCCGCCTGCGACAAACGCGCCCGCCTCGCGCACGGCATCGGCCCCGCCGCGCAGAATTTCGCTTGCCACCTCGGCACCCAGCGCCACGTCAAGCGCCAGCAGGTTCAGCGCCACGTGCGGCGTTGCGCCCATGGCGAACACGTCGGAAAGCGCGTTGGCTGCCGCGATACGCCCGAACTCATACGGGTCATCCACAATAGGTGTGAAGAAGTCCACGGTGAGCACAGCCGCCATCTCGTCGGTGAGCTTCCATACGGCCGCATCATCGCTCGTTTCGAACCCGAGCAGCATACGCTCACGATCCATAGCCGGCTGCCCACCTGCCGTAACGCCCGTCGCAGCCAAAGTATGCAGTATCTCGTCGAGGTCGCCCGGACCCCACTTAGCCGCTCAACCACCCTTAGAGGTAAGCTTGGTCAACTTAATGCGCTCAAGTTCGTCCATAGTAACTCCTTGTCGGCGCCCGCCCTGGGGTGTGTTTGTTTTTCGCCAGTATAACAGGAGCGCCAGCGTTGTCGTATGAACGAAAGCGCGCTGATACCGTCTACCGACGGGTGCATCGGATGGTGGGGCCCAGTGAGGTGGTGTGCAGGGCCTCGTGATAACATCAAGCTTTTCACTGGGGTATACGCGAAAGGGTGGTCATGCGAGGTAAAGGTGCTGGTAAATCCATGGTTTGCATGATGTGTGAGCGGAGCTGAGCAGCCGTGGCGCGCGTTGAATTTTGTCCGCCGTGTTCGTCTGAGACGGCTGAACGGCCTATTCGCATCATTTTGAACGACACGCTGGTGGCCGTAAGCCAGGGGAGTCCCTATGGGTTGCGCGAGCTTGCGGTGGGATATCTCCTGTCGGAGGGGCTTATCACCGACCGCGAGCAGCTGGTGAAGGTGATAGAAGACGCGCAGGGCGCGGCGGTCCACGTTACATCCTGTGAATGCGTGCGGGAAGGGTACGTGCCGCTGCACCGTGTGACCTCGGCCGGTTGTGCGCAGTCGGCCGTGCTTGCGGCCGGGAACCCAGCACGCCCCGCATCCTCACTCAAGCCAAGCATCACCTTCAACGCCGACGCGCTTCTCTCCTGCATGGACGAACTCTGCACGTGCAGCCCACGGCGCAACAGCGGTAAGTGCGTGCACGGCTGCGGCCTCAGTGCGCCGGGAGAGGCACACCTGGCGCTGGTGCGCGAAGATATTGGCCGCCACAATGCGCTCGACAAACTCATTGGTCAGGCGTGGCTTGACCGCATCAATGTGCGCGACAAAGCTCTGTTCATCACGGGGCGCATCAGTTGCGAGATGGCGCTCAAAGCGCATCGCGCGGGCTGCCCGGTTCTCGTGTCACGCAAGTCCGCCACCGACGAGGCGGTGCTCCGCGCGTCCGAGCTCGGCGTGGCGTTGGTTTCCCACTGCCGCGACGGCGCGTTGCGCGTCCTTTCGTGCCCTGAGCGTATTAGTAACTAAATGCCCTCTGCGCTTCGTCCCCCCCCACAAGCCGAAAAAAGAGCCACGAACCATCCCTCTACCTCACGCTACCCGCCCAAACATTTCTGACCTGGCAAAATGCACACGCTACTCCGTTTGCATGACACGGCACACAGCGCTCTCCCGGACAAAATCACGCGTCTGCATGATAGGCGAGCCGTACGTTTCGGGGCATACTGGGCCTCGTTGAAATCAGGCGGCGCGCGCATTCGCAAGACGTCGCACGAACCTTTTAGGAGGCGCACGTACATGAAGATCCTCGGCATGGGTATGCCCGAACTGCTCATTATTCTTGCGGTTGTTCTGCTCATCTTCGGCCCCAAGAACCTTCCCAAGTTGGGTGCTTCCCTTGGCAAGACGGTCAAGGGCCTGCGCGAAGGTTTGGGCGGCACTAAGGATGAAGTGGCCGAAGAAGTTGTGCTCGTTGAAGAGGACGAGGAGGAGGAAGAGCCCGCGCGTCCCGTTTCCCGCACCGTGAAGGCCACCAAGAAAAAGGCTCCTGCTACCGAAACGGTGTAAGTACTGCCGCATCGTACGCGGTTTGAAGCACTTGTTATTTCTTCCGACCTGCGCCTTGTTTCCGGGCGCTGAGTCGTTGAAAGCGGGCGCGTAACCTCCCTCCCTCACGCGCCCCCGCACGCCTCCGCGCACGCTGTCATGCGCGGAGGCGTGCGCGTTTTCAGGAGGAAGGTACCCCGGCACCTTCTGCTCGCACGCTCCTGCTATCATGAATGCTCGTTTTACTGGGCAAGAAGAGAGGCATTCATGGGGCAGGGTGCGAAAACAATGCGGCACAAGGTACGGGCATCCCTGCGCCCTGTGGTGGGATTCGCCTGCAACCAGGGCTTTGTCTTTTCACTCTTCTATTTGGGAACGAATCGGGCGCTCGCGTTTGGCCCGCACGCCTTCGAGCGGGCCGATCTGTTCGGCACCCTGGCGTTCATGGTGGTGGCGTTCGTGCTGCTGCGCGCTGCGTCCGAACGGGCGCGTGCGGCGCTGCTTTCGCGGCCGCTTCTGTGGTGCTACGCGGCGTTGCTCGTGGTGGGCTCGGCGCTGCCTACACTCGCGGCCGATGTTTCCGCAGCGGGGCTTCTGGTGGAATGCGTTCTTGTGGGCATGCCAGCTGGGTTCATGCTGGCTGCGTGGGGTCGGGCATTGGGCGCGCGGCCCTTCGCGCAGGCGACGTTCGAGGTTTTCGCTGGTTCGGCGCTGGGGGCGACGGTGTGTTTGGCGCTTTCCCTTGTGCCGGTGGCGGGTGTTTTGCTGGCACTTAAGCTGCTGCCAGTAGGAAGCGTGCTCGCTCTGCGCGGGCTGGCACCGTTCGACGCGCCCCGGGCAAAAGAAGCGCGCGCGGATGCAGGGGAGAGCGAGGGGGAAGGTTCCTCGCTTTCGTTCGGCGACCTCTTCGCCACGAGTGCTCAACGGGCGGAAACGGCGCGCCTGTCAAAAAAGATTGTCGCAGGTACGGTGCTCTTTGGCCTGGCCGCGGGCTTCATGGAGACCTATGGCTCCGAACCGGGCATGGCGTCCACGCCGACGTTTTCTGCAACGCTGCTGTTGTTTGTGCTGTTCTGCATTGCTGCGCTCCAGTTTATTGCAACCCCTGCCGAGGACGCTGCGGCTCCCGTGAAAGAGGCCCGTCGTCGCGAGGTGCGCGGGGCACCTCTGCCCACGCCGACGGAGGCGGAAGGCCCGCTTGATAGCGTGTATCGCCTGGCCATCCTCGTGATGATGGCGGGCTTTCTCTTCGTGCCGGTGCTTTCCGATTTCGGCGTGCCGGGTGAAGCCATTGTGCTGGCGGGCTATTTGGGACTCACGTATGTGCTGGTGTCGCTCTTCTTGGTGATGGCGCGCCTGACCGGCCAAGATGCGGCGCTCTCGTTCGCGCGCGGCTTTACAGCGCTGTTCGCGGGCGAGATGGCGGGCATTGGCCTGGGCAACGTGCTTGACGTGGCCGTGCCCACCGGTCAAACGCCCTACGTTGTGGTGGCGTGCGCGGGACTCGCGGCGCTCTTCGCCTACCTTTTCCTGTTCACGGAGCGCGACTTCCGCGCGCTGTCGGTTATTGCGCGCGACGCGGATCGCTTTGACGACGCGTGTGCCTACATCGTTCAAACGTGTAGTTTGTCGAAGCGTGAGGCAGAAATTCTGCCCCTTGCCCTGCGCGGTCGCACGGGTGAGCGCATTGCCGCCGAGTTCTTCATCTCGAAGAGCACGGTGGACACCCACCTGCGGCGTATCTACACCAAATGCGGCGTCCATAACCGTCAAGAACTCATCGACCTGGGTGAACGTACGGCCCGCGCGGAGTTCCCTGACCTCGCCGCGCAAGATGCCGCGCCCGCGTTTCGCACGAAGCGCTAGGCTAAGTCGGCGCAGTAACCGCGCGCCACAGGGCGCTGGGAACGCTCAGGGAACAGGTGAGCGTGCAGGGCGGTGAAGTAGCTGTCGGTCATGGAGGCCAGGTAGTCGGTCACAATTTGGTTCGGCTCGGTGGCCAGGTAGCTCTCAGGTGTGATGGAGGATGACTTCGCACACAGAGACGTCACGTGGTGGCGGAACACTGGCGAGGATTCATCGCCAGCCAGAAGGTCGGCCAACAGGCGCTCGTAGAGTTCTTCGAACATCTCTTCCACCACATTGCCTGCGCCCGACACCATGCCTTCGCGCTCATAAATGAGTTCGTAGTTTTGGCGCTTGGCGCGCTTGAGGTCGGCAAACATGTCTTCGCCAAGCGCAATGCGGTCGCGCCCGTAGCTGTGATTCACAATATCCACGGTAAGGTTGTTGATAATGATGGTGTTGCGCTTACCCATGACCGTGGTCTCGAACGGCGCGTATGACGAAAGCACGCCCATATCCACAGCGTCGGCACGGTCCTTGCCCACATATGCAATCATGTCGGACACGCGCACGACGCACCCTTCCAGCGTGGAGGGTCGCAAGCTTTTAATGGTGCTCTCATCAGCGGTGCAGGCTTCCACGAGCCCGTCGAGCGTTTCGAAATCGTGCGTGTCGCCCATGCGCAGCACCTGCTGGGCGAATTCGCCGTTGTGGCAGAGCACGCCATCGAGCGTTTGCAGGCTGATGTTGCGACGATAGAGCTGGTCAAGTACGCGTACCGAGTGCACGTTGTGGTTGAAGAAACGCCCCGTGCGCTCGTGATAGCACTGGTTGAGGTAGCGTTCGCCTGCGTGCCCAAATGGCGTGTGGCCCACGTCGTGGCCAAGCGCGATGGCCTCAATGAGCTCGCAGTTCAGGCCCAACAGCGACCCGATGCCACGCGCGATACGGCTCACCAGCTGTACGTGCAGCCCGCGTCGGCAGATGTCGTCGTTTTCCACGAACGAGAACACTTGCGTTTTGTCGGCGTAGCGGTTGTAGGCCGGCACGTTCAGGATTTTCTCGATGTCGCGCGCGAAGGCGGGGCGCGTGAGCGTGGCCCTATCGTGCGGGTTCGGCTCGCGGCGTTTCACCTGGGCGTCGTCGAAGGCGTGCGGGTGTTTACGTCCCGCCGCGCGATCGGCGCGAATGGCGGCTTCGATGTCTGGGTCAAGGGTCAGGTAGGGGATGCTCTCGCTCATGGGTGTCCTCTTTCGTCTCGTTCGAGGACATTGTAGCGCATGAGGTGGCCGCGCCGTGCGACAGCGTGCGTTCCATCACGCGCGCGGCGAGCGCGGCATCCCTTCCTTATATATATTAGTAGCGGTACAAAGCCGCAATGCTGGCGCCGTTGGGCATTTGCTCGGCGGGAAGCTCCAGCACTTCGGCATCCTGGGCGAGCGCGGCGCGGGCGAACTGGTCGGCAAGTTCCGGCCCTTGGAAGCGCTCGTGGGGCTCCTGTTCAAAAAGCACCACTGCGCCGGTTTCTTCATTGAAGCCGCCGGGAAGATACACATCTTCAGCTACAAAGAGGGCACGCACCTTGCGTTCCACCAGGGCAAGCCCGATGTCTGCCGGGTCAGCCGAAGCGCCGCCATGCGCCTCGGCATCGCCGAAGAGCTGCAGCAGCTCACGCGCGTGCGCCTCACGGGCACGCTCAATTACCACACGTGCCTCGGCTAAAAGTTCGGGTTCGCCTATTCCACCGACATCCTTCTCGATACCTTCATCAAGCAGATGCGGCAGCGTGGACACACGGCGAAACGCGGCCTGATGCTCGGGCAAGCTCACCAAAATGACGGGCAGGTCAACGTCCTTCAGCAGGCGTTCTGTCACCACCTTGTCCACATAGCGGAAGAACTTTTCGGCCTCTTCCTTCTTCACGTCGTTGCGCGACTTGTAGCCATGGTAGGGCGGCATATGGTTTTCGAGCGACTCATAATCGAGCGCGCCCTCGAGGCCGTCATACACCATCGGGAAGAGCTCGCTGAATTCGTCGGACAATCCCTCGGGAAACTTCCAGCGGCGCAGGGAGCCGAAGTCGCCTTCGATGAGGGCAAACCGGTCGGCTGACAAACCGAGCAGCACATAGTGTGACCCGAACGCGAAGTTCTTCAGCAGCGGCTTCACATAGAAGGAATCATCCACCACCGCAAGCGGCCCGACCGCATAGCCTAGCTGGTATACGAGCGTACGGTCGTTGCCGACCAGCACGGCTATGCTCCCTGCTGCACCTTCGGCCAGCTCATCAAACCGCTCGATCACCTGATCAAGACGCGCATCAACGCCCGTATGCTCGCGGTGTGCGAACTCCTGTTCAAGCTTGTCATTCACCTCTTGCAGAAGCTCCTTTAGGCGAATGCGCGCGGCGGCGCGGTCGTCCACCGGCAGATAGAGGGACACGAGCGGCCCTTCGGCCTGCTCAAAGAGTGTGGCGTCGAAATCGGGCGCGACCGTAATGTCGTCATTCATAGCAAAGCCTCCTGAAAGCCGGGGACGAAAAGGGGCGCCTCGCAAGCGCCAAACGTGTTCCGCCAGCATAGCAGCGCCCCCGTACCCGGCGAGAAAGCGCGACGGTACCGTCAGCGTTCGGTTGGCAATCTGCTGATCTCGCCGAGGTCGGCTGCGACGGCCTACCCGTGCGCTATACTATTGGGAACACAAACGGAAGGGCAGACATGGCGGGCATCAACGAAGACGACATACAGAAGGTGCGCGAGGCAAGCGATCTCGTGGCTGTCGTCGGCGAGCGCACGCCCGTGAAGCAGCGTGGGCGTGATTTTTGGTGCTGCTGCCCCCTGCACAACGAAAAAACGCCGTCGTTCAAGATCGACCCGGTGCTGCAGCTGTGGCACTGCTTCGGCTGCGGCGAGGGCGGCGATGTGTTCGGCTTCCTCATGAAGACCGAGGACCTCACGTTTCCCGAGGCTGTGCGCAAGTTGGCCGCTCGCGCCCACATTGAGTTGGCCGACGACGGGCGCACGCGCGTGGCGAACAGCAAGAAGGCGCGCCTGAAAGCCGTGTGCGAGGAATCGGCCCTGTTCTTTCATCAACAACTCATGCGCAACCCCGAACCCGATGCGTCTAACGCGCGCAGCTATTTGGCGAAGCGCGGGCTCGGCGGCGAGGTGCCGAAGCGCTGGCGGCTGGGTTTTGCGCCCGGACACGGCGCGCTGGTGCGCCATTTGGCAGCGCTTGGCTTCAAACCGAACGAAATGATTGAGGCGAATGTGGCCTTGAAAGGTCGCGATGGTCGCTTGCGTGACCGCTTCTACAACCGCATTATCTTTCCCATCAACGACGCGCAGGGCGAATGCATCGCGTTTGGCGGACGTGTGGTGGGCGTGGGCGAGCCGAAGTACCTGAACTCGCAGGAGACGCCGCTCTTCCATAAATCGCAGGTGCTCTACGGGCTTGACAAGGCGAAATCGGCGATGGCTTCCACCGGCGTGGCCGTGGTGGTGGAAGGGTACACCGACGTTATTTCGCTGCATGAGGCGGGGCTGGAAAACGCGGTGGCTACCCTGGGTACCGCACTCACGACCCGCCATATTCGGATACTTTCGCGCCATGCGCAGCATCGTATTGTGTATCTATTCGACGGCGATGCCGCAGGTCAGCGTGCGGCTGACCGCGCGCTGGGCTTTATCGACGAGAGCATGACGCCCGAAGCGGGGCGCCACCAGGTGGAGCTGGCCGCCGTCACGCTGCCCGACAACTTGGATCCCGCTGACTTTGTGGAGGCGCGCGGCGTGGATGCGCTGCGGGAACTCGTGGCCGACGCGCAGCCCCTGCTGAAGTATGGCATTGACCGCCGCCTGGCTGCCCAAGATCTCAGTACAGCCGAAGGGCGCGCCCGTGCGCTCGTGGAGGCGCTGTCGGTGCTGGCACCCATTAAGGATTCCATCCTCGCGAAAGACTACGCCATGCAGATAGCGGGTCGCGTGCGGGCGCGTGAGGAAGATGCGCTTGAACAGCTGGCACGCTTGGAACCGCCGCGGCGCGGTGACGAGGAAGCGGACGAGCCTTCGGGAGGCGCCTCCACCGACCAGTTAACCGCGGCATCGCCCGCGTCGGCGCCTGAACAGGGAAAACCTCGCCGCGCTCTGCCTCAGGCTGAGGTGAACCGTCGTCGCTTTGAGCGCGAGTTCTTGAGTTTGACCGCCCAGCGCCCTGAACTGGCGCTTGCTCACGCCGACGCGCTTGCGCAAACCCAATGGCGCGAATCCGTACATGCCGCGCTTGCGCAGAGCGTACTTGACACACTCGCTGCCGACCCCACCTCATCGGGTGCGCGCGTCATCAACGAGGCCGCTCGTGAGATTCCGCGTGCGGCGGGCATTCTCACCTCGGGAACCATGGATGCGGGCACCGATCCGGGGGCGCTTGCGCGCTTTTTGGCCGAGGAGCTGGCCATAGGTGACGTGGAAGACACCGTAGCTTCAATGCGTGCGCAGCTGTCCGACCCCGCGTCGCTTCCGCCCGACGAGTACGAAATGCTCTTCCAAACGGTGACCGCGCTGCAAAAAGACCTCACGAACCGCCGCCTCGCTCATAAACCTCTCGTCACGGAGTAGGGGAGCGCCGCCTCGCGCACCCTCGTGCACGCGCTCCTTGTATAGAACGTGTGTTCCTTTTTCGGTACTCACTCGTACTGGTGTACGGGCGTGGTATACTCTTCACGAGAGAAAGGAGGAGCCATGAGCCCCTTCATTTGGCTGGGAATTGCGGCTGTGATGGCCGTTGTCGAAGTGGCTTCACTCAGCCTCATCACCATGTGGTTTGTCGTGGGTGCCCTCATTGCCTTTGCGGCGAACTTGCTGGGCGCAGACGTGCTCATACAGGTGGTGGTGTTTTTGGTGGTGTCGGTGGTGTGCCTTATTGTGCTGCGCCCCGTCTTTGTGCGCTACCGTGACCGCGGCAAGCAGGAAGAGCCCACGTGTATTGGCCTGACGGCCGTGGTGTGCGAGGCTATTGACAACGACCGCCTCGTCGGGCGCGTTGAAACGCCTGATCACATGACCTGGGCTGCCCGCTCCGCCAACGGTGCGCCCATTCCCGAAGGTGAGAACGTGATCGTTGTCGGGCAGGAGAGCGTCAAGCTCATCGTTGAAAGAAAGGTGTCCTCATGATTGATCCTGTGCTTATCGCTCTTATTGTCGTAGTGGTGTTGGTGGTGCTGTTCAGCGTCACGTGCATCAAAATTGTTCCGCAGGCCGAAGCTGCCATCGTAGAGCGCCTGGGTTCGTATTTGGCTACGTGGGACAACGGTCTGCACATTAAGGTGCCGTTTATCGACCGCGTGCGTCCTTTTGTCTCACTCAAAGAGCAGGTGTTCGACTTCCCGCCGCAGCCCGTCATCACGAAGGACAACGTCACCATGTCCATTGACACGGTGGTGTTCTTTAAAATTGTGGACCCGAAGCTGTTTAGCTACGGCGTGGAAAACCCCATCATCGCCATTGAGAACCTGACGGCTACCACGCTGCGTAACATCATCGGCGACCTGGATTTGGACACGACGCTGGTGTCGCGTGACACCATCAACGCCAAGATGCGCTCCATTTTGGACGAGGCAACTGACGCCTGGGGCATCAAGGTGAACCGCGTCGAGGTGAAGAACATCACGCCGCCTGCCGCTATCCAGCAGGCCATGGAGAAGCAGATGAAAGCCGAGCGTGAAAAGCGTGAGGCCGTGCTTCTGGCCGAAGGTGAAAAGCAGGCTGCCATCACCATTACTGAGGGTAACAAGCAGGCGCAGATTCTCGCCGCCGAGGCTGAAAAGCAAACGGTCATCTTGGCCGCGGAAGCCGAGAAAGAAAAGCAGATTCGCGAGGCCGAGGGTGAAGCTGCGGCTATCCTCAACGTGCAGCAGGCAACGGCCGATGGCATTCGCATGGTGCGCGAAGCCGGTGCCGACCACGCCGTGCTGACGCTCCAGGCCTACGAGGCCTTCAAGTCCGCTGCGAACGGTCGCGCTACCAAGATCATCATCCCCTCAGATATCCAGGGCATTGCCGGCTTGGCTGCCTCGTTGAAGGAGATCGTGACGGACGCTCCCGAAGCAAAAGCCTGATCAGCGGGTTTTCATTCATCATGCCACACAGGGCGAGTGGAGGGGTACACCTTCTGCTCGCCCTTCTTTTTGCGGTGGTGGCGTCGGGCATGGAGGCGTGGCTTCCCTTTCTCACCTCGGGTTTCTGTGGATGTTTCCCGCAGGATACTAGACAACTTCCCGGTGAAACCGCACAATGACGAGCATATGAACGTTTACGTCCCGGCCCTGCGCCGGGACGCCTTCGATAGCAGAGAAAAGGACGTGCCGACGTGATTTCCATCGTACAATCGCCCAATCCCATTTTGAACACGGTGTGCGAACCGTGCGACTTGAACGACAAAAGCCTGCGCAAGCTGGCGAAGCAAATGGCGAAAGCCATGTACAAAAACAGCGGCTGCGGCCTGGCGGCACCCCAGCTGGGCGTGGCGCAGCGACTGGTGGTTATCGACTGCGACCAGGACGAATCCGGTGAGGAAGACCCTATTGTGCTGGTGAACCCCGTACTGATAGAAACAAAGGGCGACCCGGTGACGGAAGGGGAGGGGTGCCTGTCGTGCCCCGGCATTTCGGTACCCATTTCACGTCCGCCATGGGCACGTGTGCGCTACTTCGATTTGGACGGCGAAGAGTGGGAGATTGAAGGCGACGGGCTGTTGGGTCGCTGCCTCCAGCATGAACTCGACCACCTTGACGGCATCACCATGTTTGAGCGTGCCGATCCGCTGGCTCGCATCCAGGCGCTGCGCGACTACGACGAGGCCCTTGCCCAGGGTGCGAAGCCCGGCGAAACCTCACTTGAACCGCGGGTGCGCTAATCATGCGCGTCGTGTTCATGGGCACGCCGGAGTTCGCGGCCACCATTCTGGAAGACTTGTCTCAACAGTACGAAGTGGTGGCCGTCTACACGCGCCCCGATGCCGTACGCGGCCGCGGCAAGCAGCTGGAGCCTTCGCCGGTGAAGCGTACGGCCGAGCGCCTGGGTCTTCCTGTGCTCACGCCCCGCACGCTGCGCACCGAAAAGGCGCAGGCGGAACTGGCCGCATTTGAACCCGAGGTCATTTGCGTTGCCGCATACGGGGCTATTCTGCCCAAGGCGGTGTTGGATATTCCGAGCCATGGCTGCCTGAACGTGCACGCGTCGCTGCTGCCGCGCTGGCGCGGGGCTGCACCGGTGGAGCGCGCGTTGTTGGCGGGCGACGAGGAAACAGGCGTGTGCGTCATGCGCATGGAAGAAGGCCTGGACACGGGTGCTTTCTGCGTGTGTCGCACGGCGCGCATCGACGCTAAAACCGCCGATGAACTCACCGATGAATTGGCGAACCTTGGCTCGCATGCGCTGCTCACGGCCCTGGTGCATGTGCAAAACGACGCGGCCGAATGGACTGACCAGGACGAGTCACTAGTTACCTATGCCTCGAAGATTGAAAAGGGTGAGCTTGACCCGCTCCCAACCGACACGGCGGCCACGGCCGTGCGCAAGGTGCGTGCCTCGAGCGCAGCGCATCCGGCGCGCGCGATTCTTGCGGGGCGGCCGGTCACCCTCTGCGCGCTGGTTGAACCCGATGACGCACGGGGGCGCGAACTTGCTTCTGGATTGCCAGCAGGAGAGATTCGCTTCGCGGGCAAGCGGTTGTTCCTGGGCTTTGCCGATGGAGCGGCTGAGGTGTTTTCGGTGAAGCCCGACGGCAAGCAGGCCATGGACGCGAAGGCGTTTGCCGCCGGCGTGCAGGGTATCAAGGCGGGCGGCATGTGCTGGGAGGCTGCGCATGAGTAACGAGCAGCGCCGCGCATCCAAATCACGTGTGGGTCGCGTGTCAAGCGATGCCACTCAAAGCACAGCGCCGCGCACCTCGTCCAAGGCGAGCCCGGCGCGTCGTGCCGCGTTGGACGTATGCCGCGCCGTGCGCGAGCGCGATGCCTACGCACAAGACCTCATTGCCTCACATATTGATTCCTCGCGCTTGAGTCCGGAAGATCGCGCGTTCGCAACGCTTTTGGTGCGTGGTGTGACGAGCGCTCAGGGCACGCTCGATGAAGTGATTGACCGCGCCCTGCGTTCGCCGAATGACGTACAGGATGACGTGCGTGATGCGTTGCGCATTGCCGCCTACGAGATCATGTTTTTGGACAAAAGCCCGCATGCGGCCGTTGACCAGGGGGTTGAACTGGTGCGTGCCGTGCAGCCTCGCGCCGCCGGCCTCGGCAACGCGGTGCTCCGCAAAGTGACGGCGATGAAGGAGGACTTTCCGTTTGGCGATCCGGCGCGTGATGTGGCGGCACTTGCGCGTGCGAATGCGTTTCCGCTCTGGCTCACCAAGCGCCTCATTGCCGATTTAGGGGCACCCGCGGCGGTGAACTTCATGCGCGCTTCGAACGAGCCGGCACCGGTGCATATTGCGGTAAACGAGATTCGCGCGAGCGCCGATGAAGTGCTCTCTGCGTTTGCTGAGGCGGGCTCGCCACTTGAGCCGGACGGCTCGGCAGGAATTGAGGTGGCGGGGTGCTACCGCGTGCACGACCCCCGCGTACTGCAGCACAAGCGCGTGAAGCAGCTGTTTACACAGGGCAAAGTGCTCGTGTCGGATGCCACCTCCCAGCTCATTGCCGCTTCCGTATTGCCTGATCACATGCCCGCCTCTCTGTTGGAAATTGGTGCCGGCCGCGGCACCAAAACCGTACTGCTGCAAAGCGGGGCCCTGCGCGCCTACGGCAGCCAGGTGGAACTTTCCACGCTGGACAACCATGCATTTAAGACAAAGCTTCTGCGCGAACGCGCCGCAACGTACGGCGTGCACGTGGCCGAGACCTTAACGGGTGATGCCACCGCGCTTGATGACGTGGTGGGAACGGGCCTGTTTGATGCGGTGTTCATCGACGCGCCGTGCTCGGGTTTGGGCACGCTGCGCCGCCATCCGGAAATCCGCTGGCGTTTGACCGAACAGCGTGTGGGCGAGCTGGCGGCGCTCGAACTGGCGCTTCTGCGCTCAGCCGCCGGGCATGTGGTGCGCGGCGGTCAGTTGGCGTACGCCACCTGTTCGGTCACGCATGCTGAGAACAACGGCGTGGTGAAGCGCTTTCTGGAAAGCCCTGAGGGCGCCGCCTTCGAGCTGGCCCCCCTGGCGGGTCGCTCGTGCATCGCCCCGCCGCTTGTGCCCGGTTCCCCCGACGCTCACTTTGCGGTGCGTTTCATACGCACGCGATAGTCCGCACAGCTCTCAAGCGCGGGGCTGGGTTTTGTTCATAAGAACTGCCGTTCACGGATACGCGTGAGAATTTTCTTCGTTTCCGCGTGAAGCCGACCAGAGTGCTATACAATAGGAAAACTTTTTCAAATGATGGCGCGCCACCTGCGAAGGCGGCGCTCGGATGACCGTAAAGGAGGTCTGCGCTCATGGAGCCGAATATCAAGGAGGTGGCCGGGCGCATCCGCGCTCTGCGCGAGGATTTGGACCTCACCATGCAGGAGATGGCCGACGCGACGGGGCGCTCGGTGGCTGAATACACCGCTCAGGAATCCGGCGAACAGGATTTGTCGTTCACCTTCCTGTTCAAGTGCGCCCAGCGCTTGGGTGTGGATGTCATTGAGCTTCTGACCGGCGAAAACCCCCACCTGACGGGCTACTCGCTCACGCGCGCTGCCGACGGCCTTTCTATCAAGCGCCGCGCGGGCTTTGAGTATCTGCACAAGGCACCGCACTTCAAGGATAAGCTTGCCGAGCCGTTTTTGGTCACGGCACCCTACCTTGAGGAAGAGCAGAACGTGCCCATTCACCTGTCGTATCACAAAGGACAGGAACTCGACTTCATCATCTCAGGCAAAATGCGCTTCGCCTACGAGGACCATGTGGAAGAACTCGAGGCCGGCGATTTGCTGATGTACGACTCCGGGCGCGGTCATGGCATGATTGCCACCGGCGGCGAGCCGTGCGTGTTTTTGGCTGTGGTCATGAAGCCGAACGGGGAGATTATCTAGGCGCTGCCGCGTTTTCGCGACCGCGCCCCACCTTCGATAATCAATCCGTCTCGCGGCGGGTTCTTCCGCTGCATCTTGAGTAAGAAAGAGCTGTTCATCATGAGAAATATCAACCTTCGCTTCGTCACGGAAACCTACGACGAGGACGGCTTGCTGACCGATTTTGCCGTCAACTGCCCCGAGAACTTCAACTTCGGCTACGACGTGGTGGATGACATTGCCGTGAACGACCCCGATCGGCGCGCCATGGTGTGGTGCAACCCCGAAGGCGAAGAGCACGTGTTTACGTTTGCCGACGTGAAAACGTGGTCCGACAAGACGGCGAACTTCCTGGCCGCGCAGGGCATCGGTCGCGGCGACATGGTCATGGTTATTCTGCGCCGCCACTACCAGTTCTGGTTTGTGGCCACAGCGCTGGCGAAGCTGGGCGCGGTCATGGTGCCCGCCACGTTTATGCTAAAAGAGCACGACCTGGAGTATCGCCTGAACGGGGCCTCGGTGAAGGCTATCATTGCCACCTCGCTCGGCGACATCGCACAGGTGGTGGACAACGTGGCTGACGCGTGCCCGACGCTTACCTGCCGCATTCTGGTAAATGGCGCAGGTGGCGGCCTCACGCCGGAGGATGCGGAGGGCAACCTCGTATTCCCCGATGACGGGCTGCCGTTGGGCGCGGCGCTTTCCGGCCCGGACGGTATTTGCGCCGCACCGATTGAGCGTGCAGGGTGGCTCGATTTCAACACGGGCGTGCGCGCTGCCTCGGCCGACTTCGCGCGCGTGGACACGCTGGCCGCCGACCCCATGCTCATGTACTTCTCGTCCGGCACCTCGGGTAACCCCAAGATGGTGCTGCACGATTCCGAATACGCCATTGCGCACCTGGTCACGGCCAAGCACTGGCACAACGTGAACCCCGACGGCCTGCACTTCACCATCGCCGATACGGGCTGGGGCAAGGCCGTGTGGGGCAAATACTATGGCCAGTGGCTCATGGAAGCGTGCGTGTTTACGTACGACTTCGACCGCTTCCACCCCTCCGAAATTCTTTCGCTCATCGGGAAGTACCGCGTGACCACGCTCTGCTGCCCGCCCACGATGTATCGCATGATGATGGCCGAGAACATCGACGCCTACGACCTCACGTCGCTCGTGTACTCCACCACGGCAGGCGAGGCGCTGAACCCGGACTTGTTCGATTTCTGGAAAGAGCACACGGGACTCACCATTTATGAGGGCTTTGGCCAGACCGAGACGCCACTTACCATTGCGAACCTCACGGGCTCCACACCGCGCCCCGGTTCGATGGGTAAGCCCGTGCCGCTGTACAACGTGGAAATTCAGCGCGCCGACGGCAGCCGCTGCGACACGGGCGAAACGGGCGAGGTGTGCATCGACATCCATCAGAAGGCTGCCGGTATCATGTTGGAATACTACCGTGACCCGGTGAAAACCGAGGCCGCCATGCACGACGGTTGGTACCACACCGGCGACACAGCCTGGTGTGACGAGGACGGCTACTTCTGGTACGTCGGGCGCAACGACGACGTTATCAAGTCGAGCGGCTATCGCATTGGGCCCTTCGAGATTGAAAGCGTGCTGCTGGAACACGAGGCCGTGCGCGAATGCGCCGTTACGGGCGTGCCCGACCCGGTGCGCGGCAAGGCCGTGAAGGCCACCATCGTACTGGCCGAGGGCTTCGCGGGCACCGATGTGCTCACTAAAGAGCTCCAGACCTGGGTGAAGAAGCGAACGGCACCCTATAAATACCCGCGCATTGTGGAGTACGTGGACGCCCTGCCCAAAACCGTGAACGGCAAGATTCGCCGCGCCGCTATCCGCGAGGTGGACGAAGCAGAAGCTCCGGAGGGCTTGGTGTGACGGCGAAGGGCGGCAAGGGCCAGATGAGTGGAGCTGAGATTGCTCGTTTTTTCTCCAGCGGGCCTTTCGATAGATTGAAGCCTTTGCCCAGTTCAAGACCTCCCATAACACTGACAGCAGTCGTGGTTATTTGCGGGCATTATGGGGTAGGCAAGACTAATCTCACCCTGAATCTGGCGTTCGATATAGCGACGCGCGGGTTTGCGGTGACTGTCGTTGACCTTGATGTAGTGAACCCGTTTTTCCGCTCAAGCGACTATCGCGCACGGCTTGCCGAACACGGTGTGCGCCTCATTGCGCCCGTGTTCGCCGGCACGAACCTCGACGGCCCGAGTCTGTCGGGAACTATCCTGCCCGCCGTTGAACAGGCACAGCGCTCGTGGTTGCCACTCTCTGCTTCAGTGTGTTCTCCCGATGAGCCTGCACCTATCGCAGAACGGCAAAAAAGAGAAGTGCTTATCATCGACGCGGGTGGCGATGATGTGGGCGCGACGGCGCTTGGTCGCTTCGCCAATACGGTGGCAGCCGGGCCCTACGAGATGCTGTACGTGGTAAACCGCAGTCGCAATCTCACGCAGGAGCCGGCGGAAGCAGCCGCCATCCTGCACGAAATTGAGGCGAAGTGCCACCTGCGTGCAACCGGCATTGTGAACAACACGCACCTTCAGGATGACACCGACGGCGACGCTATTGCGCAAGGCATTCCCTTTGCTGAAGCTGTGGCGCAGGCGTGTGAGCTTCCCCTTGTGTGCACGACGGTGCCCGCCAGCGGCCTCGCGCAGGTCACCGACCGGGAAATCGCCCGCGTTGCGCCGAATGAGGGGGCCTGCGCGCTCTATCCTGTGCAAGTATATGTAAGAACTCCCTGGCAATAAGACTGAGAGCGCACCGGACCCCGTGAGGGTTACCCTGTGTGTCTGGACGAGATAAGAGAGGCGAATCATGGCGAGCATTAGCGTAGACGACTTCTTCTGCAAGGGGTGCGGCCTGTGTGTCGACGCGTGCCCCGAGCATATCATGGCGCTCGACCACGACAAGATTACCGCGAAGGGCTATCACCCCGCGTACTGCACCGACCTGGATGCATGCACGGGCTGCGCGTCCTGCGCGACGATGTGCCCCGACGTGGCCATCACGGTGGAAAGGTAGGACGGCATGGCAGAGAAAGTGCTCATGAAGGGCAACGAGGCCCTGGCGGAAGCTGCGCTGCGCGCGGGCTGCCGCTTCTTCTTTGGTTACCCCATCACGCCGCAGACCGAACTTGCGGCGTACATGTCCAAGCGCATGCCGAAGGTGGGTGGCACGTACTTGCAGGCCGAAAGCGAGATTGCGGCCATCAACATGGTGTACGGTGCGGCGGCGGCGGGCGCGCGTGTCATGACGTCGTCTTCCTCGCCGGGCATTTCGCTCAAGGGCGAAGGCATTTCCTACATGGCCGGCGCCGACTTGCCGGGCGTTATTATCAACGTGCAGCGCGGCGGCCCTGGCCTTGGCGGCATTCAGCCGTCGCAGGCCGACTACTGGCAGGCCACGCGCGCACTCGGTCACGGCGACTTCCGCGTGGTGGTGTACGCACCCTCCACGGTGCAGGAAATGGCCGACTACGTGTACACGGCCTTCGACGTGGCCGACAAGTACCGCACGCCCGTCATGATTCTGGCCGACGGCATGCTGGGCCAGATGATGGAACCCGTGGTCATGCCCGAGCCGCGCGACGAGCAGATCGAGAAGCCGTGGGCCACCACCGGCCACAAACACCAGCGCGCCCACAACGTGGTGAACTCGCTGTATCTGACCGCTGACGAGCTGGAACGCCTCAACATCGAGCGCTACGAGCGCTATGCAACCATCGAGCGCGAAGAGCAGCGTGCTGAAACCTTCCTCGTTGACGACGCCGATATCGTGGTGGTGGCATTTGGCGCGAGCGCCCGCGTGGCGCGCTCGGCCGTGGTTGCCGCCCGCGAGAAGGGCGTGAAGGCGGGCCTCATTCGCCCGATTACCCTCTGGCCGTTCCCGACGGATGCGATTGAGGCCGTGGTGCCCACCGCACAAGCGTTCCTTTCCGTTGAGATGAACATGGGCCAGATGGTGGACGACGTGCGCCTGACCGTGGCGGGCCGTCGCCCCGTGGAATTCTTCGGCCGCACCGGTGGCGTTATCCCGACGCCGGTTGAAGTGCTGGTCAAGCTTGAGGACATGAACGAAACCATCGCGAAAGGAGGGGAGTAGACCATGGCTGAAAAGGAAACGAAGGTTGTGTTCGAGCGCCCCCATGCGCTGTTGCCTGTTGTGACAAACTACTGCCCCGGCTGTTCGCATGGTATTGTGAACCGTCTGGTGGCCGAATGCCTCGATGAGCTGGACGTGGAAGGCGACGCCATCGGCGTTGCGCCCGTGGGCTGCTCGGTTATGGCGTACGACTTCTTCGGCTGCGACATGATTGAGGCCGCGCACGGCCGCGCCCCGGCGGTGGCCACCGCGGTGAAGCGTGTGCATCCCGATGGTGTCGTGTTCGCCTACCAGGGTGACGGCGACCTCGCCTCCATCGGTATGGCCGAGACCATTCACGCCGCCACGCGCGGTGAGCATATCACGGTCATCTTCATCAACAACGCTATCTACGGCATGACGGGCGGCCAGATGGCTCCCACCAGCCTGCCGAACCAGGTGACGCAAACCTCGCCCTACGGCCGCGACACGGCTCAGGCGGGTTTCCCCATTCGCGTGTGTGAGCTGCTGAGTTCGCTTGATGGCGTAGCGTACCTGGAGCGCGTGACCGTGGACAGCCCGCGCAATGTGCGCAAGGCGAAAAAAGCCATCAAGAAGGCGTTCAAGAATCAGATTGACGGCGTGGGCTACTCGCTTGTTGAAGTGGTGGCAACGTGCCCCACAAACTGGGGTTTGACACCGCAAGACTCGTTTGAGTGGATGCGCACCAACATGCTTCCGTACTATCCGCTGGGCGTGTACAAAGACGTGGTGGCCGATGGCTTTGTGAATGCGGCGGAAGCTGCTGCGGCGCGTGCGGCCGACTGCCCTATTGCGAACCCTGCTCCGCAGACGGAAGGGAGTGCGCAATGAGCTGCAACCTGAACATTGTGCTCGCAGGCTTCGGCGGCCAAGGTGTGCTGTTCGCCGGCAAGCTGATTGCCTACGCCGGCCTCATTGAGGACCGTGAGGTGTCGTGGCTGCCCTCGTACGGCCCTGAGATGCGCGGCGGCACCGCCAACTGCAGCGTGTGCCTGTCGGACGACCCTATCGGCAGCCCGCTGGTGCTGGCGCCGAATGCACTCGTGGCTATGAACCAGCCTTCGCTCGACAAGTTCGAGCATAGCGTGGCTGAAGGCGGCGTTGTGGTGGCCGATTCCACGCTCATCCTGAACATTCCGGAGATCCCCGGCGTGAAGATGTGCGCCATTCCCGCCACCGCGCTGGCCGAAGAGGCGGGTTTCAAGAAGCTCGCGAACATCATCATGGCCGGCAAGCTGTACGCCGAGACGCACTTCTGCGAAGAAGAAACCCTCTGGAAAGCCATGGAGAAATGCGTCCCCGCCAGCAAAGCCGCCATGCTCGAGATGAACAAGAAGGCCCTACAGATTGGCATGAACGCGTAACCCCTTGTCATCCTGAGCGGAGGCGCGAAGCGCCGGAGTCGCGACGCGAAGCTAGTCCCGCAGGGGAAGGATCCCGAGCGGCGACAGCAGGAAAAGTTGCGAGTTTTTGTTTGGGAGACCGTGTGATTGATGAAAGGAACTTCATGGTAGCTGAATTGGCCGAGATTGGCCTGCGTATAAAAGGCCTCCGCGAGGCGTGCGATGTCACGCGCGAAGAAATGGCGGCCGAACTTGAGGTACCCTTGGAGACGTATGTCCGCTGGGAAGAGACGGGTGACGATGTGCCCATCTCCGCCATTTATCACATGGCACACCACTTCGGTGTCGAGTTCACCGAGATTCTTACCGGTACGGCGGCAAAACTCAACACCTATCAGGTGGTAAAGAACGGCGAAGGTCGCGAGGTGGACCGCTACCCCGGCTATCACTTCGAAGACCTCGCATGGCGCTACACCGGCAAGATTATGCAGCCGCTTCTGGTGGTGCTTGACCCCTCCGATGAACCTGCGAAACTGGTGACGCACACCGGGCAGGAGTTCAACTTGGTGCTTGAGGGTACTGTAGTGGTGACCTGGTGTGATAAGGAGTTTGAACTGAATGCGGGCGATAGCATTTACTTCAACCCGGAGTATCCGCATGGACAGCGCTGTGGGGGAGACGTACCTGCCAAGTTCGTCACCATTATTGCTGAATGACCTGCGGGACGAGCATGGCGGGTGAGGAACGCCGTGCTCGGGCAGTCCTGAGCTCGCACGAAACGTCCGTCGGACGTTTCGGCTCGTGCGGAATCTGCGCGCGGCGTCCCTCACCCGCCATGCTCTGCACTTTGTTGGTGGCGAACTTGTCATTAACAACCTGATGAGAAGTTCAACCTGTGAGATAGAGAGAAAGAACGCGACCAGTGAACTACATCCTGAATAAGTATTGTCCCCGCATTGATTTCGACTCATACGAGGACTTCTACGAGAACTTCCAGATCAACGTGCCTGAGGCGTTTAACTTTGGGTTTGACGTGGTGGACGAGTGGGCGCGCGTCGAGCCGGAGAAGCGTGCGCTGGTGTGGTGCGATGACCACGACGGCGAGCGTACGTTTACGTTCACCGACCTGTCTCGCTTGTCGAACCAGGCGGCTAATGCTTTCCGTAAGCTGGGCATCGGCAAGGGTGACGTGGTCATGATGATTTTGCGTCGTCGCTGGGAGTATTGGGTGTGTGCGGTGGCGCTTTGCAAGCTGGGAGCCACCATTATTCCGGCGTCGTTGCAGCTCACGAAGAAGGACATCGCGTATCGCGCCAACTCCGCACAGGTGAAGATGATGGTGTGCGTGAATGACGACTACGTGTGTGGGCAGACTGAAGAGGCGCTGCCCGAGTCGCCCTCCATTGAGAACCGCATCATTGTGGCGGGGGAGCGCGCGGGATGGACGCCGTTTGATGAGTTGATTGCGGGCGAGTCTGACGAATTCGAGCGCCCGACGGGTGAGGCGGGTGTCACGTCGAAAGACATCATGCTCATCTACTTCACTTCCGGCACCACCGGCATGGCGAAGGCGGTGTGCCACAACTTTGCACATCCGCTGGGGCACATCATCACGGCGAAGTATTGGCTGCAGGTGGAGGAAAACATGCTCCACATGTCTGTGACTGACAGTGGTTGGGCGAAGTTTGGTTGGGGTAAGATCTACGGCCAGTGGATTGCCGGTGCCACCATTTTCGCCTATGACATGGACAAATTCGTGCCGACGAAGCTTTTGCAAAAGATTCAGGACTACCAACTGACTACCTTCTGTGCGCCGCCGACGATGTATCGCTTTATGCTGCAGGAGGACGTGAGCGCCTACGACCTGTCGAGCGTGCACAACTTTGCCACGGCCGGCGAGCCGCTGAATGCCGAGGTTACGCTTGCGTGGGAGCGTCTGACCGGCAAGAAGATTCGCGAGGGCTTCGGTCAGACGGAGGGTCCTGTGCTGCTGGCCACGTTCCCGTGGATTGAGCCGCGGCCGGGCTCCATGGGGAAGCCGTCTCCGCTGCTGAACATCAAGCTGCTGGATGACGACGGTCAGGAAGTGCCCGATGGCGAAGAGGGCGCCATTTGCGTAACTGGTCTCAAAGAGGCCTACCCGCCAGGTCTGTTTGTGGGCTACTACCAGGACGAAGAGCGCACGCGTGAGGCTGTGGGTGGGGAGTACTACAACCTGCACGACATGGCGTGGCGCGACTCGGATGGCTACTGCTTCTTCGTGGGTCGCAACGACGACGTCATCAAGTGCTCGGGCTATCGCATCGGCCCCTTCGAGGTGGAAAGTGCGCTCATCGAGCACCCCGCCGTCGTGGAATGCGCCGTCACCGCCGCACCCGACCCCATCCGTGGCAAGGTGGTCAAAGCCACCGTCGTGCTGGCAAAAGGCTGGGAACCCTCCGATGAACTGGTGAAAGAGCTTCAGAACCACGTAAAGAAGACGACCGCGCCCTACAAGTACCCGCGCGTTGTCGAATTCACCGACGAACTCCCCAAAACCATCGGCGGCAAAATCAAACGCAAACTAATCCGCACCAACGACGGCATCAAAGATTAGCGGCAGGTTCAGGGGGCTGTAACAAAAGCCCCCTTTCCGCTGCACAAAAGTGTGACGCACTTCACGCTGGCTATTACGCCACGACTTTTCTCGCATCCTTTACCTTACGACGCGGGCTGGCTGGCTTGTAGGCATTGTCTTGCGATAGGGATAACCCCCGTAGCGGCGTTCTCCAGAGCGCCGTTCGCGCGAAGCGCGAAAACGCAGGTCATTATTGCGTTCTTTGCCTGGCGGCTGCGCGGATCTCACCTCTAAAGGGACTGGGCATCTCGCGCCGTCGCGGATTGGACTTCTACGGGTTGTTCCCTGTCTCTCTTGTGCTCTTTGGCTTGCGTGATTTGCGGTGACAGACAACGAACGATTTTCACGTGAAGCATCGGGGTACACTGTGCGTGCTATGATAGAGGCATGGAATCGAACCATCCGACATATCGAGACTTTGCCTGTTGGGCGGCGCTTCCGCTTGACGAACTTGAGCGTGATTGTGAGATTCAGGCGTTCCGTGCAAGCGGCCCCGGTGGACAGTGCGTGAACACTACAGACTCTGCCGTGCGTATGACGCACCTGCCAAGTGGCATAACGGTAGTGTCACGTGAATCGCGCAGCCAGTTTCGCAACCGTCAGCTCTGCCTTCAGAAGCTGCGCGCCGAATTCACTCGCCGCGCAGTGCCTCCCAAGGTGCGCCGTGCAACCAAGCCTTCTCGCCACGCCCGTGAACGTCGCCTCGCCGACAAACGCCACCGCGCCCACCTCAAAGCCACCCGCCACCTCATCGACGAGTAACGTTCGCGTTTCTCTTCACCAACAATCTTCGCACAGTTCGGTGACTGCTTGCTCAGGGGTCGTATCGTTGTCCTGTTGTGATGGATGGCGCTTGGCGGTGTGTCGGCGCCTGTGATAGAGGAGGCACTATGGCGGAATTACAGAGTGCGAAGGATCGCATTGAGATGCGCAACGGATATAGCATTCCCTGCGTGGGCTTTGGAACGTGGAAAATGCCTGATGGCGAGACGGGGCTTGAGGCGTTGCATCAGGCGCTCGCCGACGGATATCGTCACATCGACACAGCGGCAGCGTACGGCAATGAAGAGACGGTGGGTAAGGCTCTTGCCACAGCCGACATTCCGCGCGAAGAGTTGTTTGTCACCACGAAGGTGTGGAACGACAGCCGTGGTTATGATGCCACGTTGAAGGCGTTCGAAGAATCGCGCGCCAAGCTTCACCTCGATTACCTGGATCTTTACCTCATCCACTGGCCGGCCGCTCAGGGCGCGGATGCCGATTGGCAGCGCACCAATCAGGAAACGTGGCGGGCGCTTGAGTCGCTCTACCTGGATGGCAAGGTGCGCGCAATCGGCGTGAGCAACTTCAAGCCGCATCACCTGGAGCCCCTCATGGATGCGGCGGAAATACTGCCCATGGTGAACCAGATTGAGCTCCACCCCGGGTGCAACCAAGAGGTCACGCGCGATTTCTGCAATCGCCACAACATCGTGGTGGAGGCGTGGTCGCCACTCGGCAGCGGACGCGTGCTTGAAAACCAACTGCTCATCGACATCGCTGCCAGCTACGGTTGCACGGTGGCGCAGCTGTGCCTGCGCTGGTGCCTCCAGCGTCGCGCTATCCCGCTGCCGAAGTCCACGGACGCAAGCCGCATTTCGGAAAACGCGCGCATTTTCTGGTTCAATCTCACCGACGAAGACCTCCAGCGCATCGACGAGTTAGACCCTCTCGGCCAAAGCGGCCTCGACCCCGACACCATCGACTTCTAAGCGATAGCAAACACCAACCGCACTTCCCCAGAAGGCCCGCCTCACGCGGGCCTTCGTCATGCTTGCCGTCTGCGAGAACTTAGCTGGCAGCTAATGAATCCACCCTTGCATTTCACTAGCATGGTTGCTGCTTCGAAGAAGCTACTCATACAAGGGGATTTACTTACACGAAGGAGAGATGTGCTATGAAAAAGTCTATCGCCAGGGTGGTGCTCGCGGCCTCGTTGGCCGGATGCATGATGCTGTTCGGCTGTTCATCCGGAGGATCTTCAGTGGAAAATGAAAAAACTTCCGATCCCACACCTCCCGAGCCTGCTCAGCAGCAGGAACAAGCTGATTCAAAGTATGCGGTCACAATCGATGATTGTCAGGTGACTTCGGATTATTCTGGAAAACCTGCTATCGTTGTCACCTATACGTTTGCGAATAATTCAGAAAAAGCAACGTCTTTTGTTGTAGCTATTTCTGCAAAGTGTTTTCAGAATGGGGTGCAACTTGATTCGGCAATCGTGAATGATATCGATAGCCAAAGCACGATGAATGAGATCAAGCCGGGTGCCACTACTACAGTACAGTGGGCGTATTTACTTGACGATCAGTCTGATGTGAGCGTGGAATGCACCGAACTTATTAGCTTTAGTGACGCAGTACTTGCAGAAAAAACGTTCTCCGTCGCTCAGGCGTAGAGAAGTGTGTGCAAGGGCGTTGTGCTGCTCCAACGCCCTTGTTACATCGATCTGATACCATGAAACGAAACCCTCAACCAAAGAAAAGAAGGAAACGGCGCGTGAGAGAGCCTTTAACTGAAGAACTGCTTCAGGAGTTGTTGGCGGCTCCTGATCCGCGTAGTTTTGCTGAGAGGCATCGGCTGACTAAGCGCAGCCTTTCGGAGTATCTTCAGTATTTGCTTGACGAAAAGGGGTTTGAGCGATCAGACATCGTACGCAAGGCGGGGCTTAATGACACGTTTGGGTATCAGATATTCATGGGGCAGCGCGGCGCTTCGCGCAATAAGGTGTTGCAGCTTGCGTTCGCCATGGGACTCACACTAAAGGAAGCCGACCGGCTGTTGCAAGCTGCCGGCGCAAACCAGCTCTACTGCAAAGACCGCCGCGACGCCATCATTATCTTCTGCCTCGACCACGGCTACACCCTCCAAAAGACCGACGAAGAACTCTACCGCTTCGGCGAGGACACCATTTGCTGAAAGCTCTGGGCGCCGCAGCTGCTTTGGCGGTTCGCGCGACGCGTACTGTGCGGCTTCTGGTACCATACTGCTGTTATGTCTGACGAACTTGCCGAACACCTCGATACCCTTGCGCGCGATGCCTGCTACCGGACAGACGTCGTGCTGAAAAGCAGTCCCTTTGAAACCACGGAACGCGTGTACTTCAAGGGCGAAAATGGGGCAGAATTAGGCCCCTTCGTTCGCAAGGCCATTGACCGAGACGCGGGGCTTGGGATTGCGTATGAGCGTATCTGTGCAGCTCAAAAGGCTGGGCGCCGCTTTCGCTATCTGCCGCACATTATGGATTGCTACGACGTGGGCGGAAAGCTTGTCGTGGTGATGGAGTACGTGGGTGGCGAGACCTTGGCTGAAGTGGTGTATCGCTGCGACCCCTCCATCGCGCTTGCGTGTGACGTTTTTCCGCGCCTCTGTGATGCGGTGACCGAACTGCACGAAGGGTTTGATGTGCCACTTATCCATCGTGACCTCAAGCCTTCCAATATCATGTTGTCGCGCGATAGCATGACTATCATTGATTTTGGCATCGCCCGTGCGTTCAAGGAAGACTCTGACGAAGACACGCGCCACTTCGGGACGAGGGCCTACGCGCCGCCTGAGCAGTTTGGGTTCGGTCAAACCGATGTGCGTTCGGACGTGTATGCGCTTGGAATGCTGCTCTATTTCTGCCTAACCGAAAAAACGCCTGATGCGAAGGCGCGTAAAGCGGACTTTCGGGAAGAAGGGCTGCCCGAGCCATTTCGCGCCGTGATAGAACGTGCCGCTGCGTTCGATCCAGCTGATAGGTTTGCGAGCGCATCCGAGCTGAAGCGCGCGTTCTGCGAAGCGGCGGCAACCGTGGTGCCCGACAGTGCGTTTTTGGGCACTGCGTCCGCAGCCTATGAAGTGCCACGCTTTGCCTCAGGAGCCAGCGGTTCTTTCAACCCCACCGTGCAAACCACGCTTACCTCCACAGGAGGCAGTGACGGCGAAAAGCCCATAGTTCCTTCTGGCCGCGTAAAGGGGAGCCGCGTCCCGCGCACCGTGTTCGGAAGTTTTCTTGCGCGTATTCCGTTTCCCGTTGGCGTTATCTGGGATGTGGCCCTTGTTCTTTTCTTTGCCTTCTTTTGTGTGGCGGCATTTAACAGTGCTATTAACCCCTCTGCTGAGTCGATTCAGATGGGTTCAACTTTGTGGGCGCGCCTCATGGCTTATGGCAGTATAGCGCTGCTCATGATCGGACCGTTTCTTTTTACGCTATCAGATCGACGTCCCCTTGTTCGTCTGGTGCCGCGGTTTGCCTCGGTGCCAGTTGAAAGGGATATGGCGGCTTGTCTGGTCATTATTATTGTTGGGGCGCTTTTGTATGCTCTATCGGGGGAACTTGTTGCGCAGTAAAGTGACTTCCTCTCTCTTTTTCCTTCGTCATTAGAACCTATCAGGGGCGCTACGGCTGGTCAACAGCGTGCGGGGTGCCGTTGGAGGCGGAGGCTGGTGCGGCTAAAGTGGGTCGGACGGGGTGCGTGGCTTGGGGCTGCGTGCTAATTGATGACTCGGAAGGAGCCGCGCATGGGAACGGGCGCGCAGCACAAGGTGGCGAAGCATGCGGCAAGTACCACCGCTGACCCCTCGACGTCGGCATCCGCGTCGACGTCGGGCGCGGGAAACCAGCAATCCAACCAGGGATCTGGCTATAAGCAGCAGCTGAAGCGTGTGCTCACGGTGCCGGACATGATTGTGTATGGCCTCATCTTCATGGTGCCCATCGCGCCGTTTGGCATCTATGGCGGCGTGTTCTCGGAATCGGGCGGGATGCCCGCGCTGGTGTATCTGGTGGGTACGCTCGCTATGGTGTTCACCGCGCTTTCGTACGGCATGCTTATTCGCGAGTGGCCCGTGTCGGGGTCGGTGTATGCCTACACCTCACGTGGCCTGGGAAAAGGCATTGGTTTCGTGTCGGGATGGACGCTGCTTTTGGACTATTTGCTTATCCCGTTGCTCATGTATGTGGTGGCCTCGACGGCACTCTCCGGGCTCGTGCCCGAGGTGCCGCCCTGGGTGTTCTCCATCGTGTTTGTGGTGGCGAACACGTTTGTGAACGTGCGCGGTATTGCGCTCACTGACATTGTGAACCGCGTCGCGCTTGTGCTGGAGTTGCTGGTGCTTGCCATCTTTGTGGTACTGGGTGTGCGGTGGCTGCTCACCGACCCCGCGTCGCACGGATTCTCACTTGACCCCTTCTACAACCCGGCCACGTTTGACCCGAACCTGGTCATGAGCGCGGTATCGCTCGGTGTGCTGTCGTTTCTAGGTTTTGACGGCATTGCAACCCTGTCGGAAGAAGCCAAGGATGGCCGGCGGGGCCCAAGCCGTGCCATGATGGCGTCGCTTGCCATTGTGGGCGGGCTGTTTGTGCTGCAAACCTACATCGCGGGCTGCATCAGCCCTGATGGCGCGGTGTTCGCTCACAACCAAGGTAATGCGTTCTACCTGGTGGCGCAGCTGGTGGGAGGGCGCTGGCTCTACGTGGTGTGCGCGGTGGCCACGGCGTTGTCGTGGGGCATCTTCACAGCCCTTGCGGCGCAGACAGCGGTGTCGCGCATCCTGTTCGCCATGGGGCGCGACGGTGGACTGCCGCATGCGCTTGCGAAGGTGCATCCGAAGTACCGCACGCCGTATGTGGCATCTATTTTCGTGGGCGTACTTACGCTGGTGTTGGTGCTGACGTTTGGGCAGATGGGCTCGGACACCATCTCCCTCTTCGTCAACTTCGGCGCACTCACGGCGTTTTTACTGCTGCACGTCACCGTGATTGGCTACTTTTTCGTGAAAAAGCGTGACGGACGCTGGGTGGCGCATTTGTTGGTGCCACTGTGCGGTATCGCAGTAATTGGCTATACGTGGTGGAGCCTTGATGTGCCGGCGAAAATTCTCGGCGTAACCTGGATGGTTATTGGCATAGCCTATTATCTGGTGCTTCGCTACGTCTTGAAGCGTGAGGTGCACCTCGGCGGCTAGCGCGGTGCTACAATAAACGAAGAGCGTCCGCCTCGTGAAAGGATCTCCTATGAGTATCGTCGCGGCTTACGTCGTTCCCCATCCGCCGCTCATTATTCCCGCCGTCGGGCGAGGGGAAGAGCGCGCGATTCAGCACACGATTGATGCGTATGAGGAGGTGGCGCGCCGCATTGCCGCGCACGCGCCCGACACCATTGTGGTTGTCTCGCCCCATGCGCCGGCGTTCTATGACTGCTTCCACGTGTCCACGGGAGACGCCGCCCATGGCGATATGGGAAATTTTGGCGCGTGGGACGCGTCCATGACGGTGCCCTACGACCAGCAGTATGCCTCCGCCGTGTCGGCGTGTGCGCGCGGTCGGGGTGTCCCCATCTGCGGCAGCGGCATGCACGACGGGGAGCTGGATCACGCCACGTTTGTGCCGCTGTATTTCGTGAATGAACAGTATGGCGGCTACCAGCTGGTACGCGCGGGGTTGTCAGGGCTTGCGGCGGCCGACCATCGTGAACTGGGTCGTTGCATTGCCGAGGCGGCGCGCGATTTGAATCGCACTACCGTGCTCATAGCGAGTGGGGATTTGTCTCACAAGCTGAAGGCGGACGGGCCGTATGGATATGCGCCGGAAGGCCCCGTGTTCGATCGCGACGTGACGCGGCTGTTGGATGCGGGCGATCTCGAGGGACTGTTCCATTATGATGGGGCGTTTTTGGAAGAAGCCGCCGAATGTGGCTTGCGTTCATTCCAGATTATGGCGGGCGCACTGGACGGTCTTGCGTGTACGCATGAGCTTTTGAGCTACGAGGGTCCGTTCGGCGTGGGCTATGCCGTGGCGGCGTTTGAGGTGAAGGGCGCGCAGGGTGACAACGCGGTGCAGGCGGCCGTTGATGAAGAAGCCGACGTACGCGAAACGCTTGATGAAGCGGCTGAGGCTCGCGTTGACCCGTTCGTAGCTCTGGCGCGTCGTGCGGTTGAGGCGTATGTGCGCACGGGACGCCCTCTTGCTCTGCCCGACGGACTGCCGCCTGAACTGGTGGATCAGCGTGCGGGTGTCTTTGTGTCGCTGCATGAGCGCGGCGACTTGCGCGGATGTATTGGCACGATTGATGCCTCTACCGCCTGCGTGGCTGAAGAAATTATACGCAACGGAGCGCTGGCGGCGAGCGAAGACCCACGTTTTGCCCCGGTGCGCGAAGATGAGTTGGATGCGCTTTCGTATTCGGTCGACGTACTGTTCCCGGCCATGCCGGTGAGTTCTTTGGATGAGCTGAACCCCACGTGCTGGGGTGTCATCGTGGAAAAGGGGAGTCGCCGCGGGCTGCTGCTGCCGGACTTGGAAGGTGTCGACACGGTAGAAGACCAGGTAGCCATAGCTAAACGCAAGGCGGGCATTCATCCTGGTGACAACGACGTGGAACTGTATCGCTTTGAGGTGGTGCGTCACGACCGGGGAGGGGAGGCTCGTTGTGACTGAGGGGCACTTTCAGCATTGTCCACCTGCCACGTAGAGGTGACAACCCTCGTTATCCCCGGCCTCAACGACAGCGAGGAAGAGATCGAGCGGGCGGCATCTTGGCTCGCCTTGCTCGACCCTTCCATCCCGCTGCATCTCACGCGCTTCTTCCCGAGCCACCGGATGCTTGACCGGCCGCCCACACCGGTGGCCACGTTGCAGCGCCTGGCCGCCGTAGCACGCTGCCACCTGGACGACGTACTGCTCGGCAACTGTTAAATCAACCTACTAAATGGCATCCGTGCGCAGCGCTTCCACGATGCTACCGGCGCGAGCGCGGTGGAGAGCGTAGGCTACACTCAGCGCAAGTACCACCAAAACTACGGCCACGGCGGCACCAAGGTAGGGCCAGGGTAGCGTGAATGCAAGCCCCATGAACGACTGTGTCGTGGCCAAGTACAACGCATATGCCACCGCAATGGCAATTACCAGGCCGATAACCAGCCCGCGCACCGCATAGCTTGCGCATTCGTAGGCCAACATACGGGCGAACGCGCGGTTGCCCATGCCGGTTGAGCGTAGCACGGCGAACTCGCGGGTGCGCAGGATGATACTGTTGGCCAGCGTATTGAACACATTCGCCACCGCAATGAGCGCCGTAATGACCGAGAAGCACAGCACGAACAGTTGCATGGCTTGCATCATCAAGCGGTTCTGCCGCGAACTTTCGGTGATGTCCGCCACATTAAACGTGACCCCGCTGTAGGTAGCGCCCAGCGCTTCGAGCGCTTCGGCAGCCTTCGCGTGATCGTCCGCCTTGAACGAGAAGCTGGCGTTTCCGTAAGTCAGCGGGCTCTCGCTGCCACCGGCCGCCGCGCTTTCGGGTAGAATGAAAGCGGGGAAGCGGCTGCTCGCAGCCATGGTATTGAGCACGGCCGGCTCGTCCTCGGTGAGCGCGGCCACCTCCAGCGCTATCGATGTTGCCACTTCGGACGCGGGCAGCATCTTTATATCGTAGTCGGTATCGGCTTGAGTGTTAATGAAAGCCACAGCCGGCAAACCATCGTCGCCTTCGCTCATTCCGATTGATAAGAAGCCCTCTCTATCCTGAATTGTGTACAGCGAAACGGCACCGACGTTCGCGAACGGTTTGGTGGACACGTACGTGCCGTCCGACAGAACGTTGTTGAACGTATTGAGGCCAAGAGCACGCAAGTGTGCCGGATCGGCGAAGGCGCTCTCGTCCTGCCCCAGCTCATTCACGAGCTTACGCCACGACGCATCATCCACGTAGAACAGCGTGGCATCGCCATAATAGGTGCCATTCTTCCCGAAACTACGTGGGTAGTACGACGGCATCTGCTCGGTGTCAAGACTTTCGCGCACCTCGCGTGCTTCGGTGGTAATCATGTCACCAGGGATAACTACCTCGGTTTGACCCTGGCGCGCCGAGCCAAGGAACTCAACGCCGTCGAGTGTGCGCGCATCCGCAAGGAAGTGGTCGAGGTCCTCCACATGGTCGGACAGCATGGCATCGTTGCTCGCACTTGAATAGTCGATGTGTGCCGACACAATCACATCCGCGCCGCTGCCGGCTCCACCACTGCTTTGGGCTCGTTCCATGATGGGGTCCATGGCAACCGCCAAGCTGCCGGTGGTTACAATAAGCACAGTGCTCACCGCGAGCGACGTTACCACCGTGCGCCCGCGCGCGGTGGAGCGGGAAAGGTTGCGGTGCGCCACGAATCCGGGGATGCCGAACAGACGGCCGGCAAGCCCCAGCTTCACCGACGTGCCGTCCGCGCTGGCTGCCCCTTGCGCTCGGCGCGCTTCGAGAGGTGGACGTCCTGCGTCTGCCGGATAGCGTCCACGGCGGATACGCGTGCCGCGCGAGCGGAGGGAATCCACGCGCTTGCCAGCAAGGTTGCCAGCGAAAGCACCGCGGCCACAACCATCACAAACGGTTCTACCTGCACGGAAAGACCCGTCTCGTTGCCAAACATCGTGGCAAATGCCTCCTGTGTTACGGCGAACACACCCGCCGTCCCCGCCACACCCAGCGCAAGGCCCAGCGGCACGCCTATCACACCAAGCACCAGCGCTTCAACAAGCACGCTGCGGCGCAGCTGTCGCTTCGACGCGCCAAGCGAGGCCAACAGCCCGAACTGCCGCGTGCGCTCGGCCACCGAGATGGCGAATGCGTTGTAGATGAGCGACACCGACGCCACCACAATCACCACCGCCAGCACCGCGGCAACCATCCAAAGCGTTCCCCAGATGGGATTGCCGACGTCGATGCCCTGGTAGCGGAAGAGGTTCGTGTGGTAGATGGTTGCGTCTGAATCTGAGGCACCGGCTGTGGTCGCGAGCTCTTTCATGGCATCGAGGCTGGTCACACCACGTGTGGTGGCATAGGCGGCAAGAGCGCCTTCCTCGGTGTCGCCAGAGACGGTCAACGCCACAATGGAAGAAGCTGATGTGGTGTAATAGTCACCGCCGAAGGGAGGCTGGCGCTCATAGAACCCTACCACTGTGAAGGTTTGCGGCTGGGCATCAACGATCTCGCTCTGAGGTTCGCCGTCATCGGATACGGGTTCCACCTCGAAGCTCCCTGTAGCAATCGTACCGTCGTCGGTTTTTATCATGTGAGTGCCCAGGTCAAGTTCAAGCGTGCTGCCCACCGCAAGCGGGCCGCCGCTGCGAGCACCGGCGCCTTCCAGCTCCTGCCCACGGCTGTAGTCCGGCAGCACGATCTCGCTGGGGGCTTCGGGCATGCGGCCTTCAATCAAATCGGGCAGCTGCGCCAGCGTCATGCCGTCAGTCTCCCACAACCCCTTCTCCACGGCTGGCAACTCGCGCACGGCCACGTAGGAGCCAATGTACTCCGCTTCCGCCTCGGAAAGCTTCGCCATGCCTCGTTCGCGCATGAGGGCCAGGTCAACCACTTGATCGTCGGCCGCGAGATTCGCTACGGTTTGCTCAGATACGCCCCGTGCGAAGATTTGCCACGTGCCTTCGGTGTCTGCCGTGCGTTCGTAGAGGCCCGCCTGCACGCTTGCCACGCTCGTTAGTACTGCAGCCAACAGCGCTGTGGAAAGCGCGATGCCTGCCACGGTAACGGCGGTGCGCACGCGGTTCTTCGCGAGCGACCGTAAGGTGAAACGCGTGAAGATGCCAGCCATTTAGCGCCGCCTCTCGTCCGAGGCAATGCGCCCGTCCTCGATGGCGATCACACGGTCGGCCGCGCACGCGATGTCCTCGTCGTGTGTGATAACCACGAGCGTCTGCCCGAACTGGCGGTTCGAGTCGCGCAAGAGGCCCATGATCTCACGCGAGTTGCGCGAGTCGAGGTTGCCGGTGGGCTCGTCGGCCAGCACCACGGCCGGCGCGTTCATGAGGGCGCGCCCAATGGCCACGCGCTGCTGCTGGCCGCCCGAAAGCTGGTTCGGCAGGAAGCGCTCGTGGCCGCGCAATCCCAGGCCGTCGAGCAGCGTGTTCAGGCGTTCCTCGTTCACCGGGCGACCGTCCATCAGCACGGGCAGCGTCATATTCTCCACCACGTTCAGCACGGGAATGAGGTTGTAGAACTGATACACCAGCCCCACTTCGCGGCGACGCAGCACGGCCAGTTCTTCGTCGGAGCGCGCGTACACGTCGGCACCCGCCAGCCGCACGGTGCCCGAAGTGGGCCGATCCACGCCGCCCATCAGGTGCAACAGCGTGGACTTGCCGGAGCCCGACGAGCCCACAATGGCCGTAAACTCGCCCTGCGTGATGTTCAACGACACGTCGTCAAGCGCTTTGAGGGCCGTGTGCCCCTGCCCGTACACCTTCGTGAGATGTTCGATGGTCAGAATGTCCATAGGTATGCCTTTCTCGCTGGGAGGTCTACCAACCAGTCTGCCACCCCACCCTTGCCCCGGCGTGAAACCCGCATTACAGAATAGTCACTTTACCTTCAGAAGCGAGAGAAAGCCCTACAAAACGGGATACACAAATCTGCCCCCCATAAAAACTAAGGCGAAACTGCATGCGGCTCCGCCCTTACAAAACCCGAAGGTTTTCACATCGTTTTGTTGGCACGCGGAAACTGGAATTTAACCTATCGTTTGTTCCGCAAATCCAACGGGAACACCATTTTCATACATCCATTCTGAAACCTTTGTGATGGACAATTCAAAAAACACTTCATCGGTTTGAATAAATTCATCTTCCTTACTAAATGAATCAGGATAACGCATGAGATAGGCTTCCTTTATTTTACTGTTACTCTCATCGAGCGCAGAACCGAGCGTCTTTGCGTAACCTGTAAAATAGAAATTTCCAACGCACACGGCAATATGAGAATTAGCCGTCATTTCTTTTGCTTTTCTCGTAGCGGCTGATGTTCTAATGAATAGTCGCAATCCAATATTTACTGGACTAACGGGTCTGGAAGAAACAACATCGTTCAAACTTGTTGATAAATAAATGACTTCAGCCTCATTCAAGGTATTCTCTAATTTTTTCAAATCAACTTCCATGTAGCAAAATCTCCCAACTTCCAATTTTTCGTCCGATAAACTGAAACGATCTATTTCTTTACACCACCATCTTGGGAAAGGTGAAGTCGAAGCGCGCGCCGGAGGTGGTGCGGTTGTTGCTGGCGCGGAGGGTGCCGCCTTGGGCGGTGGCCAGCGCTTGGGCAAGCGAGAGGCCAATGCCGAAGCCCTCGGAGCCGGCGCCACGATAGAAGCGCTCGAACAGGTGGGGGAGGTCCTCGGGCGCGATGCCGGGGCCGGTGTCAACCACGCGCAGCCGCAGGGCCACGGCATCTTCGGTGGCGCTGATGCGGATGGTTCCGCCGGTGGCCGTGTGCTCCATGCAGTTCTTCAGCACGTTGCCCAGCGCCTCGGCGGACCAGGCGGCATCGCCGGTGAATGTCGCGCCGGGTTGCACGTCCACCTGCACCGTGATGCCCCGCAAGTCGAGCGCGCCTGCGAGCGGAGCCAGCGCGTCATGCACGAGTCGCGCCACATCGACGGGAACCGCTTGCACGCGAATGGCACCCGCGTCGGCCTTCGCCAGCTTAAGCAGGGTGGTTACGAGCCACCCCACGCGGTCGACGAGGCCTTCCAGCTCGCGCAGCGCGCGAGCGCGCTCGGCTTCGCTTTGGGCGTCCTCGATAGTGGGCACCAGTAAGCTGATAGCCGTGAGCGGCGTGCGGATCTGGTGCGACACATCGGCTAGCGCGTTGGCTAACGCCTGTTTCTCCTGGTTGAGGTGTTCGTTTGCGCCTGCGAGTGCGGAGGTCATCTTCGTCAGCTCGTTCTTGAGTACGGCAAGGTCGCCTTCGCGATAATCCGAGAAGTCAATACGCCTCCCACCGTGCAGTATCTCGTCAACCTCCGCAGCTAACTGGGCGATCTCCTGGAAGCGCTGCACCGAGTACGCCCAGAACAGCGCGCAGGCTACCACCCCCGCGCCAAGCACCCAAAGGCTTGTCTGCGGCCCGGAAAGCAGCCAAGCGAGTGCGGCGAGTATCGCCAGTACGCCGGCCATCAGCGCTAATTCGGCGGCGAAGGTGCGGTTCCTCAGTAGGTTCATGCGCGTCCCCTTACGCTCCGGCTCCTGGTCCGGCCTTATAGCCCAGGCCGCGCACCGTGAGCACCAGCTTCGGGTCGGCCGGGTCGTCCTCAATCTTGTCGCGCAGGCGTTTTATGTACACATTCAGCGTGTTGTCGCTTACGTATTCGCCGGCGCTGTCCCAGATGGCGTTGCGCACATGCTCGCGCGTGACGAGCCGTTCCTGTCTCTGCGCGAATAGAAGCAGCAGTCGGTATTCAAGCGCCGTGAGCGCCACCTCGCACCCCGCCTTGCGCACGACGGCCGCCGCGGGGTCAATCTCGACATCGCCCAAACGCACCGTGGCCGCCGCTGCACCACCCGCACGCCGCAGCACGCTTTTGATGCGCGAGAGCAACTCGCGAGCGCGGAAGGGCTTGGCAATGTAGTCATCGGCCCCCATATCGAGGCCCGCCACGGTGCTGTACTCATCATCGGAAGCCGTCAGAAAGATAACCGCCGGCGCTGGATCGGCCGCCTTCGCCGCCGCGCACACCGCAAATCCGTTGCCTTGCGCGAGCGCCACATCCACCAGCGCCAAATCAAACGCCCCCGCGCACAGCAACTCCACCGCCTCGTCCTGCCGCGCGGCATTTGCGGTTTCATACCCTTCGCGGTGCAGCAATTCCGTCAAACTACCCACAATGGTCGCGTCATCCTCCACAATAAGTATGCGCATGCTGAAGCACCCTTCTCGAAACGCGTGTTGTAAGGCACGGTACCAGAAAACACGCGGAAGGGAAGAGGAAGGGGCACCTTTTAGGAATTCATGACGCGGTTGATGCGCTTGAGAACGGGGTAGGATATCGCGGCGCCTACGAGTGCGCCAAGGGCGTCGGGAAGCCAGCTGGCAAGGCCCATGTCCCAGGTGAACAGGCGATAGAGAGACACAGCTGCACCGAACAGGAGCGCGATGGCGGCCGCAGCCATGCACGCACGACTGAGCGGCATATGCTGGAAGAGCGCATTCGCCAGCAGAAACGCCAGCCCTGCGAACACCACAGCGCGCACAAGCGCGGACGATGTCACAAACCCGAGCGCAATAGCCACCACGCCAGCCACCACCAGCGCCCAGCGTCCAAACACAACCAACCCCCGCGAGGGGGAAGGGGATGAGCCATGAGAAGAGCGGTTGTCTGTTGGTTTTGTCATACTTGAATCATACTGTGTGAGCATCGGTTATCAGATAATACAAATGCTCTGGCAAATAGGTGTTACTCAGACGATGTCGCGTCGCAATTCATGAACCTTCAAGAATGGTTTTGCCTAGGCGCCCGCACCGCTTTTACCGCTGAGCGCCAGGAGCGCGGCGTTGTGCCAAATCGGGCACGGAATGCCTCGGAAAAACTTCCCTGTCGGGCGAAGCCCGTCTGCTCTGCCACAGCAGAAAGAGGCAGGTCGGTATCGGCCAAAAGATCGCACGCGCGTTCCATACGCAGCTCGCGCGCGTATTCGCCAGGCGACAACCCACATGATGTGCGAAAAAGGCGCGCGAGTTTCGTGGCACCGACACACGCTTCGTGGCAGAGTTCATCACTACTCACAACGCGGTGGAGGTTATGCTGTAACAGTCGCTGCGCCCGCGCGAGAGTACGCACATCCTCTTCCGACAGATGCTCGAGACCCATTCGGTTGTTCGCAAAACGCCAGTCCACAATCAGGGAGCACGCCTCAATGATCTTGCTGCGGTAGTAAGCTCGCGCCGTGACGGCGCTTGGTCGAGCACGCCGCAGGTCGTCGAGCAGCGCAGCGAGGCCGGCTGGGCAAGCGGAGCCATCAAGCGCGCCGATGGCCGACGATAGCACCACGGGGTCGCAGCTAAGTTCAAGGCTCACCGCACGCAAACCTGAGGGCAGAAGCGCGACAAAGGTTTCGCCGAGTCGTTCGCCCGCGTGCACGGGCTGGTAGTAGGGCCGTCGTTTCCATATGTGACCGACAACCGTTCGATCAGGTCCCTCCTCACAGGTGCCCAGGTAGGGGAGCATTGTGTGCGAATACGAGCCGAAGTACCAGCAGTCGGGCGCGTCGCAGGCAAAGCCGCCATCCTTGTGCAGGGTGAATGTGAACGCCCCGACAGCAAGCCCCTCTTCAACGGCGAAGTACCAATAAAAACCTTCGCCTCGCGCAGGGTCGAAGGTCCAGACGCGTCCCTGCCGCCCCTGCGCCCCTGGTGGGGCGGGCACGCCGCCAAGCTGTATGATCTGAGGAGAGAACAACTCCTCCACCTGCGACTCAGCAGCATTGGATTCGCTCTGGGGGCGGTCTGTTCGCAGGGCGGGCGCAATTTCGGCCCGCGCTTCAGCTTTTTCGGCAGTGTCACGCAACGGCAACCTCCTTCCCTTGCAGTTCCTCCTGCTTCGTTAGTATGTTAACCATGGATAACAATGATAGCATACCACAGGCCACGGTGCACACCGTGGCACCTCAGGCGAACTCCGGCGCGTGCACGGCATCGTTCTCAGGAAGAATGGCACCAAGGCAGGTGCTGGCTCTCGACGCCGCTGAGGCAAAACGCACATCCGTCACGTTTCGCAGATTGGATCCCCGTGTGGCTCTCGGCATCGTGCTGCTGCTCAATGTGACTGCGTTCTCGTCCTCGTCAATCCTCTTCGAGCTGGCCGCAATGGGCGGCAGCGCCGCAGCCATGTGTTGGAGTGGACGTACGCGGTCGGCCCTTCGCTGGCTTGTCGCCTATGCCGCGTTGCTCATGCTTAGCACGCTTTTCGTGGCGGGCGGGGGGCTGCTCGCGCCGTTCGGGGCATCGGTGACGATGATTCGCCGGGTGCTCTGCATTGCGGCGTTCGCATCGAACATGGTGGCCACGACGCGTGCGGGCGAGTTGGCCTGCGGTTTGCAACGCTTGCGCGTTCCGCGCAAAATGGCGTGTGCCCTCTGCGTTATGCTGCGGTTCTTCCCAACGCTTGGCCAGGAGTTTCGCTGTGTGCTCGACGCGATGAAAGTGCGGGGGGTGGCGCTCACGCCTCTGCGTTTACTACGTCACCCGCTGCAAGTCATCGAGCACGTGCTTGTGCCGGTGGTGGCACGCGTGGGCATTGTGGCTGACGAGTTGGCGAACGCTGCTGTCGTCCGCGGTATAGACTCTGACGCTTCCCGCACCTCCTACTTCGATCTGCGGATCCGTCCTTGCGATTTCGTGTTTGCTGTTTACTTCGCCGCGCTGACCGTTCTGGTTGTTGCGACGCGTTGGGGGGTGCTCGTATGAATGCCGTGTCGTTTAATCATGTGTCGTTTCGCTACTCAGACGCCGAAGGTGCTTTGAGTGAACAGGTACTCGACGAGGTGACGCTCGAAGTGCCTGCTGGTCAATGTTTGGTGCTGACCGGCGCGTCGGGTTGCGGCAAGACCACGGTCACGCGCCTTGTGAACGGCTTGATCCCGCATGTGTACCAGGGAGAACTCGCCGGGGAGGTGCGCGTGTTCGATCGCTTGACCGACGAGTTGGGCATGGATGATCTGTCCCGGCGGGTTGGCTCGGTGTTTCAGAACCCGCGCAGCCAGTTCTTCAACCTGGATACCACCTCTGAGATTGCGTTCGGCTGCGAGAATCTGGGCTTGCCGGCGAACGAGATACGCTCCCGGGTGCACGATGCGGCTTGCGATCTGGGAGTAGAGCACTTACTTGACCGCGACATTCGGGCGCTGTCGGGAGGGCAGCGTCAAATGGTGGCTCTCGCGTCGGTCTACGCGTTGGGGCCGGATATCCTCGTGCTCGATGAGCCTACGGCGGCACTTGACGTGCATGCGATGCGCACGCTTGCGCGCACAGTGGCGCGCTGCAAGGACCTGGGCAAGACAGTAATCGTTTCGGAGCACCGGCTGTGGTGGCTGCGCGACATGGCTGACCGCATCGTGCACGTGGAGGGCGGCCGCATCGCCCATGATTGGACGGCAGAAGAGTTCGACGCACTTTCTGTAGACGAGCGGCATGCACTCGGCCTGCGGGCGTGGCGACTCGATGAACTGCACGCACCCATCGGCCCAACGAGTGGCACCCAGCGGGGCGCCAACGCTCCACCCGCGTTCGCTGTCGAAGACCTCCATGTGGGCTACGGTCGCGCAAGGGACGTGCTGTCCGGTGCGACGGCGGCATGGAGGGCAGGCAGCGTTACGGCCCTCGTGGGCAGTAACGGCGCAGGTAAGAGCACGCTCGCGCGGTGTGCGGCAGGCTTACATCGCGAGCGTGCGGGTTCCGTAGCGCTCGCCGGACGCTCAGAGCCGTGTCGTCGCCGCGCCGGTCGAGTGTTTCTCGTCATGCAAGAGCCGGGCTATCAACTGTTGAGCGATACGGTACGCGGTGAGTTGGAGGGGGCAGCTGTGCACGTTGGCCGCCAGACCGACGTAACTTGTCTGCCAGCGGCGGAAGCGCTTTCACGCTTTGGCCTGGAAAACCTTGCTTCTCGCCATCCGTTGTCGCTGTCGGGTGGGGAGCGCCAACGGACAGCCATCGCAGTTGGTACCTTGCAGGGTGCGCGCGTCGTCGTGCTTGATGAACCCACGAGCGGTTTGGACTACGGCAACATGGAACGCGTGGCGCGTGAGCTACGCCGTTTGCGTGATGAAGGCGCGTGCGTGCTGGTCATCACGCACGACTATGAGTTTTTGTGTACCGCCTGTGACAGCATAGTGGTGCTTGACGGCGGCGTTGTGACCGACCACTACCGCCTCGACGACAACACGCTCGACAAAACGCGACGTACGCTCGGGTTCGCCTCGTAGTGTTTCCTACGCGGAAGCTGTTTCACTCTTACGTCTTTGGTATCAATCTTCGGAAAGGAGTTTCACTCATGGAAACGACAACAACAAAAACGAAAACGAAGGTATCTACGAAAGCTGCGATCACGGGCCGCACTGCGGGCAGGATGACAGGCCGCGATTACGTGCTGGTTGCGCTGTTCGGCGTGCTGCTGTTCGCGGTATTTATGGCCTGCTCAATGGTGTTCTCAGCCAACGCGAACATGGCATGGTTCACCCACACGGTGGGCGCCGTGCCTGGTGGCATCGTGTGGACGTACGTGCTGGCGCGCGTGCCGAAGCGCGGCGCAGTGGCGGTAATGAGCGTGCTCGTTGGTGCTCTGGGGCTGCTTATGGGTATGTTTTGGACCGGCCCGGTTGGTATTGTCGTCGGCGGTCTCGTTGCCGAACTCGTGCTGGGGGCACCCACTCAGCGCACCGCGACAAAGCGTATTGTTGCCTTTGCGGCCTTTGTACTGTGCTTCTGGGCTGGGCAGATATCACTCATCTTCATTGCGGGGCAAACCTATGTGGATATGTGCGTAGCCATGGGCCTATCGGCCGAGTACGGCCAGCAACTCGTTGACTTCGTGTACGGACCTCTCTGTCTTGTGGCGGCCTGCACCACGGTGATCGGTTCGGTGGCAGGCGGTCTGCTTGGTGAAAAGCTGTTCAAGAAGCACTTCGCCCGCATGGGCGCGTAACGCAAGAGAACACGGGAGTGCAGCGTCTGCTGCGCTCCCTTTTGGTCTCACAACCTGGCCGTTGAGCCAGGTTGTGCGGCGGAAAGGAGCTTTTTATCATGTCAAACGAATCGTCGGCCGCCGCCGCTCCGCTTGCGGGCGATGCTGTCGCGCCGATATCGACCGAAGTTTGGCGCGATGTCGGAAAGGAAGCGAAGCCGCGAAACGCCATTCTGCGTCTGCTCGACTTCGCTGGTCCCCGAAGGAAGCTTGCTGTTATCGGCTGTATCCTTTCGGCGGTGAACGCCGTCGTGGCGCTCATGCCGCTCGTGTTCGTGTGGTTTGTCGTGCGCGACCTTGTGGCCGTTGCGCCGAACTGGAGTGAAGCTGCTGACGTGACCCAGTGGGGCTGGTGGGCCTGCGTCTTCGCAGCGGCGGCTCTCTTCATTTATCTTGGAGCACTCATGTGTACGCACCTGGCGGCATTTCGCACGGCGGCTAACATGCGCCGCGCGGCCCTCAAGCACCTCGGGCGCGTACCGCTCGGGTACTTCGACTCCCATGCTTCGGGGCAGGTGCGCCGCATTGTGGATGGCTGCGCGGCCCAAACCGAGGACGTGCTGGCGCATAAGCTGCCCGACTTCGTGGGCTCGCTCGTCACGCCGGTGGCGTTCCTCGCGGTCATGCTCGTATTCGATTGGGTGCTGGGACTCGTGTGCCTCATTCCGATTGCCGTGTCATTCTTCGCCCTGTGGTGGATGATCGGCCGTCAGACGAAACGCGACGGCATGACATTCATGGTGCGCTACCAAGACGCGCTCAACCGCATGAACAAGGCGGCCGTGGAGTACGTGCGCGGCATTCCCGTGGTGAAGGTGTTCCAGCAGACGGTGCATTCGTTTAAGGCATTCTCCGAGGCCATTATGAGCTACCGCGACATGGCTGGCAGCTACGCGAGGTCGTGTCAAAAGCCGCAGGTCATTCAGCTTGTTGCCATCAACGCCACCTTCGCCGTGCTCGTGCCGGCAGGCATCCTTTTGGCGCACAGTGCGGGTGACTTCGCCACCTTCCTCACCGATTTTCTGTTCTATGTGGTGTTTTCAGCCTTGACCACCATCATGATGTCGAAGGTGATGTACGCCGCCGAGGCTGTGCAGATGGCGCAGGACTCCGTGCGTCGTATCGATGAGGTGCTGAGCGTGGAACTTTTAGCCGAGCCGCCGGTCGATTGCGGCTTGATGCCGCGCGATGCCTCGATCTCGTTCGAACGCGTCGGGTTCACCTATCCCGGCGCCGACGGGCCGGCGCTGTCGGGCGTAAGTCTGGAGGTTCCGACGGGTGCGACGGTAGCTCTTGTAGGACCGTCCGGTGGCGGCAAGACCACGGCGGCCAGCCTCGTGCCGCGTTTCTGGGATGCGTGCGAGGGCGTCGTGCGTGTGGGTGGCGTGGACGTGCGCGACATCCCCACGAGTGAGCTCATGGCGCAGGTGGCGTTCGTATTCCAGAACGACCGATTGTTCAAGCGCAGCCTGGCCGACAATATTCGCGCTGCTTGCCCTTCGGCCACGCGCGCTCAGGTGGAGGCGGCGGCTCATGCGGCGCAGTGTGACGACATTGTGTCGAAGTTCCCAGCGGGCCTCGACACGGTGGTGGGCGCGAAAGGCGTCTATCTGTCGGGCGGTGAATGCCAGCGCATCGCGCTTGCCCGCGCCATCTTGAAGGACGCGCCCATCGTGGTGCTTGATGAGGCCACGGCCTTTGCCGACCCCGAGAACGAGGCGCTCATTCAGGCTGCGCTCGCCGAGCTGACAAAGGGCAAGACGGTGCTGATGATCGCGCATCGTCTGTCCACCGTGGTGCACGCCGATGCCATCCATGTGCTTGAAGGCGGACACCTCGTGGAAAGCGGCACGCATGACGAGTTGGCTGCGGCCGGTGGTTTGTACGCGAAGATGTGGGACGACTATCGCACGTCAGTGTCGTGGAAAATCGAAAGGGGTGAAAGCCATGCTGCGTAACATGTTTGCGCTCACCGAGCAGGGTGTCCGCGACTTCAAGCGGGGAGCGGCATCGGCCGCGCTTGCCAACATCGTGCTCATGGCGCCTATCGGGCTTTTGTACCTGGTCACATCAGAGTTCGTAGCGCATCTCGTCAATCCAGCTGTGCCGCTGCCCGCCTTGGGCGGCTACCTTGTGGCCATCGTGGCCATCCTCGCGCTCATGTTCGCCACCCAATGGCTTGAGTACGCCAACACCTACAACGTGGTGTATGACGAGAGCGCACGCAAGCGCGTGAACCTGGCCGAGAAGCTGCGCCGTCTGCCGCTGTCGTTTTTTGGCAAGCGCGACCTGTCGGATCTTACGAGCGCTATCATGAAAGACTGCGCCGATCACGAGCGCATGTTCTCGCATGTCATGCCGCAGCTGTTCGGGCTGTCCGCCTCGACGCTTGTGGTGGCTGTGTGTCTGATTATCTTCGACTGGCGCCTTGCGCTCGCGGCGTTGTGGCCCATCCCCGTGGCCGTGCTGCTGGTGGCGGGCACGGCGAAACTACAGCAGCGAGCCGGGCGGCAGCGCAACGCTGCGAATCTCGCACTGACCGATTCCCTTCAGGAATACCTCGAGTGCGCCCGCGAGATCCGAGCGACGAATCAGACCGACGCGTTTTACGACAGCGTCAGCGAGCGAGTGCGCGACTTCGAGCGAGCGAAGATCAAGGTAGAGCTGGTAACGGGCGTTTCAGTGTCGTCGGCACAGGCCTTCCTTAAGTTGGGTACGGCCACTACGGTGCTGGTGGGTGCACTGTTGATTGCGGCGGGGCAGGTGGATTTCATGGTGTACTTTTGCTTTCTGCTGGTGGTAACGCGCGTGTACGATCCCATCAATCTCGTGCTGCAGACCACGGCCGAGCTGCTCGACTTACGCCTGAACGTGAAGCGGCTGCAGGCCATCGAGGCCGAGCCGGCGCAAGCGGGTTCCAAGACGTTCGAACCAGCGGGGCATGATCTGGCCTTCGAGCAGGTATCGTTTTCGTATGGCGATGGAGAGCGTGTGCTTGAGGATGTGACGTTCACAGCCCGCGAAGGGGAGGTGACCGCCTTGGTAGGGCCATCGGGCGGCGGCAAGTCCACCTGCGCGAAGCTGGCGGGCCGCTTTTGGGATGCGTCGGAGGGCACGGTGCGCGTGGGCGGCGTTGACGTGGCGGGCGTGGATCCTGAGACGCTGCTGGCCGATTATGCCGAGGTGTTCCAGGACGTGGTGCTGTTTGACGACACGGTGATGGGCAACATCCGCCTGGGCCGGGCCGATGCCACCGATGAGGAGGTGCGGGCAGCGGCCCGCGCTGCGAACTGCGACGAGTTTGTGGCGCGCATGCCACAGGGCTACGACACGATGATCGGCGAAAACGGCAGCCGCCTGTCGGGCGGTGAGCGGCAGCGCATCTCTATCGCGCGTGCCATTTTGAAAGATGCGCCGGTGGTGCTTCTCGACGAAGCCACCGCCTCGCTCGACGTGGAGAACGAGACGCAGGTGCAGCAGGCGCTGTCCCGCCTGCTCGTGGGCAAGACGGTGCTCGTCATTGCGCACCGCATGCGCACGGTGGCCAATGCCGACAAGATCGTCGTGCTCAAGGAGGGCCGTGTAGCCGAACAGGGCGCACCGGCCGAACTCATGGCCCGCGAGGGCGGGCTGTATCGCCGAATGGTGGACCTACAGACCGAGGCCGCCGGGTGGTCGCTCGCGTCATAGTTTCTATTGAAGGCGAACCTGTCAGGTTGACAGTAGGGTAAAGACTTTGTCCTTGCTAGCAACCACGTTTGACCTACAAGTTTTCTCATGCTGGGCGACAAGGGTAATCCTTATCGCCCAGATTTTTGCATTGGAATTATTTCATGTTCCTCACGTTCATGGCGCGCATGGCGTTCAGGATAGCGATGATGGCTACCCCCACGTCGGCGAACACGGCAAGCCACATATTCGCAATGCCGAAGGCGGCCAGCACCAGTACCAGCAGTTTTACGCCGAGGGCGAACACGATGTTTTGCCAGACGATGCTCATAGTGGTGCGCGCAATGCGGATGGCACGGGCGATGTTGGACGGCTTGTCGTCCATGAGCACCACGTCGGCCGCTTCGATGGCGGCGTCTGAGCCCATCGCGCCCATGGCGATGCCGATGTCGGCGCGCGTGAGTACCGGTGCGTCGTTGATGCCGTCGCCGACGAAGGCCAGTTTGCCTTTGCCGGTGCCGTGGGCATGCGTTTCGTCAAGCAGCTTCTCCACTTCGGCCACCTTGTCCTGGGGGAGCAGCTGCGCGCGGTATTCGTCAATGCCGAGTTCTTGCGCTACGGCTGCCGCCACGTCGGCGCGGTCGCCGGTAAGCATGACGGTTTTGCGCACACCGGCCGCTCGCAGCGCGGCTATAGCTTCAGCGGCATCCGGTTTCACCACGTCGGCAATCACAATGTGGCCCACGTACTCGCCGTCAAGCGACACGTGCAGGATGGTGCCCGTCAGTTCGCAGTCGTGGAAGTCGGCGCCGCATGCGCGCATGAGCTTGTCGTTGCCCACATACACCGTGCGCTCGTCCACGCGCGCCCGCACACCGTGGCCGCTCTGTTCTTCGACCTCCGCGATACGCTCGCGGTCGATGGGCCCCGCATACGCCGCCTTCACGGAAAGCGCGATGGGATGGTCGGAATATGCCTCGGCGTGCGCGGCGATGGAGAGCAGCCGGTCGGGGTCGATGCCCGTCTCCGGGTGCACGGCCACTACGTTGAACGAGCCGTCGGTGAGCGTACCCGTTTTGTCGAACACGACGGTTTCCGCATGCGAAAGCGTTTCGAGGTAGTTGCTGCCCTTCACCAGGATGCCGAGGCGCGACGCCCCGCCAATGCCGCCAAAGAACGACAGCGGCACGCTGATGACCAGGGCACACGGGCACGACACCACGAGGAACACCAGGCCGCGCTGCACCCAGTCCGACCAGCTTTCGCCGAAGAAGAGCGGCGGAATAACGGCCAGCAGCACCGCAATGCCCGTGACCGCCGGTGTGTAGTAGCGCGCGAAGCGGGTGATGAAGTTCTCGGTGCGTGCCTTCTTCTCGGCGGCGTTTTCTACCAGCTCAAGGATGCGGCTTACGGTGGACTCGCCGAAGGGCTTGGTCACGCGCACGGTAATGAGACCGGTAAGGTTCACGCACCCGGAGATGATCTCGTCGCCCTCGCGCACCTCGCGCGGCACCGATTCACCGGTGAGCGCCGCGGTGTCAAGCTGGCTTGCTCCGCTGACTACCACGCCGTCGAGCGGCACCCGTTCACCCGCCTTCACGACAATCTCATCACCGACGGCCACCTCGTAGGGGTCAACCTGCACGAGTTCGCCGTCGCGCTCCACGTTGGCGAAGTCGGGCGCGATGTCCATCATCTCGGCGATTGACGCGCGGCTCTTGCCCACGGCGTAGCTTTGGAACAGTTCGCCCACCTGGTAGAACAGCATGACCGCCGCACCCTCGGCCATGTGCGGGTCGCTGTCGGGGAAGAGCACGAGCGCGAACGCGCCGATGGTGGCCACGCTCATGAGGAAGTTCTCGTCGAACACCTGGCCGTGGCCGATGTTCTTCGCCGCACGCAGCAATACGTCGTAGCCGGCGATAAGGTAAGGAATGAGGAACAACGCAAACTCCGCCCACAGCGCCGCCGTCTCGCTGCCAAGCCACGTGGAGAGCGGCATAAGCTCCGCAATCACGTAAGCCACAACGAAGAGCGCAATGGCAATAAGAATGCGATTCCTCGTACGTCTTTGTTTTCTATTCATGGGATTGATCCTTGAGGTTCGATTAAGTTTTAAGTGGTTTGTCATCCTGAGCGAGCGAAGCGAGTCGAAGGATCCCGAGCGGTGCCAACCGAAAGACTCCCAGCTATCGCCCGCTCGGGATCCTTCCCCTGCGGGACTAGCTTCGCGTCGCGACTACGGCGCTACGTGCCTCCGCTCAGGATGACAAAGAGGTTTGCTTCACTACCGCACAATCACACAGTCGGGTTCTATCTTTTTGCAGATGCGGGCGGCTTCTTCGACAATTTCGTCGAAGCGAGCGTCGTCGGCTTCGAGCACGAGTTTCTGGGTCATGAAGCTCACGGTGGCGCTCTTTACGCCGTCGATGCTCTTGATACCGTTCTCCATTTTGGCGGCGCAGTTGGCGCAATCGAGATCCTGAAGTTTGAAAGCCTTACGCATAGTGGTTCCTTTCGATCGGATGTCATCCTGAGCGGAGGCGCGCAGCGCCGGAGTCGAAGGATCCCGCGCGGCGCCAGCTGGATATATTATTCGCAGATATGGGTCAGGCCTTGGGCCAGCATGGTATGTACGTGGTCGTCCGACAGCGAGTAGATGACGTTTTTGCCGTCACGCTGGAACTTCACGAGGCGCGCCTGCTTGAGTGTGCGCAGCTGGTGCGACACGGCGCTCTGCGTGGCGCCAATGAGCTCGGCGATGTCGGCGACGCACAGCTCCGTGCCCATGAGGGCGTAGAGAATTTTGATGCGCGTCGTATCGCCAAACACCTTGAAGAGGTCGGCGAGGTCATAGAGAAGTTCCTCGTCAGGAAGGGTAGGGGGAAAGCCGTTTTCGGCCGCATGCTGAGCATTGCCGCACGAGCACCCACCGTCGTGGGAACTCGCCTTCGTCGCGGCCTCCTTATCAGGAGTGCGGATAACGGGCACTTTCGCGTTCTTGGTTGTTTTCTTCGATGCAGCCATAGTAACCTCTCAACATATGAACAACTGTTCATAAGTATACGAATGAGAAGCAGCGTGTCAAGAGGGTTCTTAAAGATTTTGTTACGGGCCTTACTTCTTTGCACGAGCTGCTTCCTGGACGCCGACCGCAATTTCGTTCAAACGACCACCGTGGCTTCGTGGTATTGTTCTCATCTTGGACGAAAGGGAGGACATGGGAACGCTTGAGGAATGGAACGTACGGCCCGAAGTGCGGGGTGCGCGCCTGGCCGACCCTGATATGGGCGCGGAGCATCGGCACATCGCGGAGTTTCGGGCGTGTTCGGGAGTGGAGCTGGTGACGCTTGAGGGTGTCGTGCAGCCGTTTCCCCTGCATTTCCATGACTTCTGGACCATGGGCGAAATTGTATACGGGCGCCGCCGCACCACGTGTCGCGGTGAGGTGCGTGAGCTGGGGCCGGGGGACATCGTGCTGTTTGGCCCTGGTGAGGTGCACGGCTGCGAGCCGATGAACGGGGAACCGTTCTTTTATCGCAGTGTGGTGGTGCCGAATGACCTGTTCGCTCAGGCGTGCGGGGAAACGCCGGCGCGTTTCGATCGCTTTACCGTGCGTGACGAGGCGCTGGCGTCCGAGCTTGGAGCGGTGTACGCGCTCGCGGATGATGCGATGGCCGACGCACTTGAGCAGGAGGAAGCGCTCGCTGCCCTCATTTCCCGTGCCGCCACGTACTGCGAGGGCGCTGCCATTGAAGACCCCGCACCAACTGCCACCTCCGCCGCGGTTGAGCGCGCCCGCGCCCTGCTTGAAGAGCGCTGCGCCGCTGGCCCGACGCTTGCCGAGTTGGCCGAGGTTGCGGGTCTTTCGCGCTACCATCTGGTGCGGGTGTTCGCGGCCGAAACGGGTCTTACGCCGCATCGCTACTTGCAAGCTGTTCGCGCGAACCGTGCACGTGACCTGCTGGCGCAGGGTGTCGAGCCCGCCGAGGTGGCCGCTCGCGTTGGCTTTTCTGACCAGGCGCATATGACCCGCGTGTTCAAAGCTCTGTTCGGCCTGACGCCCGGACGCTACCGGGAAGCGGCGGCCGCATCCGCGCGCCATGACGAAGAGGGGCGGTAACCATGCCAACAATCGCCGAAGGAGAATCCAGCACTTCAACCGAGACAGCGCTTCGTCATCCCGCAGCACGCGGGCATGTCTTTGCGCTGGTCACCGTCTTGGTATGGGCGGTCACCTTCGTGTCCACCAAGGTGCTGCTCGTCCATTTGACACCCATCGAAATACTCTTTTTCCGCTTCGTCATTGGCTTTGTTGCGCTTGCCGCCCTGCGTCCGCGCCGGCTGCACGTCGAAGGTTTCAAACAGGAGAAATGGTTCATGCTTGCAGGTGCCACCGGCATCACCCTCTACTATTTATTAGAGAACATTGCGCTCACGTTCACCACAGCTTCCATCGTGGGCGTGGTGGTGGCTGCAGCACCCCTGTTCACGGGCGTGTTATCGGCCCTCGTGCTGAAGGAGCGTTTGCGCGTGCCGTTCTTTCTGGGGTTTGCGCTTGCGATGGCGGGCGTGTGCTTGGTGAGCTTTGCGGGCGGTGCGGCCACCGACGGGCTGGGGGAGGCCGGACTCACGGGCGTGCTGCTGGCGCTTGCCGCGGCCGCCACCTGGGCGGTGTATTCCATCGTGACGAAAAAGATAGCGGGGTTCGGCCACGACAGCATCCTTGTAACGCGCCGCACGTTCGCGTGGGGCTTGCTGTTTATGGTGCCCACACTGCCGTTTTTGGGCTTCTCACCCGACTGGGGTTCACTCGCTGCGCCGGAAATGTGGGGCAACCTGGTGTTTTTGGGCCTCGGCGCAAGCGCGCTCTGCTTCGTCACGTGGAACCTTGCGGTGAAAGAACTCGGCCCGGTGAAAACGAGCCTCTATATCTACCTGGTGCCAGCCCTCACGGTGCTTGCGTCTGCCGCCATCCTCAGCGACCCACTCACGCCGCCCGTCATCGTAGGCGTCCTCCTCACCATCGGCGGCCTGCTGCTTTCTGAGCGAGGGAAATAGCACTCTTGGCCCGTTGCGTGTACCTGCCTAATGAGAAACAACGGGGAAGGGTGAAGCAAAGTGGGTGAACTTATGCTTCAGGTGCGCTTGTAAGAGGCAGGCCTTCGCGGTTGAGAAGTGGGGCGTAATTTCCGGTGAGCCAGAGAGTGGCTTCCTTCGTGTCAAGCGCGAGGGGCATGCGGTCATGGACCGGTGCCACTGTTTCATTCGGCTGTGTGGTTACCAGCGAGAAGCACCCCTGATCGTGAATGCCTGCCAGCAGAAGCGGCGCGCCATCGGGACGTTCGAAGGCGTATTGGCGCTTCACGGGCTTGCCGGTGCGCGCGCTTGGGACGGTTTCGGTGGCGTGTGACTCGTAAAACGCCCACGCTGGCACAAGGCAGCGCCGCTTCGCGAGCGATTCCGCCCACATGCACGTCGGGTCATCAAGCGCCGTTTCAATGCGCGTGTTAAACACCGGCCCCTTCTTCCAAGGAACCTCAAACCCCCACACCATATCCGCGACCGCCAGCTGAGCGCCCACGCCAGTTGGCGCAATAAGCGGCACAACTGCCTGGGGAAACGCTTCGCGCTGCACCCCCGGCGCATCCGACACTGGCGCGCTTAAAAAAGGACGCCACGCCTCCAGCGGGTCAAGCACACTCAACTCGCCCGCATGTGCCGCCACATCGCGCGCAACTTCAGCAGCAATACGTGCCACCTCCGCCCGCTCAACCACCACAAACCGTCGACACACGGTGTTTATACCTCCGCTCTTAGCGCGCACTCAATCGTGCGGGGCATTGTATCACGGCCTTCAACCGTCCGCGGGTAGTCCAGTGATTGACGCTTGACAATACCCATAGGGGGTATATACTGACGCCAAAAGAGAGATGCCCCTAGGGGGTATATGAAAGGCGAAGGAAGTGCACTCATGGAAGACAAAGCCTGCTGCCATCAAAAGAATACCCCGCGCTCAGAAGAGTTACAGGCCGATTTGCAAAAGCGCCTCAACCGCGCAATCGGCCAGCTCAACGGCGTGAAAGCCATGATTGAAGACAACCGCTACTGCGGAGATGTGCTCACACAACTTGCGGCCGCCGAAAGCGCCGTGCATCGCGTCTCGGCGCTTCTCCTGCAAGACCACCTGGAAACCTGCGTCGTCGAACAAATCCAAAAAGGCAACGTAGAAGTGGTCGACGAAGTAATGCAACTACTCCAAAAGTTCTCACGATAGAGAGAGTGAAGCCCCTTCCTGTCATCCTGAGCGAGCAAAGCGAGTCGAAGGATCCCGTGCGGCGGTAGCGGGGAGGCTTTCAGTTAACACCGCACGAGATCCTTCGACTTCGGCGCTGCGCGCCTTCGCTCAGGATGACAAAAGGGTGCGGCAATAGCGAATGGGTAGTTCAGGCTTCAACTAGAGAGGAATTCGTCGTGAAGGTGACGTTTGATATTGCGGGTATGACCTGTGCGGCGTGCTCGGCGCGGGTGGAGAAGGCCACGCGCGCGGTGGACGGCGTGCAGGACGTGGCCGTGAACCTGCTTAAGAATAGTATGGAAGTGGAACTCGATGACCTCAACACGGCAACCGCCATCGAGGCAGCCGTGGAAAAGGCGGGCTATGGGGCCACCCAGCGCCCCGAGCGGGGTGCTGCGCCCAGTACTCGCGCCGCCGAGGCGCGCCCAGTGGCCGACGCTGCGGCCGAAGCCAAGCGCGTACGCAACCGCCTCATCATATCCATCATATTCACGATGCCGCTGTTTTACCTGTCCATGGGCCACATGTTCGGCTGGCCGCTGCCGGGCTTTCTCACGGGCGACTCAAACATCATGCCGTTCGCCTTTACGCAGTTTTTGCTGCTGCTGCCCGTGATCTTTGTGAACTTCAAGTTCTTCCGCGTGGGTTTCAAAACGCTCGCGCACGGCGCGCCGAACATGGACTCGCTCATCGCCCTCGGTTCGGCCGCATCCACCATCTACGGCGTGTACGCGCTCTACAAAATTGGGTACGCGCTCGGCGCGAGTGATGCAATGGGCGCGCATGTGGCGGTGATGGATCTCTACTTCGAGTCCGCTGCCATGATTCTCACGCTCATTACACTGGGGAAATACTTCGAGGCGCGCGCGAAGGGCAAGACCACCGACGTCATCGCGAAGCTCATGGATTTGGCGCCGAAGGAGGCCACGCGCTTGGTGGACGGCCGCGAAGAGCGCATTCCCGCTGATGACGTGCGTGCGGGAGATGTGTTGGTGGTTCGCGCGGGCGAAGGGGTGCCGGTAGATGGTACGGTGCTTGAAGGCACCGGCACGCTTGATGAGTCGGTGATCACGGGAGAAAGCGTGCCGGTGGACAAGGGTCCGGGCGATACGGTGACGGGCGCTACCGTGAATCGTACGGGATGGTTCACCATGCGCGCCGACCGCGTGGGCGACGACACCACGCTCGCGGGCATTATTCGCCTGGTTGACGAAGCCACGTCCACCAAGGCTCCCATCGAGAAGCTGGCCGACAAGATTTCGGGTGTGTTCGTGCCTATCGTTATTGGCATTGCGTTGGTCACCTTTGCGGTGTGGCTGCTTGGTGGCGCAACGCTGGAAGTGGCGCTCTCGCACGCCGTGAGTGTGCTCGTTATCTCGTGTCCCTGCGCGTTGGGCCTGGCCACGCCCACGGCTATTATGGTGGGTACGGGCCGCGGCGCACAAAACGGCATCCTCGTGAAGTCGGCCGAGGCACTGGAAACGGCGCACGGCGTGAAAACGGTCGTGCTCGACAAGACGGGCACGGTCACGGAGGGCACCCCGAGCGTCACCGACGTACGCGTAGCCCCCGGCGTGGACGAAGCGCGCCTGCTTGAGGTGGCCACATCCATCGAAGGCCGCTCCGAGCATCCGCTCGCACGCGCCGTCTGCGACTACGCCCGCGCACACCAGGCGTACCCCCTCATCGTGGAGGACTTCAAGCAGATTCCCGGCGAAGGGGTGGAAGCGCTCGTGGATGATATTCCCACGTGTGCGGGTAACCTGCGCATGATGGAGGCGCGTGGCATTGCGCCAGGTGAGTTGGCTACTGTTGCGCAAACCTTCGCTGACGAGGGCAAAACCCCGCTCTTCTTCGCACAGAACGGCGAGGTGCTTGGCGTGCTGGCGGTGGCCGATACCGTGAAGCCCTCAAGCGCCGCCGCACTGGCCGAACTCAAGGCCATGGGCATTCACACCATCATGCTCACCGGCGACAATGAGCGCACCGCGGCCGCCATTCAGCGCGAAGTGGGTGCCGACGAGGTTATTGCGGGCGTGCTGCCCGACGGCAAAGAGCGCGAAATTCGCCGCCTGTCCGAAAGCGGCGCCACGGCCATGGTGGGCGACGGCATTAACGATGCGCCCGCGCTTGCCCGTGCGGATGTGGGCATTGCCATTGGGGCGGGTACCGACATCGCCATCGAAAGCGCCGATGTGGTGCTCATGCGCAGTGACCTGATGGATGTGCCTGCCGCCATCCAGCTGTCGCGTGCCACCATGCGCACCATCAAGCAAAACCTTTTCTGGGCGCTCATCTATAACGCCGTGTGCATTCCCGTGGCCGCTGGCGTGCTGTCAATGTGGGGCGTGAACCTGAACCCCATGATTGCCGCTGCCGCCATGAGTTTGAGTTCGGTCTGCGTTGTCACGAACGCCCTGCGCCTGCGCGGCTGGCGCCCCCGCTTCACGGCAGTCGCACCGCTCCCGCCGTTGGAAGCGTCACTTCCTGAGGGAACACCGGGCACCACGCCCGAGAACCAGACACAAACCGAGGACGCAGAAGCGCCCGCACGAAAGGAGATCACCATGGAGAAGACGCTGCACGTAGAAGGCATGATGTGCCAGCACTGCGTGGCTCACGTGAAAAAGGCCCTGGAAGGCATCGACGGAGTTGAAGAGGCCGTGGTTGATCTCGATGCCGGTACCGCCACCGCCCACCTGACTCACGATGTGCCCGCTGATACGCTGTCCGCCGCCGTCGTTGACGCCGGCTACGAAGTGACCAGCATCGACTAGGCATTGCGTCACAAGTGCAGAGCAAAAAGGGGAGGGACACAGCCCTCGCGTCCCTCCCCTTACATTTGTTCACTTACAGAACGCTCTGCGCCTCGCTAGCACCCGGCGATAATCTCGCGCAGGGCTGCAACCAGCTTCTCGTTGTCCTCGCGCGTGCGCACGGCCACGCAGAAGTAGCGGCCATCGGAAAGCCCCGGCGTTCCTTCCAGCTTGCGAATAAGGAACCCGGCCAGCTGCAAACGGTTCGCCAGCTCTTCGGTGTTTGCCACGTTCAAATCTAAGTCCGGGCCGTTCTCGAACGTACACATGACGTAGTTCGCCTCGGCGGGGAAGATGTCGATACCCGGCACCAGGCTAAGCATGCACTGCATCCAGGGAATTTCGTACTCCAAAAACTCGCGCGTGCGTTCCAAATGCTCGCGCTCAGCCAGGGCTAACTCGCCCAGTACCTCGGCAAACATGGGCACGCAGGAACTGTCGTAGAAGCGCGCGATCTGCGCGATGGTGTCAGGGTGCGCCACGCAGTAGCTAATGGGAATGCCCGGCATGGCGTACGGTTCGCAGAACGAGCGCACCACCACCAGGTTGCGATGTTCGCGTACAAGCGGCACCATGCTTTCGCCGCCGAGCGTCAGCTCAATGGAGCGTTCGTCCACCACCACCCACGTGCACGCTTCCAAATAGGAAAGTAACGTGGGCAGGGGCAGAAGGCGGCTCGTGGGATACCCCGGGTTCGCCAACACGGCGGCATCGAACACAATACCGTGGCGAGCAGCCGCCGCGGGGTCGGGCATCACAAAGCCAGCGGGCCCAGAAATTTCCACCACGCGATGACCAGCGTTGCCGGCCGCAAGTGCGTACTCAACCGGGCCCGGCACCGTCACGCCCACCGTGCAGGGCTGATAGGTTTGCGCAACGGCACGCACCATGTCGCCCACAGTTGAGCCAACCAAGAACGACTCCACCGGCATGCCGTGCTGACGCGCCAGCACACTGCGCAGCGCGTGGGCCTCGCGGTCAGGCGGGTAGTTCAACTCGCCGGCCGTGAGGGCATCTTGCATGGCGCGAATGAACGAGGGCGGCGTCCCCAGCGGATTCGCCGTTCCCGAGAAATCAATCCAGTTCATTTCGGTACGGAGTTCATAGGGAGGGGAGAGCAGCTGTTCAGGCAGTGCAGTGACTGCGGCACGCACGGCAGAGCGCGCCTCGCTTCCGTTCGGCATCTTTGGTGTCTCTCCTTTCCCGTTCGAACCCGTGTGTGCATGAGGGCCAAAGGGGAATCTGAAGCGTACGTTTCAGCTGGTGGCAGATTCAGAAGCGGCCGTGCATGCCCATGGCATCCAGCCGCGCGCGGCACGTCGGATGCAAGGGAATGATTATCCTAGCACAACTTGGCAACCGGCGCGCGTCGCATGGTAGACTAATCCTTATATGAAGCCAGAATTCCCGCAAAGCGCAGCGCCCCTCCACGGCGCCAGCACCCCCGCACGAGCGGCGGGAACTGCCACCACGCCCGCTAGCGTAGAAAACACGGGGGCGGAACGCGATGCCTTACCGCTGGAGCCGTGGGAAGGCCCCGCCATTTTGCTGGTAGACCTGGATGCGTTCTTCGCGTCGGTTGAGCAGCTGGACCACCCCGCGTGGCGCGGCAAACCGGTCGTGGTGGGCGGCGACGCGGACAAGCACGGCGTGGTGTCCACGGCCTCGTATGAGGCGCGTGTCTTCGGCGTGCGCAGCGCCATGCCGGCCTCCACCGCCAAGCGCCTGTGTCCCCAGGCCATTTGGACGCACGGCCACTTCGACCGCTATCGCGAAATGTCGAACAAGATTATGGACATCCTGCGCGCTGAGACGCCGCACGTGCAGCAGGTGAGCATTGACGAGGCGTTTCTCGATGTGACGCCCACCACGGTGAATCGCGAACACCCCGTGGCGGTGGCGCGCCGCATTCAGGTGCGCGTGGAAGAGTTGGGCGTGACGTGCTCCATTGGTGTGGGCACGTCGAAAACCATCGCAAAAATTGCCTCTGATATGGATAAACCGCGTGGGTTGACCGTAGTGTATCCCGGCGGCGAGCGCGACTTTTTGGCGCCGTTGCCCGTGCGCACCATGAGCGGCATCGGCGCGGCGGCCGAGGAAAAACTGCGTACCCGCGGCATTCGCACGCTGGGGCAGCTGGCCGACGCCGACCTAAATATGCTCGTGCGCCTGTTCGGTAAGAACGGCCGCGTGATGCACCTGCGCGCAAACGGCGGCGACGATGCGCCGGTTGAGCAAGACGACATCGTAAAGTCGGTGTCGAACGAAATGACGTTTGCCGTCGATCTCACCGAACGCACCGACATGGAAGCTGCCATTGCCACGATGGCGGCGAAGGTGGGGCGGCGCCTGCGGCGCAAAGGGCTGCGCGGCCACACGCTCAGTTTGCGCGTGAAGTTCAACGACCTCAGCGTGCGTTCGGTGCAGCGCCAGCTGCCGAACCCAAGCGACGACGAGCTGGCGTACACGCCGCTGCTCTATCGCATGGTGGATGAAATATGGCGCCCAGGTATGCCGCTGCGCCTCATAGGTGTGGGCATGAGCGGCTTTGACGAGGTAGCGGTGGTGCAGGAAAGCCTTTTCGACGTGGCCGAAGCCGCGCCCACCGAAGACGACGTGGAGCCCGTGATAGCTGACGCGCGCAAGCGCCGCGGTCTCATTGAAGCCACCGACCTTGTGAAAAACCGCTTTGGCGAAAGCGCCGTTCGCTTCGGCCACGAACTCCGCAACGACGAAAACACCACCGGCTCCGCCGCCAAAAACCCCGCAGACTATAAATAGTTGAATGCTCCGCCTACGGCGGAGAGGGCGATTCGTGACGCTTCTGGCGTAATCGGTAGCGCGTAAGCGCGTCACACTTTTTGCTATCGCTTGTCAGCCAGGAAGAACAAAGCCATAGTGCCGGGGCCCGAGTGGGCGCCGATCACCGGGTCGACGTAGTTGATGACAACTTCCTTTACGCCGAAACGCTCCTTCACCTGGTCGGCCACATATTCGGCCTCTTCCAGGCAGTCACCGTGAGTGATGAACACCATTTGCTGGTCGATGGGCTGAATGGCCGACTGCTCCATGTGATCCACGAGCGCGTTCAGCGACTTCTTGCGGCCGCGCACCTTCTCCAAAGGTACCAAGTGGCCCTCGTCGTCCACGTGCATGACCGGCTTGATGTTCAGCATGGTGCCCGCCCAGGCCGCCGTCTTGGATACGCGGCCGCCGCGGAACAAGAACATGAGGTCATCCACCGTAAACCAGTGGGCCAGATGCAGCTTGTTTTTCTCCAGCCAGTCGCGCACTTCTTCGATGGAGGCACCGGCGCGGGCGCGCTGCACGGCGTGCCACACTAACAAACCCTCGCCGCCTGAGGCCGCCAGCGTATCCACCGCAAGAATGGTGCGCTCAGGGAACTGCGCGGCCAAATCGCGCATCAGCAGCTCAGTGGCCTCAAACGTGCCCGACAGCCCGCTCGAAAAGCCAATGTACAAAATGTCGCGGCCCTGCTCCAACAGCCCGCGCATAAGCGCCTCGGAATCGGCCAGGTTCGGCAGGGAGGTGGTGATCACCTTGCCGTCGCGCATCATGGTATAGAACTGCGCAAGGTCGGTGTGTTCGCCTTTGAGGTAGCTTTGATACTGCTCGCCGTCCACCATAAACGTGAGGGGCAAAATGTGCAGCCCGAAATCATCAATCATGTCCTCAATGAGGTTACTGCTTGAGTCGGTGACAATTTCAAAATTCATAGCGGTCCTCCGATGCGCTCTCGCCGCCTAAGCGACGGGTGATGTCCTCGGTAAAGTATACCTATTTCCCTGCAGTTTCCTGTGTCACATTTTTGAAATGTGGCCCCGCCGCGCGGGAATGTGCGCGTATTGGCCGCGCATTCGCCTATACTATAGCGGTTTGAAAGAAAAGCGTCTTGACGCGCTGAGCATAAGATGAAAGGTACGGACGGCCGTGGCGAATAGTTACAAAGAAACGATGAACCTGCCGAAGACCGACTTCGCAATGCGGGCAAACCTGCCCGAAAGCGAGCCGAAGCGCCTTGCGAAGTGGGAAGAGGAGCGCATCTACGAGCGCGTGCTGGAGAAGAACAAAGACGGCAAGCCGTTTATCCTGCACGATGGCCCGCCGTATGCGAACGGCCCCATCCACATTGGCCACGCTTTCAACAAAATCCTCAAGGACTTTGTGAACAAATCCCACGCGCAGCGCGGGTTCTTCACGCCGTACGTGCCGGGTTGGGACTGCCACGGCCAGCCCATCGAGCACATGGTGGAAAAGACGCTCGGCCCCGAGAAAATGGCGAAGATCGACCAGCCGACGCTGCGCCGCCTCTGCCGCGAGTGGGCCGAAAAGTACGTTGACGTGCAGCGCGAGGGTTTCAAGCGCCTGGGTGTGAACGGCGACTGGGAGCATCCCTACCTCACGTTTTTGCCGAACTACGAGGCCGGCAACGTTGAGGTGTTCAAGAAGATGTATCTGGACGGCTCGGTGTATCGCGGTCGCAAGCCCATCCATTGGTGCTCGCGCTGCCATACGGCGCTCGCCGAGGCGGAAATCGAATACGGCGACGAAACTTCTCCCTCTATCTTTGTGAAGTTCAAGCTGGACGTGATGCCCGGCATGTTTGAGACCGCGGGTGCCACGGGGGATGCGTATGTGCTCATCTGGACCACGACGCCCTGGACGCTGCCGGCAAACACGGCCGTGTCACTGGCGCCCGACGCCGACTACGTAATGGTGGTCGCGGATGGTTCGAACATGATCATGGCGCGTGAGCTGGTGGAACAGGTGGCTGAAACGGCTGGCTGGCAGGACTGGCATCTGGTGGAAGAGTCCACGGGCACCCTGGTGTCTTTGAAGGGCCGCGAGCTCACGGGGCTCACGTACACGTGCCCCATCCGTCAGGATCTCAAGGGCACCATCATCTACGGCGACCACGTGACGCTGGACACGGGTACCGGCTGCGTACACACGGCCCCTGGTCACGGCCAGGACGACTACCTGGTGGCGCTCGAATTCGACGTGCCGCTGCTCATGCCGGTTGACGACAACGGCGTGCTCACCGACGAGGCGGGCCCCTTCGCCGGCCTTTCGGTGGACGACGCGAACCCGGTTATCATTGACTGGCTGCGCGAGCGCGGCACGCTGGTGGCTGAGAAGAAGATCACGCACAGCTACCCGCACTGCTGGCGCTGCCACGAGCCCGTCATCTTCCGCGCCACCGACCAGTGGTTCGTGTCGATGGACAAGAATTCCCTGCGCGAGGATGCGCTCCATGCCATCGATAACACGGTGGAGTGGATTCCCGCGTGGGCGAAGAACCGCATCGGAAGCATGGTGGCCGATCGTCCCGACTGGTGCATCTCGCGCCAGCGTTCGTGGGGCGTGCCCATCCCTGTGTTCAAGTGCGCGAAGTGCGGCAACACGGTGGCGAACGAGGCCACGTTTGACGCGGTGATCGACCTCTTCTATCGCGAAGGTGCCGACGCGTGGTTTACGCGCAAGCCGTCCGAGTATCTGCCGCGCGGCATCAAGTGCGAGACCTGCGGCTGTACCGAACTGGTGCCCGAGAAGGACATTTTGGATGTGTGGTGGGAGTCGGGCGTGTCGCACACCTCCGTGCTGAAGCACCGCGCTAATGAGGGCCTGCGCTTCCCGGCCGACATGTATCTGGAAGGCTCTGACCAGCACCGTGGCTGGTTCCAGTCATCCCTCCTCACCAGCATGGGCGCCTACGGTGTGCCGCCGTACAAGAGTGTCATGCACTGCGGCTTCACGGTGGACGGCGAGGGCCGTAAGATGTCGAAGTCGCTCGGCAACGGCGTGGATCCGGCCGAGGTTATGGCGAAGTCCGGCGCCGACGTGCTGCGCCTGTGGGTGGCGAGCGTTGACTACTCGCAGGACGTGAGTATCTCCGACGAGATTCTGCAGCGCACGAGCGAGGCCTACCGCCGCATCCGCAACACGTTCCGCTTCCTATTGGGCTCGCTCGACGACTTCAACGACGAGCGTAACGTCGTCACCGAGTGGGATGTGCTTGAGCCGATGGATCAGTGGATGATGGTGCGCACGCAGCACCTGCTCGCTGACGTGGAAGCAGCCTACGACGACTACAAGTTCCACCTGGTGTATCGCGCGGTGTATGACTACATCGTGAACGATCTGTCGTCGGTGTACATGGACGCCACAAAGGATCGCATGTACTCTGAGGCGCCCGATTCGCCGCGCCGCCGCGCCGTGCAGACTGTGCTCATGAACATTCTTGAGGTGCTTGTGCGCGTGCTGTCGCCCATCCTGTCGTTCACGACCGACGAGGTGTGGGAACACTACCCGGTTGCGCTGCGTGAGCGCGAAGGCCGTCCAACGAACGTACAGTTGGCGGGCTGGCCTGAGCGCCGCGACTTTATGCCCGCGCTGCCCGAGCATGCCGCTGCCGAGAAGATTGCCGAGAACTTCGGCGTGGTGCTGGGCGTGCGCGAAGTGGTGACCAAGGCGCTTGAAGATGCCCGCGCGGAGAAGGTCGTCAACAAGAGCCAGGAGGCGGCCGTCGTGGTGCGTGCGCCGCGCTCGGTGCTCGACGTGACGGAGCAGTTCGACCGTGAGGTGTTCGAGGAGCTGTTCATCGTGGCGAGCGTGGCCTTCGAAGAGGCCGACGAGCTGGCGGTAACCATCACGCCCGCTACCGGCGAGAAGTGCCCGCGCTGCTGGAACTACCGCGAACTGGGCGGCAACGCTAACCATCCGGATGTGTGTGAGCGCTGCGGAGATGTGCTGGACATCCTCGCGGCGAAGGGGGAGTAGGCTCTTGGAGGAGCAGAAGCACGCCGAAACCGCCAGCCCTGCCCCCGCGCGGCTGGCGGGGCTCTCACGCCCCCGCGCTGCCGTGATTCTCGCTGCCCTTGTGGCAGTGTGGTTCGCGCTTGACCAGCTTACCAAGGCATACTTCAACGGCTCGTTTGCGGTGGGCGAGGTGGCCGCGGGGCCGTTTCTTGGCCTCGTGCGCTTCCGCCTGGTGCACAACACAGGCATGGCCTGGGGACTGTTTGGCGACTCGACGTTTCTGCTGGGCGTGGTGTCGCTTCTGGTGTGCGTGTTTCTAACCGCGTATCTTTTCGTGCTTTCGCCGCGGCCGAGTGTGTTGGAAACCATCGGCGTGGGGCTTGTGGTGGCGGGTGGCCTCGGCAATGCGCTAGACCGCTTCACCCTGGGTTACGTGGTGGACTTCATCGAGCCGGTGTTTATTGACTTCCCGGTGTTCAATGTGGCTGATATTGGAGTGATGTGTGGGTTTGTGCTGTTTGTGGTCGGCATGCTGCTCAGCTATCGTCGCGCGGCGCATGAGGAACGCCAGCTTGCGGCATCGGGCGAAGAGGGCGAGGATCAATGAGTCGTTCGCTCTGTCATATCGTGGCCGCACCTGATGCGGGCATGCGCCTTGACGCGCTCTTGGCGGAGCGCGGGTTGTACCCCAGCCGCAGCGCTGCCGCGCGCGCCATCGAAGAGGGCGTCGTGTTCGTGAATGGCACCGTGGTGGCCAAGAAGTATGCCGTGGCTTCCGGCGACACCATTGTCTATGAAGTGTCCGAAGACCCTGCTCCCACCAAGCTGGAAGGCCAGCCCATCGACCTGGACGTGCGCTTTGAAGACGACCATCTTATGGTGCTGTCGAAGCAGGCGGGGCTTGTGTGCCACCCGTCGGTCGATCACTACGACGGCACGTTGGTGAACGCGCTCGTGTATCGCTGCGGGGCGGGCAATCTCTGCAATGTGCAGGGCGAAGATGACCGCCTGGGCATTGTACATCGCCTCGACCGCGACACAACGGGCCTTATGCTGGTGGCCAAGGATAACGCAACTGGCGAGGCGCTCATGGCCGACATCCGCGACCGCGCCGTCGACCGCCGCTACCTGGCGCTCGTGCATGGCGTGATTGCGCACGACACCGGCATGATTGATGCGCCCATCGCACGCTCGGCCAACGAGCGCACCCGCATGGCTATCCGCGACGTGCCCTCGGCGCGCGACGCTGTTACCACCTTCCGCGTGCTGGAACGCTTCGAACACGGCTCGCGCGACGACGGCTACACGCTCATCGACTGCAAGCTCTTTACCGGCCGCACGCACCAAATACGCGTGCACATGGAATACGCCAAGCATCCGTTGGTAGGCGAGCCCGTTTACACGTCGAACGCGCCGAAAGATGCGGCGGCAAACTGCGGACTTGAGCGGCAGTTTCTCCACTCGTTCATGCTGTCCTTTGAGCACCCGATGACAGGCGAGTCCCTTTCCTTCGCCGACAATCTGCCAGCCGACTTGCAAGGGGTTCTTGATGCCCTCGCGCCGCGCAGCACGGGGCGCACGGAGGCGGGCGACGAAGTGTTCTCGCTTCTAAGCAACGCGCCCCACCCGTATCTTTAGTCCTGCGCAGGTTCCGGGATAATTCCGCTCTTTCGTTGTTCACTGGTCGCAAAGCGCCGGCGGAAGGCTACACTGGTGCCGAATCGTCAACGACGAGGCAACCTGTCTCACACACGAAAGGGACTGTCATCGTGCACGAGCAAGACCGTTGTGGCATCCTTCTGGCGAATACCGGCACGCCGGCCGAACCGCGTCCTCACGCAGTGCGGAAGTATCTCGCAAAGTTCCTCTCGGATCCGCGCATTGTTCCCATGAACCGCGTGGGATGGTGGTTTATTCTGCACGCATTCATCCTGCCGAAGCGCGGACGGGCCTCGGCTGAAAAGTATGCGGCCATCTGGACCGACGAGGGTTCTCCTTTCGCCGTTGCGCACGACAAACTTCAGCATGCACTGGAAGCGCGGCTTCAGGAAGAAGGCTTCGATGTGGTGGTGCGCTGCGGCATGAGCTACAGCGAACCGTCCGTACACGATGCCGTTCGCGACCTCAAAAAGGGCGGGTGCACACGCCTCGTGGTGCTGCCGTTGTACCCACAAAGCGCGCATTCTACGACGGGCGCTGTGTCCGACGGCGTGCAGCGGGCGCTGCGTAAGGAGCGCTGGGATGTGCCGCTCACCTTCGTGGACAACTACCACGACAACGGCACCTACGCGCGCGCCATCGCCGCTTCCATCAAGCATGCCGGGTTTAACCCTGATTCTGATGACAAGGTGCTGTTCTCATTTCACTCCATTCCGCTCACGGATATTGAAGAGGGCGACACCTACGAGCTGCAGGCGGGAGCTTCCAGCTTGCATATAGCTGGTGAGCTGGGCATAGACCGTAACCGTTGGACTATTGGGTATCAGTGTCGCTTCGACAAGGGACGCGAATGGCTTTCGCCCTATACCACCGACGTGCTGGCACGTTGGGCCGAGGCACGGGTTGGGCGCGTGTTTCTCGTGTGCCCGAACTTCGCCGTGGATTGCCTGGAGACGCTCTACGACGTTGACCACGAACTCAAGCCGTACTACTACGACAAGATTAAGGAAACGGGGGGCACCCCGCACGAGGACAGCCTCGTGTACGTTCCCTGCCTTGACCGCAGCCGCGCGCACGTACGCGTACTGGCCGACGTGCTGCGCCCCCATGTGGAAGGAGACCGCTGATGGCCGAACGAGAAGCGCTGAGCGTTGAGGAAGCGCGCGACGCACGTCCCACGGTGCTGGTGGGTGTTACGGGATGCATCGCCGCGTACAAGTCCTGCGAGATCGTGCGCCTTCTGCAGAAGGCTGGCGTGCGCGTAAAGGTGGTCATGACCGAACACGCCACCGAATTCGTGGGGCCCACCACGTTCCGCGCGCTCACGCGCGAGCCGGTAGCGGTGGGGCTGTTCGACAACCCGTCGGACCCCATCCACCACATTTCGCTTGCTCAGGAGGCCGACGTCTTCGTTATTGCGCCGTGTACCGCGAACGTCATTGCCAAAATTGCGAACGGGTTGGCCGACGATCTGCTGACCACGACCGCGCTTGCCTGCACGTGTCCGCTGGTGGTGGCACCGGCCATGAACGTGAATATGTATGAGAACCCCGCAACGCGCTACAACATCGGGAAGCTGCACATTCGCGGCGCACGTATTGTGGAAGCGGACGAAGGGTATCTGGCCTGCGGCGATGTGGGGCGCGGGCGCTTGGCGGAACCCGTCGACATCGTGAGCGCGGTGCTGGATGAGGTGGGGATGACGCACGACTTGGCCGGACGCCGCGTGCTCGTGACGGCGGGCCCCACGGTGGAACCGCTTGATCCGGTGCGCTACCTCACGAACCGCTCATCGGGTAAGACCGGCTACGCCCTTGCGCGCGCGGCGGCGCGACGAGGGGCGGAAGTGACGTTGGTGTCAGGCCCGGTGGCGCTTTCTGCACCGGAAGGCGTGCGCACGGTGCACGTGGAAAGCGCGCGTGACATGCTTGTCGCCGCCGAGGCGGCGTTTGCTACGGCCGACATCGCGGTGTTTTCTGCTGCAGTGGCAGACGTACGTCCAAAGGAAGTGGCAGCTCAGAAGCTTAAGAAGGGTACTGAGGGTGTGGACTTGAGCACTATTGAATTGGTGGAGAACCCCGATATCTTGGCCACCCTTGCCGTCAGGAAGCGCCCGGAGCAGGTGGTAGTAGGCTTCGCTGCTGAAACCAACGACGTGATAGCCAACGCCCAGAAGAAACTCTCCACCAAGCACGCCGACCTGATTGTAGGTAATGAGGTGGGAGAGGGTCGCGCGTTCGGCACCGACGACAACGAAGTCTGGTTTGTCTCAGCCGAAGAAACCTACGCGCTCCCCCTTATGTCCAAAGACCGCCTCGCCGACGAAATCCTCGACAAAGCACTCCAGTTCTTCAAGTAACACCCAATGCTACCGTAGGGCAAGGGCTCTGCCCTTGCCGCTGCGAAAAAGTGTGACGCGCTTCGCGCTAGGAATGTGAGAAAACTTGTGGCATACTAGCCAGCGCGATAGCGCGTCACACTTTGTCCGCGCCAATCTGGCAGGTAAGGAACTTTCGTTGTGGCGCTTCATGCTGAAAATCGTCAATTCGCGTAAATTCCTTCTTGAAATGTGAAAGCGTTACCGGTAAGATAAGCAAGCTGTTTGAAACGCCCCGGGCGCAACAAGCAGGAAAACGGGTTGTGGCGCAGTTTGGTAGCGCACTTGACTGGGGGTCAAGGGGTCGCAGGTTCAAATCCTGTCAACCCGACCAGCAACTACACAGGTCGGAAGTTCAAAACTTCCGACCTGTTTCTTTTCCGGGAGGGAAGTATGAAACACCGCGTAACGGTGACCGTCCTCGAAACCACGGTGAACACGGCGCTTCAGAAAGCGTATCTGGCGAATCCTGAAAGCGGGCCGTGCCCTTGCTTCTCCGAGGGCGACGTTTTCGAATTCTGGCGCGAAGAGGGCCGTGACGATTTCTACCGGTTTGGCGGAGACACCCGCTTTCCCTGTGCGGAGGCGTGGGATTGCATCAGCCGCTACCTCTACACTGGCCTGCAAGGTGGCGCATTCATGCAGAAGTGGACTCGCGACGAGCGCGTGATGATTGCCTGCTGCAACGATGGCACGCGCCCGGTCATCTTCAAGCTTGAGCGCAGTGACGTGCCCGAGACCGACGAAGATCGCCGCTACCTTGAAGAGCACGATTTCACCTGGGGTGCCGCTGACGCCTATACCGGCTAGGCTGCCTTTCTGCCGTGTTACACGGCGGTATCAGATTACCCTCGATGCGCAACGCGCTGCCCACAACTCGCATACGGCCCGCTCATGTGGGGGTGTGTGTCGCTCCACTCCACTATGCTCCAAGATGAAGATTGACACAGTGGTGGAAGGAGTGGTGCAATTATGAGCATTATTGTTTGGATTATCATCGGTGGTCTTGCGGGTTGGGTTGCGAATATGATCATGAAGTCCGACGGCGGCCTCGTGAAGAATATCGTGACGGGCATCGTCGGCGCCTTGATAGGCGGGTTCGTCATGAGTTTCTTCGGCGCTGCGGGCTTTACCGGCTTCAACCTGTGGTCGTTTGTGGTGGCGCTTATTGGTTCGGTCATTTTGATTGCCATCATCAACCTGCTCACCGGCAAGCGCGCGTAAAGACGCAGCACCTAAAAAGGGGGCTGTAATAGAGCCCCCTTACTGCCAGGTCAATCGTAGGCAACTACAATTGACCTGGCACCTTTATGTTTGCTGAGCGGTAAGGGCAGAGCCCTTACCCTACGGAAAGCTTACTCTCAGTGGCCGCATTAGTTCAGCGGTATCTCCACGTCTCCCACAGTGATGGTTGCCACTTCGTTCACGTCGATGAACTGGGTGAACATTGAACTGGTATGACAGATAGTCTCGCCCTCAACTTCGTCCGATCCCCAGGCGCCATAGGTGGCATCAATAGTGCTGCCGTCTTTCATGGTAACCACAATCGTTGGCATAAAGCGCATCAGTTCGCGTGTGGATTCATTAGCGGCCAAACCTGAGTTTTCCTGCAGTGAGAGATGATCGTTCACCGTGTAATATACGGTTATGGCAATGGGGGAGATGCTTACCGAGTTAAGTTTCGCATCCATCCCGCCAAGGTTAAAGTACTGACCTGCGGGTACGTCAACCGTTGTGTCCTCGTAGTTGATAACAAATTCCATCTCCCAGGGGCCCTCAGCAATAACGATGTCGTTTTCCTTATCGTTGTAAGCCGACAAGTGTCCAAATGACACACGCGCCGTTTTGCCAATAAGTGTCTCGCCGTCTGCCATGGAGGCTGACATCTTCATAACGAGCTGAATAGCGTTATCTGCTGGGTCAGCATCATAGAAATAGGAGCTGCCTCCCGAGCCAGTCATCCCTTTAATGCTATTAAGGCCACCCCCGATGCTCATGGGTAATGCTCCGCCCTCCAAAGGCTCGATGCCCTCGAAGGGGGTTCCGTCGACGTTTGTTACGGTGAACACGATGGCATAGTTCGAGCGATCACCAATGATGGCATCGGCGGTTATGGTGACACCATCTGCTGTAGCGCTTGCTCCTACCGGGCGCCCAATCTTGTCAACCACTTCTGTCTGTGCAGGCGCGCCGCCGAACAAATCGGAGAAGGCCTGCTCCATGCTCACCAACACACCTGACGCGTACGCGCCGCCGCCCACAGCCAGTACAAGCGCCGCCGCAGCAGCCACCGCGGCAATCACGCGCCACCGGTGGCGACCACCGCGCACCGCTGTGACGGGCGCCGTTGCCTGCGACTCAGCAGCAGCCGCTGCAGTCACGTTCTGCACGAGGCGTTCCTTCGCCTCAGGCGAAAAATGCAAGGCATCCAGCGCCTCGTGATACTCAGGAAAGTCTTCATTCATGGGTGTCTCCTTCTAAAAGGGTACGCAATTTTGCGCGACCACGGCTGAGGTTGGCATGCACGGCATCCTCGTTGCGGTCGGTCATGCGGGCAATTTCCCGCGCGGTGTAACCTTCGTAGTAATACAGATACAGTGCCTCGCGAAACGCCTCGGGCAATTCCATCACCGCTTCCAGCACGGCATTGTCGGGCGGCTCCGGCGCGGCGGCGGTGGCTGCTGCTTCAAGAGGTGCGGATGTACGCCGGCGTGCACTTTTCAAAACATCCTTGCAGGCATTCGCCGTCGCCCTGATTACCCACGCGCGCTCGTGTTCGGCATTCTGGAATGTCTGCGCGCTTCCTATGAGTTTGATCAGCACGGTTTGGCAGATGTCTTCCGCGTCATGCGTGGACTTGAGGTAGGTATAACTCACACGCAAGATAAGATCCGCGTAGGTGTACACCAGCCGCTCCGCCTCGTGATCGCGTTCTGTTCTCGTGTTCATGCCTTGTCTTTCTGGTTGTCCCGGTTATGCTGGTGTTTCAGCAACGTCGCTTCACCTGCAATACGATTCAGGACCGCTTTTCCTGACAGCATAGCCGAAAAAAGCGTGAGGTCGCTGCGTTCATGCGTTTATGCCACCCACTTCACGGGGGGAGGGTGAATACCTATACTTCAGGGTAATCATTCACAAAGAGGAGGAATCTCATGAAGGAGCTTCGGTGCGCGGGGCCTCGGTTTGCCGCGTCCCTGGTGGCCTTTGCCCTTGCGGCACTCATTGCGGTGTGCTTCGCGCCGGGAAAAGCCTGCGCCGACGAATGGGTTTCTCTCGAGGAGTCCGGGTTCGAGTACAACGTCTTCTACGGCCACGTGGAAATAACGGGACACTCAGGCGAGGGCAGCCTGAACGCACGCATTCCGGCGTCACTAGGAGGCACGTCGGTAACCAGCCTCAACATTGGTTCGTGGAATAATCTTCCGGCCACCTCTTTTGACGTAAGTGCGTGTTATGCACTGGAAAGTTTTTCATGTCTCTTTGCACCCGACGCTTCGGTGGTGGGCCTCCAAGAGTGCACGTCATTGAGAGCTATCAAACTGGGGCAAGGCATGTCGGTGCTCCCCGACCCCGAACGCATTGATTTCTCGAACTTATCATGGCTCGAAGATCTCTCCATCGGTGAGTGCGGCGTGAAGCGCGTTGATCTCACGGGATGCGCCAGCTTGCGCCGCCTCTTCTTGGCGGGCAACTGCCTTACGGCGTTGGACGTAACGAATCTCGGCCGCCTGCAGTTTCTCAACGTGAAGAACAACTTCTTGGCCGAGACGAGCGGCCTGGTGGATCTGTTCGGCGCTGGTAACGTGCTGCCGCAGAAGACTTACACCGCTAAATCGCAGTTCAGCGACGTGAGTGCAGACGATTGGTACATGCAGGCGTGTGTCGTGCCCTACGTGGTGGAACACGACCTCATGGGCGGTTACGGTGACGGACGCTTTGGCCCCTACGATACCGTGACGCGCGGGCAGGTAGCAACGGTGCTCTGGCGCCTGGCGGGAGAGCCGTACAGCAAAGCGACACCGTTCTACGACGTGGACTACACGCAGTACTACGGACCTGCTATCAACTGGGCGCGCTCAACGGGTGTGATCAGCGGCTATCAGGATGAGCCGGGCGTCTATCGGCGCTTTGGGCCCGATGACCTGGTCACGCGTGAGCAGTTGGCCGCCATGATGGCCAACTACGCAACGCGCATAGCGGGAGCTGACATAGACAGCGACGGCGTGCGACTGGCTGCCATGCCCGATGCCGATTTCGTGTCGAGCTGGGCGCGTCCTACCCTTGCGTGGGCGATGGACGCAGGGCTTATATCGGGAGAAGTGACGTACCCCGGCGTGTCCTACTTGAACCCTGCGGGCACTGCACAGCGCTGTGCCTTGGCGAAGATGGTGTCGGCGTTGGACAGCAGGGTGATCTAACCCGCACCCCGCAGTTCACGGTAATCAGTCGAAGATAAGCACAAGCGGCGCGGCGAGGGTTGTTCCCACCGCGCCGCTCGCGTATACTGACGCCTGTTCGAGATGACCCGAATTGCGGCTGCGTTGAGCCCTACCAATGGTGGGAAGTTCCGCTCCGCGTTAGTCTGCCGGGACAACCCGGGAAATCCAGCGAGTAATCAGCGGGTGCGCTCAACACGAGTGCACCCGCTTCCAACCGCTTACACCACGCATAACGGAGCAACACTGATGGTAGAACAACAAGGGGAGAAGCACCCGATCAAAAGCACACCCGCCGCGCCTTGCGCTGAAGAGGAAAACATCAAGCGCTACTATGAGAACCGCCCCGCGGTGGATACGGGCGACTTGGAGGTGGCCGTACCGATAGAGCGCACCGACCGCCAGCGCGCGGGGGATGCGAAAATCGACCGCATGGGCACCGCGAGCACGTTTAAGCTGCTGCTGGAGTTTTCCATTCCGGCCGTGTTTGGCGTGCTGGTGCAAACACTCTATAACGTGATTGACGCCGTGTACGTAGGCGCATCGGTGGGGGAATATGGCCTCGCCGCCACCACGGTGGCGAACCCCGCCATGACCTTTATGGTAGCGGTGGCCATGCTGGTGGGTGTGGGCGGCAATGCGCTTGCAGCCATCAAGCTGGGCGAACGCAAGAAGCGCGTGGCTGAACGCGTGTTGGGCAACAGCTTTGTGCTTCTGGTGGGCGCAGGCGTGCTCGCCTGGATTGTGGGCCTTCTGGCGCTTGACCCCATCCTGATTGCCTCCGGCGCTGACGAGGCGGTGCTGCCGCATGCTCGCGCCTTCATGACGGTTATTATCGCAGGCTGCCCCTTGCAGTTCATCGCCTTCGGCATGAACAACTTCATCCGTACGGCAGGGCATCCCAACCGTGCACTGGGCTCTATGCTGGTGGGCACCGGTGCCAACATTGTGCTTGGCTACCTGTTCATTATTGTGCTCGACGGCGGCATGATGGGCGCGGGGTTGGCCACCGTGTGCTCGTGGGCGCTCTCCGCCGCCTTCGTCATGCAGTTCTTCCTGACGAAGAAGTCACCCATGCCGCTGCGGCGCGCGTCGCTGGGCATCAAGCCGAAAGTGGCACTGCGCATCTGCGCGCTTGGCGTGGCACCGTCGGTCATGGAACTGGGCTTCGCCGTGTCGAACATGATTATGAACAACCTACTTTTGACCTACGGCGCGTCTGACCCGTTGGGCGCGGATGGGGCGCTTGCCGTCATGCGCGTGCTGTCGGCCGTGGGTATGTTCACCATTATGCCGTCGATGGGTATTGCCATGGGTGCGCAGCCCATCATTGGGTACAACTACGGCGCGCGGAAGTTCGGTCGCATGAAACGCACGCTGGGGCAGGGCATTTTGCTGGGCATCGTCATCACCACACCGCTCTGGTTCACGGTGCTGTTCATGCCCGATATGTATGCGCACCTGTTCAGTCTGCCCGAGGCGTATCTGCCGGCCACGGCATGGGCGCTCATTGCGTATCTGGTGTTCATTCCCATTCTGCCCGTGGCACTCATCGGGTCGAACTACTTTGACGCGACAGGCCAGGCGCTCAAGGCAACGCTGCTCACGCTGACGCGGCAAATTTTGTTCTTCATCCCGCTTTTGTTGGCAAGCCCTCATGTACTGCCGGCGATCTTGCCCATGACGCCGCTGCAAAGTTTATTCTTCGCCCCGTCGATCTCGGATATCACCTCCACGCTTTTGGTGGTGTCGTTTCTTATAGTAGAGTGGCGTCGCTTGAAGAAACTGGAGGCGCGCGAGCGCACCAAGGCTGAACTTCCCGAAGGAGTGCAACCGGCCTAGCGCCTCCTTCTCTTTGTGCAGCCGCACAATTTTGAACCGGCAGGTCGGTTTTGCAAAACACCGCCTGCCGGTCATTTAGCGCCGTTACCGGCGGCAATGCAGTTCGCCTAAGCCCTTTTACCGAACAATCCCTCCCGGTACGCCCCCGTTGACAGCCCGTTCCCTTTTCTTTGATAAAGTGCGTGAAGAGGCGACGTGGGTTTGTCGCTTTTTACTTATCGCGGGTAAATCGCACACATTCGACAAAGGTAAAGGGGGAGGCTACGTGGCTATGCTCGGGTTCTTAATCCTGTTCCCGTTGGTTGTTGCTGCCGTACTTCTGGTCGTGCGCAACAATGCAGCGAGAAACGCGATTGTCAGCGTCTCGGCGCTCGTCATCGGCTTGGCATCCATCTGGCTGGTGGCAACTTATCTGGGTTCACCCTGGGTATCATTCGAGTTTGAATCGCCCGTCGTGGATTACGTCTGTAGCGGTGTAGGCGTGCTGGTGGCAGTAGCCATCCTGTACTACGGCATCCGCTACAAAAACGTGTGGGCCTGCGTGCTTGCAGTCATTCAAGTGGTGGGCGCGCTCATCTTCGAGTTCGGTTTCGCACACGATATCGCGGTAACCGAAGGGCTCTACCTCGACTCCCTCTCCCTGCTGATGGCCTTCATCATTGGTGTTATTGGCTCGGGCATCTGCGTGTATGCCCTGGGCTACATGAAGGACTTCCAGGCGCACGAGCCCGAAGGGGCGAAGGATCGCCGCCCGGTGTTCTTTGCGCTCATGTTTGTGTTTCTGTCGGCGATGTTCCTCATCGTGTTCTCGAACAACATGGTGTGGCTGTTCACGGGCTGGGAAGTGACGACGGTCTGCTCGTTCCTTCTCATTGCCTACACGCGCACCGAAGAGGCTATCAAGAATGCCTTCCGCCAGATCATCATGAACCTGTTGGGCGGGCTGGGCTTTCTGTTGGCGCTGTACGTGAGCGCCATTCAGCTGAACACGCTCTCGCTGCTTGAGTTCTTGCAGATTGGCGTGCAGAACCCGGCGCTTGTGGTGCTTCCGGCCACCGCCCTTGCGTTCGCGGGCCTCACGAAGGCGGCGCAGATGCCGTTCCACACGTGGCTCTTGGGTGCCATGGTGGCTCCCACGCCCACCAGTGCCTTGCTCCACTCTTCAACGATGGTGAAAGCCGGCGTGTTTCTGCTGGTGAAGCTTGCGCCTATCTTCCTCGTGAGTCCCGTACCGTCGGTCATGGTAATCCTCGTGGGTGGCATCACGTTTGCCCTCTGCTCGTTCATGGCTATTTCGCAGACGAACGCCAAGCGCGTGCTGGCGTACTCCACCATCGCGAACCTGGGCCTGATCACGGCCTGCGCCGGTGTGGGCACGCCTGAGGCGGTTTGGGCTGCGGCGTTCCTCATCCTGTTCCACGCTATCGCGAAGTCGCTGTTGTTCCTGTGCGTCGGCACGGCTGAACATCACATCGGCAGCCGCGACATCGAGGATATGGATCTTCTGTTCGAGCGCATGCCGCGTCTGGCGCGCTTCATGATGCTGGGTATTATGTGCATGTTTATTGCACCGTTCGGCATGCTGGTGGCGAAGTGGGCGACGCTCGTGTCGTTTGTGGATACGGGCCAAGTGGCACTCATTTTGCTCCTGGCGTTCGGTTCGGCGGCCACGTTCATGTTCTGGGCCAAGTGGCTCGGCAAGCTTTCGGGCATTGCCGGCGAGCCGGAGAACGTGGAAGTGACCGTGCATCGCAGCGAGTGGATTTCCATCATGCTCATGGCGGTGCTGGTCATCGTGGGTTGCGTGTGCTTGCCTATCATCTCCTGGATTCTCGTGGAACCCTACGTCTACAGCGTGTTTGGCACGGTGGGCCAGGATATCTCTACGGCGAACCTCTGGATTGCCTCCATTGCCGCCGCGCTTATCGCCATCGTGCTGTTCGCTGGCCTCGGCCGCAACAAGGCCAAGAAGGTGGACATCTATCTGGCAGGTGTCAGCGCCAACAACGAGGCGCGTGTGTACAAAAACTCACTTTCGGGTGAGTCGACCGCAACCGCGCGCAACTGGTACCTCGAGGGCATCTTCGGCGAGAAGCGGATCGCGCCCGTGGGTACGGTGGCCTGTTCGCTCGTGATTATTGTTGCGTTTGCCGTGTCCGCCGTTGCGCTTCCGGGCCTGTTCTAGGAAAGGGTGTGATCTGATATGTCTTTGCTCGCTGTTCTCATTGGCACCCTGGCCTTCGCTGTGCTGGCCCCCATCATCGGCTGCTTCTTGGCTGGCCTCGACCGTAAAATCTCGGCGCGCATGCAGGGTCGCGTAGGGCCGCCGCTGTTGCAGCCCTACTACGACGTGCGCAAGCTCATCGAAAAGGACAACGTGTCGGTTAACTCCACCGAGGGCACGTATATCACCTGCGCGCTCGTATTCACGCTGTTGGCGGGTGGCATCTTCTACTCCGGTGGCAACCTGCTTATGAGTGTGTTCGTGATCACGCTCTCGGGGCTGTTCTTCATCGTGGCGGCGTATTCCACGCGCTCGCCGTACTCCGAGATTGGCGCGAACCGCGAAACGCTGCAGGTCATGGCGTACGAGCCCATGGTGCTGTTCATGGCTGTGGCCTTCTACATGGCCGCGGGCACGTTCAATGCCGCGGGTGTGTTCTCACTTGATGCGCCGGTGATTACCAACATTTGGCTCGTGTTCTTGGGCTTTTTGTTCGTGCTTACCATCAAACTGCGCAAGTCGCCGTTTGACCTGTCGTATTCCCACCATGCCCATCAGGAAATCGTGAAGGGCATCACCACCGAAATGAGTGGCAAGACGCTCGCCAAAGTGGAGATCATGCACTGGTGCGAGAACGTGCTGTTCCTCGGCTGGGTGGGCCTGTTCTTCGTGTGGGGCAACCTGCTGTCGCTCATTCTGGCGGTGGTCGTGGTGTTGCTCGTGTACTTCCTGGAAATCTGGATCGACAACAACTTCGCCCGCGTGAAGTGGCAGGCGCTGCTGAAGTCCGCGTGGGTTGTGGCGTTTGTCGCCGGTTTCGTCAACATCGCCGTCCTGGCGTATCTGTAAAGGAGGCGGACAGTTTATGACGTATGCAACCAAATCGCCGTGGGTCATCCACTACGATGGCTCAAGCTGCAACGGCTGTGACATTGAGGTGCTGGCGGCGCTCTGCCCCGGCTTTGACGTGGAGCGTTTCGGCATCATCAACACCGGTAACCCCAAACACGCCGATATCTTTTTGGTTACGGGCTCGGTCAACGAGCGCAATATTGACGTGGTGAAAGAGATTTACAACCAGATGGTGGAGCCCAAGGTGGTTATCGCCTGCGGTATCTGTGCGTGCTCGGCCGGCATCTTCCACGATTGTTACAACGTGATTGGTGGTGTTGACCAGGCCATTCCGGTTGATGTGTACGCGCCTGGCTGCGCGGTGCGCCCCGAGGCCATCATCGACGCTGTCGTGCAGGGTCTTGGCATTCTGGAAGAAAAGTCGAAAGCTCTGCAGGCGCAGAAGAAGGGGGCGTAACATGGCACTGGAAACTACCTTTGTGCCGATTGAGCTGGAGGGCATTCTGCCGCTTTCAGCCGAGAAGAAAGCCCAGGGCTGGCGCTTCGTGCAGATTATGGCCGTGAATACCGAGGCGGGTATCGACCTTATTTACTCCTTCATGAAGGACGGCCTGCTGGAGAATTACGAGGTCAAGGGCTTGCAGAGGGACGCGGTGGTGCCCAGCATCACGGGCGACTTCCTTGAAGCCTTCGTATTCGAAAACGAAACACACGACCTGTTCGGCGTGACCATTGAAGGTATTGCCATCGACTTCGGCGGCTCCTTCTACGCGCTGGCGCAGAAGGAGCCCATGACCGTGATTTCGCCGGCGCAAAAGGCCGCGCGTGACAAGGCCAAGAAGGTGGCCGCTGCGAAGGCTGCGAAAGAGGCAGGCACCGGCGGGGAAGCGGCCGGTGAAAAAGCCGAACTCGATGCCAAGCTGGCGGACATGGACCCGGAGAAGGCCGCCAAGGTGCGCGCCGCCCTTGAGGCCAAGATGAAGAAGGAAGCGGCTGCGAAGCAGGCTGCAACCGATGAAAAGATAGCGAACCTCGACCCCGAAAAGGCGGCGAAGGTGAAAGCAGCCATGGAAGCGAAGGCTGCTCGCGAGAAGGCCAAGGCCGCCGAGGCTGCGGCGCAGAAGGAAGGAGAGTAGCATGGGAAAGGCGACCGTCATCCCGTTCGGCCCCCAGCACCCGGTGCTGCCGGAGCCTCTGCACCTCGACCTCGTGGTGGAGGACGAGAAAGTTATTGAAGCGGTGCCGCAAATCGGCTTCATTCATCGCGGACTTGAGAAGCTGGTTGAAACGCGCGACTACAACCAGTTCATTTACGTGGCAGAGCGCATCTGCGGCATCTGCGCGTTCGGCCACTCCATGGGCTACGCCGAAACGGTGGAGAAGCTCATGGGCGTGGAAATTCCCGAGCGCGCCGAGTATCTGCGTGTGATCTGGCACGAGCTGTCCCGTATTCACTCGCACGTGCTGTGGATGGGCCTTGCGGCCGACGCGTTTGGCTACGAGAGCCTGTTCATGCATTGCTGGCGTCTGCGCGAGCGCGTGCTTGACATCTTTGAGAAGACCACCGGCGGGCGCGTTATCTTTAGTGTCGTGAAGGTGGGTGGCGTGGTGCGCGACATCGACGACGCCATGTTTGCCGAGATCAAGCGCGTACTGGAAGGCATCAAGGACGACTACAAGCAGCTGTGCGGCGCGTTTTTGAACGACAGCTCGGTGAAGAACCGCACCGTGGGCGTGGGCTACATCAGCCCCGAGGACGCGTTCGGCTTAAGCATGGTAGGGCCGTTCGCCCGCGCGTCCAACGTGAACAACGACGTGCGCTGCCTGGGCAACGGCGGCTACGGCAAGCTTTCCGACTTCCAGCCGGTGCTCGATACGCAGGGCGACTGCTACGCCCGCGTGAAGGTGCGTGCTCTTGAGGTGCTGCAATCTATCGACATCATTGAAGAGATGATTGCCAAGATTCCCGCCGGCGACATCGCCGTGGACGTGAAGGGCTCGCCGGCAGCGGGTGCCGAGGCGGCCAACCTGGTGGAACAGCCGCGCGGCGAGTGCTACTACTATGCGCGTGGTAACGGGTCGAAGTACCTGGAGCGCATGCGCATGCGCACACCCACGTCCCAGAACCTGGCCGGCATGGCCACGGCGCTGGCCGGATGCGATCTGGCCGACGTGAACATGATCGTGCTGACCATCGACCCCTGCATCAGCTGCACGGAAAGGTAGGCCGCAATGGGAGCCTTCAAACTGGGAAAGATGACCTTCAAGTCGCTGTTCGGCAAGCCCGAAACGCTGCTGTACCCCGTGCAAACCAAAACGCCGCCGTCGGGTCTTAAGGGCCACGTTACCAACCACGTGACCTCGTGCATCCTGTGCGGCATTTGCGCAAAGCGCTGCCCTTGCGCGGCCATTGAAGTGGACAAACAGACCCGCACCTGGTCCATCAACCGCTTCCGCTGCGTGCAGTGCGGCACGTGCGTGCGCGAGTGTCCCAAGCAGTGCCTCACCATGGAGCCCACCTATACCTCGCCAGCCACCAAGAAGTATCTCGACACCTTTGAGGTGCCGGAGACACCTAAGGCTGCCGCGAACGCGAGCGAGGACGCCAAGGCTTAAAAAACTGCGAAGGATACGTGGGCGCGGCGTGTGTCTGCGTGAAACCTGGTAGAATACCTGAATGATTGAGCACGAAACCGGGCTTCGGCCCGGTTTTTGCGTCGAGCGGCGTATCCGCTTGCCGCATAGGGCCTTCACGTTGGGGCATTTTGGCAGGAGAAGAGGACATGGCGAAACAGGACAGCCACTGCTGTGGCAAGGATGAAGTGAGCAACCGTATCTTTACGGTGCCGAACCTCATTTCGTTCATTCGTCTGTGCCTCGTGCCGGTATTCCTCGTGCTGCTGTTCAACGGCTATGACCTCATGGCTACGTTTCTGTTTGCGCTGGCGGCAGGCACGGACTGGGTGGACGGGCAGATTGCCCGCCGCACGAATACCGTGTCGAAGTTGGGACAGCTGCTGGACCCGGCGGTTGATCGCATACTGATGATTGCGGGCGTGGCGGGGCTGTTTTTGGTGGGGCGACTTCCCTTGTGGATTATTGCGCTCGTGCTGGTACGCGACCTGTTGCTGCTGGTAGGGGGCGCGATTCTCCTGAAGCGCTACCAGGTGCGCGTGGCCGTAATATACGCGGGTAAGGTGGCCACCACGCTTCTTTTTGTGGGCTTTGCGGGGCTGCTTTTGAACTGGCCACTGCTGAATGGCCTGGGGGTTATTGATGCCGTCTGGCTGCCGGGCTTCTCGAGCGAGCTGTACTCTTGGGGCATCTGGTTTGTGTATGCGGGTCTGGTGCTGGCGCTTATAACCACCGCCTACTATATAGTTGTAGCACTTGCGAAGGTGCGTGCAGTGACGCGCACCCAGGCGGGTGCGCACGCCGAGCGGCGGTAACTCATGGCTGGAAGGACGCGCTCAGACGGCGGTTCCCAAAAGCCACGGACCTCTGCGCGTTCTCGTTCGGAATATACTCCACAGTCAACGGCTGGGCGCGGCGCGCGACGGGCGAGCACGCAGAGCAGCGCTACTTCGCGAACAACACGGGCCTCTTCCAGTACGAGTAGGGCAGGCGGGGAGCGCACGCGTTCAGCGAGTTCTTCGCACGGCGTGCAGAGGGATACTTCTTCCGCGCGTGGGACGCGCACCTCTTCTTACAACGAACCGGCGCTTTGGACAAAGAAGGATCGGAGCGCGTCTGACCAGGGCGGAATCGTTCGGCGTGTCTTTTCAGCGATAGGGCATGCACTGCTGGGGGTCGCTCGCCTGATCGGGCGCGGTATCGCTTGGGTGTTGCACGAGCTATTCTCGCTTGTTTCACGCAGTCGGGTTGCGCTTGCTGTGTGCTCGCTTGTGGTGGTGCTTTTGGTGGGCGGACTGGTTGACCTCGGCATGAACTGGGGCCGCGCGTACGCGGGCGTGCGCATTGGCGAGGTGGATGTGGCGGGCAAGACCGCCGATGAGATGACCGCACTCGTACAGAATGTGTATACCACGCGCCTTCAAGAGGGCCGCGTCACCGTGTTTGCGAGTGATGAGGCAGCCGTAGCCGCACCGGATGCTGCCGCACAAGCCCAGGATGAAGCCCTCGCCGAGCAGCGTACCGCCGATGAGGAACGCGCAAACCGCACGCAGTGGACAGCCGATGCCTCCTTGCTTGCGGCGACACTACCGGTTGAGGACCTAGTATCCGAAGCGCTGGCAATCGGCCGCGAAAACGGCGGCTTGCCCGCCCGCGCGGGCGCCCTGTTTGGCGGACATGTCATCGCGCCGCGCGCCTCCTATGATGCTGATAAGCTGGAAACACTCGCAGCAGAGATAGATGCCGCCATTGGCGACCCACGCGTGGACTTCGACCTCGCCATCGAAGAAGGCGTGGCGCAGGTGACTGAGGGTCACGATGGCTATATGGTGGACCGCACCACATTCGCCCGCGAACTTGACCGGGCATTTCTTGAAAGCGAAAACGGCACCGGGTCGTTTGTGGCGCGGGCGGAGTACGCGCCTTTGCGCATCGACCGCGAAACTGCCACCGCTACCTGCACGCTGGTGAACGAGGCTCTTGCGCCGGGCGCACGGTTTGCCTATGAGGGCGCCTCGTGGGAGGCTACAGCCGCTGACCTCGGCGAATGGGTGGTCACGCGCCCCGAGGAACACAACGGCACCTGGACACTCGCCGCCTACGTGGACGAAGCCCGCGCGAAACCTTCCATCTTGGAGCACGTTGAACGCACCCGTACCGGCTCCCCAACGAAGGTTTCTTTCAAGCGCGAAGGAAATGACGTACAGGTGCTCACTGACGGCACGGGAACGGTGCCGCGCGCCGCCGAAACGGCACGCGTGTTGGGAGCAACCCTTTTCGGTGGGGATACCGGCGTGGGCGCGCAGGATACCAGTGGTGCAGCAAGCGCCTGGCGGCCGAGCCCCGGCGAGCCGGTGGAGGTGTCGGTAGGTAGCGGCCCTGCACCGTCCACCTCAACCTTCGACGAAGCGCTCGACCTTGGCCTCATCGGCGAGATATCGTCCTACACCACCGAATACACCACGGGCACCGGCACGGAAAATCGCAACCACAACATTCACTTGGTGGCCGACCTGCTGAACCGCTCCATCGCCCCGGCGGGCGGCACCTGGTCTTTCAACGGCACGGCGGGCGAGTGCAACGCCGAACGCGGTTTCTTGGGTGCGGGCGCCATCATCGACGGCGAATACGACGACGCAGTGGGCGGCGGCATCTGCCAGGTGGCAACCACCGTATTCAACGCGGTGTACGAGGCGGGCTTTCCCGTGCCCACGCGCCACAACCATTCGCTCTACATTGGGAGTTACCCCGCCGGACGCGACGCGGCGGTCAGTTGGCCCGACCTCGACCTTGTGTGGAAGAACGACGCCGCTTCCGATGTTTTGATGGGTGCGACCTACACCGAGGGCTCGGTAACCGTTACACTGTACGGTGTGGACCCCGGGTATCGCGTGAGTACCAACGTGGGAGAATGGACTGAGGGAGAGAAGCACAAGATCAAGACCGAACGCGACGAGTCGATGGCACCCGGTACCAGCTACGTGAAAACGGCTGGCACCGACGGGAAGAACATCACCGTGATACGTACCGTCACGTCACGCACGGGCGAGATCCTTCATGAGGACCCCTTCTACTCGACGTACGACCCAATAACCGAGGTGGTGGTGGCAGGCCCCGAGCCGGAGGCAAAGGCCCCGAGCGAGGACACTTCCAAGGAGCCGAAGGATGCGAACGCAGAGGGCACAGCCCCCGGGGATAGCAACACCAGCGATGCTTCACACGAGACGAACGAGACGGAAGAAAGGTGATCGATCCGTGTACTACCAGCCAGATATCGAAACCATGCCGCGCGAACAGCTGCGCGCGTTGCAGCTTGAACACATGCAAAAGTCGGTTCAGCACGCCTACGACAACGTGGCGTTCTACCGCGCGTCGTTCCAAGAGGCCGGCGTTGAGCCGGGCGACCTCACCAGCTTGGAAGATCTGGCGAAGTTCCCGTTCGTGGTGAAGCAGGACATGCGCGACGCGTATCCGTTTGGGCTGTTCGCGGTGCCGAAGAAGGATGTCGCGCGCATCCACGCGTCCTCGGGTACCACGGGCCAGGCCACGGTAGTAGGCCACACGGCTTCCGACCTGAAGAACTGGGGCGATTGCTTCGCCCGCGGCATTGCCATGGTGGGTGGCGACGAGAACTCCACCATCCAGGTGTCCTACGGCTACGGCCTGTTTACGGGCGGTTTGGGCGCGCACGCCGGCGGCGAGGCCATGGGCTGCTCGGTCATTCCTACGTCTTCGGGTAACACGAAGCGCCAGGTGCAGATGATGAAGGACTGCGGCACGGACATCCTGGCCTGCACGCCGTCCTACGCACTGCTCATTGCCGACACGGCCATCGAGATGGGCTACGACCCCGCCACCGAGTTCAAGATTTCCGGCGGCATCTTCGGCGCTGAGCCGGCCTCCGATAACATGCGTGAGGAAATTGCCTCCAAGCTGGGCATTCAGTACTGCGACGTGTACGGTCTTTCCGAAATCATGGGCCCGGGCGTGGCCATGGAGTGCGCCGAGCGCGCCGGCCTGCACGTGGCCGAGGATCACTTCTACTGCGAGATTTTGAACCCCGAGACGCTGCAGCCCGTGCCGGACGGCGAGTGGGGCGAGCTCGTTATTACCACGCTTACCCGCGAGTGCTGCCCGCTCGTGCGCTATCGCACGCGCGACGTCACGCGCATCATCTCCGAGCCGTGCGCCTGCGGACGCACGCACCGCAAGATCGACCAGCTGCGCGGCCGCACCGACGACATGCTTATCATCCGCGGCGTGAACGTGTTCCCCTCGCAGATTGAGCAGGTCATCACTGGCTTCCCAGAGATTGCCACGCACTACCAGATCATCCTCACCACGCGCGGCCCGCTCGACCACGTGGAGTTGCAGGTGGAAACGGAGCCCGACTTCCCGATTGACGAGATTCGTCGCATTGAGGACCTGAAGCGCCGCCTGGGCGTGGAGCTGAAGAGCAACCTGCAGGTGTCGGTGGAGGTCAAGATCGTGGAGCCGAAGACCATCGCCCGCAGCGAGGGCAAAGCGAAGCGCGTCATCGACCTGAGAGAAGGGAAGTAAGCCATGATTTCTCAGCTGACGGTATTCCTGGAAAACGAAAAGGGTCGCCTGGCGGCCGCCTGCCGCACGGTATCCGAGGCGGGCATCAACATGCACGCGCTCAACGTGGCCGACACCGCCGACTTCGGCGTGGTGCGCATGCTGACCGACACCCCCGACGCGGCGGCCGAGGCGCTGCTTGCGGCGGGCTACCGCGCCACGGTGACGCCGGTTTTGGCTGTGCGCGTGCCGAACCGCCCGGGTGGCCTGGCGTCGCTCTTGGAGTTTATGGATGAGCAGGGCACCAACGTCGAGTATGGCTACTGCTTCTCGGTGAACGAGGACATGGCCATTGACGTGCTGAAAGTAGATGGCGAGAGCAACATTGAGGAGAAGTTGGTTGCAGCGGGCTTCGAGCCGGTTCAACCCGAAGAAATCTATGAGCTGGGCTAAACATTTGCATCATACCCTATCAGCGAAGGGTGCGCGCCTGGTGGCGTGCGCCCTCGCCTTCACGCTTGTCGTGTTTCCGTTTGTGCCGATGTCGGCATATGCTGACGTGCGCAAGGCCGACGTGGTGTTCGGCCAAACCGTGGACGAGCGCGGCTTGTCGGTGGCGCAGTGCCCCGATATTGACGCGGAATACGCCTTTGTCATGGACAAGGACGGCACGGTGTACTTCGAGCGTAATGCGACCAGTCCTACTCAGATTGCGTCCATCACCAAAATTATGACCGCCGTGGTGGCACTTGATGCCGCTGCTTCGGGCGCGGTTACGCTTGACACGCCGGTCGTGGTGTCGGCTGCTGCCGCGGCGGTGGGTGAGTCATCCGCTGGCTTGATGGAGGGCGATTCCATGCCGCTTGAGGTGGCGCTGAAAGCGCTGCTGGTGCCCTCGGGCAACGACGCCGCGGTGGCCATTGCCGAGATGGTTGGTGCTACGATGTGGAACGCACCGACAGACGGAGATGTTGCGGTGGCAATCGAAGGTACTGCAAGTTCTGCCGAGAATGCCTTCGTGGCTGCCATGAACGCCAAGGCGGCGGAGCTTGGCTGCATTGACACCGTGTTCGAAAACCCCCATGGACTTGATGACGGGGAATTTGCCGGTAACCAGCACAGTTGCGCCTCTGATGTGGCCACCATTGCTCAGTACGCCATGAAGAATGAGACGTTCCGCACCATTGTGGGCGGCGGCGACACGGCTATTGTAGTGACGCGCGCCGATGGCTCGCGGGCCACCATCAACCTGGAATCCACCGACGAGCTCATTGATTACTACGAGCCTGCCATCGGCATCAAGACGGGCTTTACGGCGCTCGCTGGCCCCTCGTTTGCGGGCGCGGCCAACAACGGCGAGAAGGAACTCTATGCCATTGTGATTCATTCCACCTCTGAGGCACAGCGCTTCGACGACGCCGAAACGCTGTTCAACTGGGTGTATGAGCACGAGGTGGACTACACGCTGGCCAACAGTTCCCAAACGGCGACCATGACCATGAATGGCAAGGCAACCGAGGTGCCCATCGCGGCCGAGGTACCTCACACCGAATGGATTGACAAAACCGTCAAGGCCACGATTTCCGACCCTACTGCGTCTGTGCGTGTGTTTGACCTCAACGGCAACGTGAGCCAGTCGCTTTCGTTTAACCAGGTGACGGGCAACGTGCGCGCCGGTGACAAGGTGGGCACCATCACGTTCAAGCAGCGCAACGCCGTGATTGCCGAATATGACCTGGTAGCCTGTGAAGACGTGGCGGCGCCTGACTTCTTCCAGGGCATTGGTATCTGGTGGGATCGCCTGTTCCGCGGGCTTTCCGGACAGCCGACCGTAGCCGAACCCCTCACCGTAAACGAGACACCCCTCGTTGTTGACAAGACCGCGCCTGCCGTATAACCCGGCAGCGATAACCGATAAGGAGCCTTCATGAGCGAAACCTGCCCTGTGTGCCGAAATGAACTACCCCCCGAGGCGGCGGCCTGCCCGTACTGCGGATTCAAGCTGCTTGGCAGCACGCAGCGCTTTGCGCCCGTCACGCTTGGCGACGAACCACTTGCGGCCAAGCCCGCACCTGCTCCCTCAGCGCAGGCCGAATTGCGTGTGGTACGTGGGCCGCAAACCGGCGTATCATTTCGCCTGGGAGATGAGCCGCTGTCCGTGGGGCGTAGCCCGCAGCGCGATGTGTTTTTGAACGACATGACGGTGTCGCGCGAGCATGCGCTCATCGAGCCGGTTGACGGCGGGCATGCGGTGCGCGACCTGAACTCGTTCAACGGGACCTGGGTGAATAACGACAGCGTCGACGCTCCGCGCACGCTGAAGAACGGCGACGTTATTCAAATTGGGGCGTTTTGTTTGGTGTATCAGACGGAATAACTCTTTTTTGGTTGGGTGTGGGACGGGCTGGTGGGCGTGAGGTGGATACCCTGCGCTCGGGCAGTCCTGGCTCGCACGAACAGTCCACTGGACTGTTCGGCTCGTGCGGAATCTACGCAGGGCACCCACCTCACGCCCACCAGCCCTCTAACCTTATCGAAGATTCTGGCTAGGACACTTTCGTAACGCCTGCTTTGTATTCCGTCGGGACTTTACGGGGGAGGAGCGTCGAGGCCTGAGAAGGGAAGAAGGGGTTCAATCCCGAACGCTGCCCTCCTCGCTTCGCCGTAAGCGCTACCCCTTGTCATCCTGAGCGGAGCGCCGCCAGGCGCGGAGTCGAAGGATCCCGTGTGGCGGTAGCAGGAGGGGCTCCTGCGCTTTAGAAGTATGCGAGCGGCGCCTTTTGGGGTGCCGTTTGTGTTTTGGGTTGGAGTTGATCTGAGTAGATTTGTTGGGTTGCCGTATACTTTTCAGTTAGGTATCTCATAAGCGGGGAAGGTCGTCTATGGAACTGATGTCAGGAAACGAAGCCATCGCCCAGGGAGCATGGGAAGCGGGTGCGCGCATTGGTGTGGCGTATCCTGGTACGCCCTCTACGGAAACGCTTGAGGCGTTTGCTGAGAAAGAGGGCGTGTACGCCGAGTGGTGCGTGAATGAAAAAGTGGCTGTTGAGGTGGGTATTGGTGCGTCGGCTGCCGGTGCGCGTGTGCTTGCCACTATGAAGCATGTGGGCGTGAATGTGGCGGCTGATCCGCTGTTTACGGCTGCGTATACCGGCGTCGGCGGCGGTTTGGTGGTGCTTGCGGCTGATGACCCGGGGATGTATTCATCCCAGAACGAGCAGGACAGTCACTATTACGCGCGTGCGGCGCATATTCCTCTGCTTGATCCGGCAGACTCCGCTGAGGCGCTTGCCTTTACCCGTGATGCGTTTGAGTTGTCTGAGCGTTTCGACGTGCCCTTCTTCGTGCGTTCCTCGGTGCGCGTTTCGCACACGAAGACACCGGTGGAGTGCGGGCCGCGTGTTGAGGTTCCCTTGAAAGCTTATGAGAAAGACCCTGGTAAGTGGGTCATGATGCCGGCGTTTGCTAAGCCGCGCCGTAAGGTGCAACTTTCTCGCATTGAAGATTTGCGCGCGTGGGTGGAAGACTGTCCGTTTAACCGCGTTGAGCAGCGCGGCTCGGCGGCGGGTGTGGTGTGTGCGGGCGCGGCGTATCAGCACGTTGTTGAGGCGTTGCCTGACGCGTCGGTGTTTAAGCTTGGCTGCACGTGGCCGCTTCCTGCCCAGGCACTGCGCGCGTTCGCGGATTCGGTGGACGCACTCTATGTGGTGGAAGAGGCCTCCGAGTATCTGACTGAGGGCGTGCGAGCACTGGGGATTGACGTGGCGGAGTTTGCAGCGCCGCTCCCGCAGGATGGGGAGCTTTCGCCGGGGTTGATTCGCGCGGCTTTCGGGCTTGAGACGCCTGCTCATGCGGTCGCTCCAGAAAACCTTCCGAGTCGTCCGCCAGCGCTCTGCCCGGGTTGCCCGCACCGCCTTGTATTCAAGGAACTCACGCGCCTAAAGGCCATCGTCACGGGCGATATCGGCTGCTATACCCTGGGCGCGTTGCCGCCGCTTTCCGCTATGGATACGTGCGTTGACATGGGCGCTTCCGTGTCCATGGCGCACGGTTTCGAGCTGGCACTTGAGGGCACCGAACATCGTCCCGTGGTGGCGGTTATCGGTGACTCCACCTTCGCGCACTCGGGACTTTCTTCGCTTATTTCTACGGTCTATAACCGCGGGTCGGGCACGGTGTGCGTGCTTGATAACCGCACGACTGCCATGACCGGCCGCCAGGGTAACCCCTTCAACGGTGAGACATTGCAGAAGCGACCCTCGCGTGAGCTTGACCTGGAAGGCGTGGTTCGCTCGCTTGGGGTGGAGGATGTGCGCACTATCGACCCGCATGACGCGCTGGCCGTGCGCCGCGCGCTCAAGGATGCTACCAGCTCTGATGAACTGTCCGTGCTCGTATTCCGCAGCCCGTGCGTGCTGCTTGAGCGCACGCGCAAGCCTGCCTTTGAGGTGACGGGCGACTGCACGGCGTGTGGCGTGTGCCCGACACTCGGGTGCCCCGCCATTGCCAAGGACGCTGAAACCGGGTGCGCCGACATCGACCCCGACCTGTGCATCGGGTGTGGGCAGTGCGCTCAGTACTGCGCGTTTGGGGCTATCGTGCAACCTGAACCGGCGGCGAAAGGGGGCTCTCATGAGTAGTACGACAACCGTGCTTTTGTGCGGCGTGGGTGGTCAGGGCACCATTCTTGCGGCTGACGTGCTGGCGCGCACGGCCCTTGCGGCGGGCTCGCTCGTGAAGTTGTCGGAGATTCACGGCATGGCGCAGCGCGGCGGCGCGGTGACCACCGTCGTGCGCTTCGGCGACGAGGTGCCTTCCATGGTGTGCGACCCTGGTTGCGCCGACTGCGTGGTGTCGTTTGAGACTACCGAAGCCCTACGCAACCTGCCCTTCCTCAAGCAGGGCGGCTACCTGCTGAGCGCTGACGAAGCCATCAAGCCGCTGCCCGTAGCCACCGGGCGCGCTGTCATGCCGGCCGGAGCCCGCGAGACGTTGACGGCGGCGGGTGCCACGCTCATTCCCGCAGGTGAACTTGCTCGCGCCGCGGGCAGTGCGAAGTCGACGAACGTGGTGCTGTTGGGCGCGCTTTCCACCCGCTTGCCCTTTGCAGCCGAAGCGTGGGAACAGGTTATAGCCGATCGCGTGCCGCCCAAGACCGTGGAGGCGAACCTGGCGGCATTTCGCGCGGGGCGCGCGTTCGCACTTGACGCATCGGGCGCGGAAGCTGATAAGGAGGTGCGCTCGTGAGCGTTCAGCAGATCAGCGTATTCTTGGAAAGCCAGCCGGGACATTTGAGCCGCGTGCTGGACGCGTTCGTGGCCGCCAAGGTGAGCGTGCGCGGCTACAGCGCCTCGGACACGGGCGACTACGGCATTGTGCGCTTCATCGTGGATGACCCCGAGCGCGCCATGCAGGTGCTCCAGGAGCTGGGAGCGGCCGCCACCACCGCTGAGGTGCTGTGCGTGCGCCTCGACGACAAGCCGGGCGAACTGGCGCGCGTCATGGGCATTATGGCTGGTTGCGGCATCAATGTGACGTATAGCTACTCGCTCATTTCCACCTACATTGCGCTGTCGGTGAAGGATCTCGCCCGCGCCGAAGAACTGCTGGCAGGCGAGCCGGTTGAACTCATGGAACAGCATGACCTGGTGCGTCCCATCGCACCTGAGGGACGGTGAGCTCGGTGGCGGATATGACCGTAAAAGGGGCGGCGCTCGCTGCCGCTGCGGCCGGGGATTTTTCCGATTTGCCCATCCACAACCCGACCATCGAATGCGCTTCGCGTGAGCAGATTCGCGCGCTGCAGTTGGAAAAGCTTATCGAACAGGTGAAATGGACCTACGAGCGCGTGGAGTGGTACCGCACGCGCATGGACGAAGCGGGTGTGACGCCCGCTGACATCCGCACGTTGGAAGACGTGCGCAAGCTTCCCTTCACGGATAAGTCGGTGCTGCGCGATACGTTCCCGTATGGCCTTTTCGCTGTGCCGCTTGATGAAGTAGTGGAGTTGCATGCATCATCCGGCACCACAGGCAAGCCTATTGTGGTGGGATACAACGCCCACGACATGGAGCTTTGGGCCGATTGTATCATGCGCCTTGTGCAGATGGCGGGCGTGGTGCCGGGCGACCGCGCGCAGATGGCGTTTGGCTACGGCATGTTCACCGGCGGTTTCGGCCTGCACTACGGGCTGCAGAAACTCGGCTGCATGATGATTCCCGCAGGCTCGGGCAACACCGAGCGCCACATCCAGATGATCGAGGACTACGGTACCACGGTGCTCGTGGCCACGCCCTCTTACGCGCTGCATATGTGCGAGGTGGGGGAGCAAATGGGCTTTAATTGGGAGGTATCCACGCTGCGGGTGGGCCTGTTCGGCGGCGAGCCGTGTCCGCCGGGCCTGAAAGCCGAGATCGAAAGCCGCATGCACATCGTGTGCACCGACAACTACGGCCTGACCGAGGTCATGGGGCCCGGCGTGTCGGGCGAGTGTCTGGCTGCGCGCGACATGCAGCACATCGCCGAGGACCACTTCCTGTGGGAGGTTGTTGACCCCCAGACGGGCGAGCCGGTGGGCGAGGGCGAAGAGGGCGAGCTGGTGTTGACCCCCCTCGGCAAGCAGGCCATTCCCGTGCTCCGCTACCGCACGCACGACCTCACGCGCGTTGTGACCGAGCCCTGCGCCTGCGGTCGCACGACAGCCCGCATGCAGAAGGTGCGCGCGCGTTCGGATGACATGCTTATCATTCGCGGCACGAACGTGTTCCCGTCCCAGGTGGAGGACGTGCTGGCTGGCATTGAGGGCGTCACGCCGCACTACCGTATTGTGGTGGAGAGCGTCGGCGGGATGGATCGCATGACCGTACACGCGGAACTGAAACCCGAGGCGTTCTCGGACTCGTTCGAGGAAATGGAAGCCCTGCGCCGCTCCATCGAAGAGCGCTTGAAGGGTGTCCTTTTGGTAGGCGTCCACGTAAAACTCGTCGAACCCGGTGGCATAGAACGCACCACCGGCAAAGCCAAACACGTTGAGGACCTGCGGAAGTAACCTGCTATCAACAGGGGAGAGGGGAACCGGAGGGGGCATCCCGTGCTCAGACAGTCCTGGGCTTGCACGAACGCCCCGCTGGGGCGTTCGGCTCGTGCGGAACTGCGCGCGGGACACCCCCTCCGGTTCCTTCCGCTTGTAAGAGACGTCGACCTACATACTTAATAAATGGAAACCGTAAAGCACATAGAACAGCATTCTGTACAACCTTTTTCTACTCCTGTGGTGGGACGGTTTGCGCCTTCGCCTACGGGGCGGATGCATGCGGGGAATGTGTTTGCGGCGTTGGTGGCGTGGTTGGTGGCGAAGTCGCAGGGTGGGCGAGTGGTGCTGCGCATCGAAGACTTGGACGCTGAGCGATCGAAACCGCAGTTCATAGATGCCGTGCAGCGTGACTTCGAGCGGCTGGGACTCACATGGGACGAAGGGCCGTACTTTCAGCACGACCGCACTGAGGCATATCGTGCAGCGTTTGAGGAATTGGTTGCACAGGGGTTGGTGTATCCCTGTTTCTGTACGCGGGCCGATCTGCATGCGGCCTCGGCGCCGCATCGGGGCGAAAAGCCGGTATATCCGGGAACCTGTCGGGGCCTTTCGTCTGAAGTGCGCGCTCGCCGTGCCGCAGAGCGTACGCCTGCCGAACGTTTGATTGTTCCTGATGAAACCGTTGCCTTCACGGATCTCATACAGGGGCCGTACGCCCAAAACCTTGCGCATGACTGTGGCGATTTCCTCGTGCGACGCTCGGACGGGGCATTCGCCTATCAGTTGGCTGTGGTGGTGGACGACGCAGAGCAGGGCGTGAACTCGGTCGTGCGCGGCGTGGACCTGCTGTGCTCAACGCCGCAGCAACTCTACTTGCAAACACTCCTCGACCTGCCGCATCCCACCTACGCGCACGTGCCGCTTATCACGGCCGAGCACGACCGCCGCCTCTCGAAGCGCGACAAGGATGCCGCCCTCGACGCATTGCTGGCACGGTTCAGCACGCCTGCTGGCGTCATCGGGCATATCGCCGGCCTTACCGGCCTTGCGCCCACCGATGAGCCGGTCACTCCCGAAGAGTTGCTGGCCATCTTCGATCTAAGTGCCTTACCCACAACGTTTCCTGACCTCGTTCAAATACGCTGGAAGTGAACGCTCGCTCTATACTCAATCCGCCTGATGACGTGCTAAAATACGCGACGGCAAAACATTCGGCAAGAGGGCGAAAGTGAGCGAACGTGAGTTACGGGAAAATTTTGGTTGCCTATGACGGGTCGGCGCCGTCGAATCGAGCGTTGGCGGACGCACTGGAGTTGGTGGAGTGCGGGCTCGGGCGCCGGGTGGTGGTGCTCAGTGTGAGCGATCCCACGAAAAAGGCTGACCCGGCGTTTGCAGCAGCTGCACGTGCAGCGGGCGTTTCGCTAGCGGCAGCGGAAGACGAGAAGCCCTATCTTGAGACGCTCAAGCATCAGGTGGTAGAGCGCATCGCCGGCTTCGAAGATGCCGTTGACCTGCGCGTTGCCTTCGGCAAGCCGCAAGAGGCAATCGTCAGATTCGCCGCCGAGGAACCCTGCGGTCTCATCGTCATGGGCAGCCGCGGCCTCGGCGCCGTCCGCGGCATGCTCGGCAGCGTAAGCACCGCTGTCCTCCACGCCTCCTACGTCCCCGTACTCATCACGAAGTAGCCGCCTTTAAGAGTGGGATGGAAAGGTAGATTGCTACTATGCCAATAAGGATGGCAATGGCGACGAGGGTTTGTTTGCGTGCGAACTTGACGTTCTTTTCTTGGGTGGGATCGGCCTCTACGAGCGCTTGTTGTTCTTCGTAGGCACGTTTATTTGACCAGATGAGCACCCAGATGCAAGGTAGTGCTATGAGTGCGATAGCAAGGCCTATGAGTGCATCGGGGAGTATGCCGGCCGCCGGACCCATCAGGGTGTCCAGTACTGTTGACGCCACACCTACGAGAATAGCAGCGCAACAGAAGAGCATCACGACAGCAACGCGCCGACCGAGTGCGCGTTGGATTGGAGTGTTCATCTCTTCCTTGGTGACAAAGTTGTTACCTGCGATAAGGTTAAGCCACTTGCCGTGCCACAATTTCCAAGCAAAGAGTGCAAACATCATAAACAGCACCAGGCAAAACACACCGCCACCGAGATATTTGTCAAACTCCATGCGCTCTCCTTCGCTCCGCTCTCTTTACTATCATAGCATGCCTCCACTTTGCGGACGCGCGACCGCGTAAGGCGAAGCGGGCGCAGAGGAGAAACGGGCGGGCAACCCTTGCTTTTGCGACAGGTGCAAAAACAGCGTACGGAGTAGCATCCAACGCAAACGGATACGCACAAGAGCAAGGGAGCGTGTTATGACCACCTACATGAAGGCGATGGGGATTTCTCGGTATCATCAGGAGAAGCTTGAGACGTTTACTATTCCGGTGCCTTCTATCGCGGATGATGAGGTGCTGGTGGAGGTGCATGCGGCCAGCGTGAATCCTGTGGACTTCAAGATTCGCGATGGAGTACTGAAACTGCTTGTGAGTTATCGCATGCCCATCATCTTGGGTTTTGACTTTGCCGGCACGGTGGCGCAGGTGGGCTCGAAGGTGACGAAGTTTAAGGTGGGGGACAAAGTGTACGGGCTGCCCCGCCGTACGATGATAGGCACATTCGCCGAATACTTCGCCGTGAAGGCTGAGGAAATCTCGTTCAAGCCGAAGAACCTCACCTATGTGGAAGCGGCGTCAATTCCGCTGGTGGGGCTCACCATCTACCAGGCCTTTAACGAACTTATGGGCCTTCAAGCGGGGGAGAAGATTCTCATTCAGGCGGGCGCAGGCGGCATCGGCACGTTCGCCATTCAGCTGGCGCGCGTCATGGACACCTACATTGCCACCACGGCAAGCCCGGCCGGCGAGGCGCTGGTCACCCGGCTTGGCGCTGATCTGGTGATCAACTATCGCGAACAGAACTTCTGGGAGGTGCTTCACGACTACGACTGCCTCCTGGATGTGTTCGGCGGGAAAAGTCTCGACGAAGGTTTCAAGATCATGCGACGTGGTGGACGCATTGTCTCGCTCAATGGCACGCCCAATGCGCGCTTTGGCAAGATACAAGGCCTCGGGTTCCTCAAGACTGAGGCGTTGCGCATTGCCTCGCTTCCGCTTACGCTGCGCGAGAAAAAGTACGACGTGACGTACAACATGATCTTTGTGCGGCCGGACAGCGCGCAGCTTGATATCCTGCGCGGCCTCTATGAGGAAGGCCGTATTGTTCCCATTGTGGACAAGGTGTTTCCCCTGGCAGATGCTCAGGAAGCGCTTGATTACTCGCAGTCGGGCCGCGCCAAAGGAAAGATTGTCCTCAAGGTGAAATAGGGTAGGACGCTCCCTTATAGCGCAGACACAATGCCGACAAGGCCCACAACGGCGAGCAGGGCTATCACGAAGAGGATGGTTCCGATGTGAAGGTGATCGAGGGTGACTGCACGGGCACGGGCGGCAGGGCGGGAAGCTTCTTCGTCCTTTTCGTGACTAGGGCGCTGCACCACGAAAAACCAGATGAGCACTATCACCAGGGCAATGAAAGCCGCGTTGTTTGCCATTGAAGCAACGAAAGCAAGGGTTGGGTTCAACGTCAGTTCAGCGGCAAGATAGACGACGAGCGTCGCCATGAGCGCACAGCCAACCATGAGGACAATCGCCATACGCCGTCCCAGCGTGCGACAGGCAACGGCATTTTCCCCCTCAGGCTCAAGGGCGGCTTTGCCGGCAAGCAGATACAGCAGCGCGCCACGCCAAAACATGAACGCGAACAGCGCACACGCCACCAGCGCAACACCCGTCACAACGAGTGCGGCAGCAAGAGAACCCTCCATGGTAAAACTCCTTTTCCTTCTGGTACTTGTGCGCCCACGCGAGGCCGTGGACGCACTGAAATTTATATCGTAAGCACAACGGCGCTGCTTGCGAACAAGGCCGCAGCATAAAACGCGCCCAGCGCCACGTTCACGCTGCAAATCTGAGCCATCGCACCAATGCGCGATGCGGGCACCAGCGGGTTCTTCATTAGTGCGCCTACCAGGGGATACGCAGCCAGCAGCATGAACGGCACCACGATAAGTCCGCTGGGGAAGAACACGGCCAGAATCACAATGATGGCAAGCAGCCACACCATCACCGCACCATGGTAGAGCTTCCGGGCACCCGCGCGCCCCAACAGCACCGGCAACGTGCGCCGGCCCGCTTCAACATCCTTTTCGATGTCGCACGTGTTGTTCGTCAGCATGATAAGCCCCACGCCGATGATGGTAGGCACCGCCCACAGAAGTGCGCGCAGATCAAAGATGCCGGTGAGCGCCTGGTAGCAGGCAAGTGGGATAAGCCCACCCATCACGCCGCCGCTCACCAGCTCGCCGATAGGCAGGTAGGACACCGGCGTTTTGCCCGCTGAGTACAGCACCACAAACGCGGCACCTACCACACCGATGGCAAGCGGAATCCACCCCGCAACCCAAATGACATAGGCCCCCAGCGCAAAGGCCACTACCAGAAAGCCAAAAGCCAGCGTGAGCGCCGCGCGCGGGTTCACGTTGTTGTACACGAGCACCGCGTCCGTGGGATCCACGTTGTCACCAGCCGAGTCGGTGCCTTTGACGTAGTCGTAGTAGTCGTTAAACGTGTTCACCGCCGCCTGCATCAGCACGCAAATAATCATCAGTACGCACGCCATAACCACCGACACCGTGCCCGTGGTGGCCGCTGCGCCCACCGCTATGAGGGAAGGTAGCAAAGCCGCAGGCCAAGTGTGGGGTGCTGCCAGCTGCAGCGCCATGCGTGGGGTGAGCCGCCCGGTGGCGCGCTCCTTGCTCATAGGTCGTTTCCTTTCTCACTGTCATACCGTGCGCGTCGCCGCGGAAGCCACGTGGGCGGCGCAGGCTTAAATCGCCTGATGGTTTCGTTCTTCAAGATGCCGCCCAGCGAACCCAGCGTCTGCCAGATAAAGCTGCGCGTTTCTGCGTCGAGCTTCGTACCCTGGCCAAGGAGGCGGCGGGTGTTCGCGAACAGTTTCTCCTGGAATTCCGCCCACGAACTTGCCTCGGTGGAGGCGAAGAGCTCATAGATGGTGTCGATAAACCGCTCGCGTTCGGCTGGCGATTTGCCGCGCAGCCAGGCATCGAGGGCTTCGTCGAAGAACACGGCCGACGGGTTGAGCGCCTCCTGGTACACGAAGTCGTCGCCCTCAACCTGCCAGGAGAATGGCTCATGCTGAAACACCGACAACGCCGAGGACACCACCACGCGGTAGTCGCGCCGGCGTTCCAGAATCATGCCGAACGCCGAGGACTCCGGCACCGTCTTGTGCAGCAGGTCACAGAAGCGTGTGCTCTCGATGCGCGGCGACGGATCCTCAAGAAACGAGGGGCCGTCGTGGTTGTACACGCCGACAATGCGGGCGAAAGTGCCCTCGTCCACGGTGAGCGTCGCGTATTCGGCGAGGTTGCCGCCCTTGGAGTGACCCCCAAGGATGAGCGGCCCTTCGGTGGCCGACGCCACGCCCGAGGCATACGCGAGCGCCGTGCACTGGGAGGGGATAACCTCTTTGAAGCACAGGTTGAAGTCTTCCTTCCAGCCAGCGAAGCTGCCATCGGTGCCGCGAAACGCCAAATACCCCGTCTCACCTGCGCCGTCGGGGAAGAACAGCGTCACGGCCGAGAACTGCTTCTCCACGGCTTCGGAGTGCTCGTTGGCATAGTAAGCAACGCTCACGTCGCGCATGCGTCGGCTCGCGGCCAACACATGCAGAAACGCGCGCGTATCCTTCGCGTCCTCCATCCAGCTGCACGCGGTAAGGTCATCCCAGTCTGAGAGCATGATCACGTCGTGCAGCAGCACCCGGCCCGCCCCGGCGGCGGGCATGCAGGGCGCCTGTTCGTAGTTGAGATAGGCGAGGGTTGCGAACACGAGCGAGTCCACCGGGTTAAACGGTGATTCCGCGAAAGTTCGCTGCTCTTCGGCGAGATACGTTACGATTGTTCCCATGCTGCCATTGTAGCCGATCGGAAAGGACAGGGCTCGAACCATGCGGGTTTGCACGCCAATTACCATACGCTACGCCGAAACGGACATGATGGGCATCGTGTATCACGCGAACTACCTGCTGTATTTCGAGGACGCGCGCACGGCGTTTTTGGAAGCCATCGGGTTTCCGTACAATAAGATTGAGGAAACCGGTTATATTTCTCCTGTGGTGAGTTTCACGGTGAACTACGGCGAGCCGCTGCGCTACGGCGAAGTGGCTGTGGTGCGCACGCGCATCGTGTCGTCGCGGCCGACGAAAACCGTGTATGCGTATGAGGTGTTCAAGCAGGGGCAAGATGTTGAGACGGCGCGGCCCTGTTGCACAGGTCAAAGTGTGCACTGCTTGGTGGATGCGGCCACGTTTAAGCCGGTCAGCTTGAAGCGCGCACTGCCCGAATTGTACGCACGCTATGCCGAAGTGCTGGAGCCAGAAGATGGTGCCGCGCCGAGCGGACATCCTGCGTCGTAGCGAGCAGGTGAGGCTACGATGGATTTCGCCATTCTTGATGCCATACAAAACGCGTGGCGCAGCCCGTTTCTTGACTGGGCCATGCCACTGGTCACGCACCTAGGCGACCTCGCTTTGATTTGGTTCGCAGCGGCAGCCGTGCTGCTTTCGCGACCGAAGTGGCGCACGTATGGGCTTGCGGTGCTTATTGCGGTGGTACTGACGGCCGCAGTGGGTACGCTGGTGCTGAAACCCCTGTTTGGACGCGTGCGACCCTTTGAGATTGCCGGGTTTACGGAGCTTTTGATACCGGCACCGTTCGGTTCGTCATTCCCTTCGAATCACTCGATGGTATCATTCGCAGCTGCTACGGCGCTCTGCTGCATACCGGCACGCGGACGCGGTGTGACGGTGGCGAAGGTGCTCGCGGTGGTGGTAGCGTGCTTGATTGCGTTCTCGCGCGTGTACTTGTACGTGCATTTTCCCAGCGACATCGCGGTAGGTGCCGTGCTGGGCATCGCGCTGGGCTTTGCGTCAGTAGCCCTGGCCAAACGCCTGCGCCCGCCCGACTCTGACGTGGGGGAGTGACAAGACCTTTACGACGCAGCTTTCTTGCGGGCGGCGGAGCGCTTCGCGGGCTTCTTCTCCGGGTCCTCACCCGTGCGTGCCTTCAGGCTGGCGGCGAGAGCATCCATGAGGTCGATGACGTTGGACGGTTGCGCGGAGGGTTGTGCGGCTACAATCTGCTTGCCGGCAATCTTGTCCTGGATAAGCCCCATGAGCTTTTCTTGGTACTCGTTCTTGAACCGCGCGGGGTCAAAGGGTTCAGACATGCTCTCTACCAGGCGCTTCGCCATATCAAGTTCGGCATCAGCCACGTCGGGGTGGGCGAGCGTTTTGGGAATATCCTTCACTTCGCTTTGGTAGTGCAGCGTCATCATGACGAGGTCGTCTTCGTAGGGAATGAGCGCGATGGGTGTTTCAGAGTTGCCGAGCACCGTGGTGCCGATGGCGATTTTGCCTTCCTCCACCATGGCAAGGCGCAGCAGCTCCAGCGGCTTTTCGCCGCCGGGTTGCGCCACCACCTGATAGGGTTTTTCGAAGTAGATGGGCGGGACTTCCTCCATGTCGGTGAACTGGACTATCTTCATGGAGCGGTCGGCGTCGGTTTTGATGGCATCCAATTCTTCATCGCTCACCACAACGTATTTGCCCTTTTCGTACTGGTAGCCACGCACGATGTCATCCGGACCCAGTTCGCGCTTGCAGTCGGGGCACGTCTTTACGTAGCGCACACGCTTCATGCTGTCTTTGGCCAGCTGATTGAAGCGCACCGCATCGTCCTGCGTGGCGGCGAACAACTCAACCGGTATATACACCAGGCCAAATGCAATAGCACCTTTTCTGCCAGCCATGAGCGCTCCTTTCCCGAGTTTGCATGCAAGCAGCACGCCGATAGATAGTGTACCCACGTGAACAGGGGAAAGAGGGAAGCGCTGGTGCGTTGGGGGAGAATTGCGGGGCGTTCGCAGGCGGGGCGTTACCACGACCTCAAGAACTAAGAAAGGGGTCGGTCCTTACGAACCGACCCCTTTTCTGCGCTGTGCGTCACGCAAGTCGCCGTATCAGCGAGATGCAGAGCGCGGCGCCCGCGAAGCACAGCAGGGAAATCGAGTATCCCATGGCTTCCTCCTTGCATCCAGAAACCCTCATCCGGGTTCCCATTGCCTGCACTTTACCACGCAGAAACAACGCATCGAAAGCACACAATGGCCTTCGTAACCAATCGGTTGTTCTGCCGTTGGAAACAAGGACACCATGGGAAAGATTCACATCGCGCTCCCCATCTTTTGACAGGGAGCGCTTTCAATTCAGTCCGTGAGGCTAAAAAGTATACGAACCCTTTTCCTCGTTCATGTCGATTTCCTTTGGCGTCTCTTGCTTTGTCTCCAACTTCATGGTCCTATGCAAGCCGAAGGCGAAGAACACAATCAAAGCCACGATATAGAACGGAAGCATGGCGATGTAGGGACCCCACATCCATCCGAATGCAGTGATGGCACCACCCATGAAAACGGCACCAATAAACATGCCGATGTTCTGCGTGAAGGCCAAAAGCGAGTTAGCGGCAGGAACATCGTCGGGATTCGTAACGGAGTTCGGAGCGAACTGCCAGAGCATTCCCGGAACCCAACCTGCGACGATACCAGCAATAATTGCTTCGATATAGTAGAGGTTCGGATCCTTCAAAACGAACACCGTTGCGGTCAGTATAACGCCGCAGATAAGAGCAATCAGCAACAGCCACCTATGGCAGTTGAGCTTCTGGGCAATGACGCCACCAATGGGAGGCGCGATAGCCGCGATCAAACCAAAAATGGAAGCCATTCCCGTAGCAAAAATGAGACCCGTGCCTAACTGCACATCAAGATAGGTGGTCAAGAAGCCATTAATGGCCATATAGACAGCTTCGTCAAGGAAGAAGATGATAGCCAAACCCCAAAGCATCTTGCTCTTGTAAGCGCGCTTGAACACCGCTTTGTTAGCCTTTGGCTTATCAGCAGCTTGATCTGGTGCAAGTTCCTTCGGGGGCTTGCGATAGAAGATCATGAACAGCGCCCACGCGACAATGTCGTAGACCATCGTACCCCACCACACGGAAACCCAAGGGGCATTAAGCCCGTCGGCGGCTACGATCCAGCCGTAGAGGACGGGGCATATGCACATCGTGATGGGTACCCACGAAGCCCAGAATCCCAGAGGGACACTGCGCTTTTCCGGCCTGAACCACGGGGCAATGCAGGAACTACCACAGACACCCATGATACCGAATCCTACACCCTCGAAAACACGGCTGACGAGAAACAGTGGAACGTTCCCGATAGCCATTGCACCCATAATGCAGCCGATTACTCCTGTCGCACACGCGATGGTCACCGTGCCTTTGAATCCCAGTTTATTAATCAGTCCTGTCGTGGGAAATGCCATGACGAATCCCATGACGTAGAACAAGGCAATTACCAAACCTAATTCAGCTTCGTTAAAGCCGAACTGAGCCATAACTACGGGACCGAGCGCAGTCACCTTGCCCATGTTTGCAGGAGCGGTAATGCCAGCTAAAAGGGCGACAATAAGTATCACCCACCCATATGCGCTCCCCTTGCTTTTTGTTTGTTCGCTCATGAAATAAACCTCCCTGTTATTTGAATTGCTAACCGGTTTGAGCCTTACCCCTCGCGCTTCCCCCTTTCCCTCTGGCCGAATCGTTGTGCTTCAGCCCTCCCATCCTTGCTGCTAAAGCGTTGCGAAGTTGATGCGCCCCTTGGATGCGTAGCAACTTCGGAATGCGATGTGCAGCACAATCAAAATTAGGAGGGATTAAGGGGGTCGGATACCTCCTAATCAGATGAAATGAGGTGAATTCCGGAGGGGTTTTTCGTCCTTTTTGACCCAAGAAGCTTGCTCGACCAGGGACTATGTCGCTTAAAACAGGTCTTTCGTGAGCCTGTACTGGTGATTTAGTGAGCCTGTTTGCTCAGTAAAGCGACCAACGAACTCGTTTTCTTCTGGAGAGATGCCCCTTGGGATGCAAAACAGTACCGAACCATACGTTCTCGATATCTACCTGATGAAGACGTCTCTTGCAGGTAAGCGTTTTCCCAGATAGTCAACTTCATACAATTTGGAGGAGGCAATTTCTCGTTCGGTTTTGACGAAAAAGTAAACAAGAAATCATTCTTAACGCTCCTAGGCTGGCTCTAATCCGAGGCCTACGATCAGTCCATCGCACTCTTATTTCGAGGGGGTGGTTGGCTCGAAGCGCGCAGAGTCAACGATCAAGGAGATTCAAGGGGTTGCGTAAAAGATTCCTTCGTGAAAGGAGAGAGAATGAGTAATTGGAAATGGCAGGAAGGTGAGTACGAAGTTGTCCGTACTTGCACATGGTCGCCGCCGGGCGAGCATCCCGTCGGGTGGAGCGTGCTGCTCTATATTAAAGATGGGAAGCTTCATCACGTCGAAGGCGACCGTAAGAATCCCCTGACCCAGGGGCGCGTTTCAATTAAGTTCCTTGAACTCCCGGCTTATAACAACAGCCCCGAGCGTATCATCTACCCGATGAAGCGCGATCCCAAGTTCCGTGGTGACAACTCCAAGTGGGAGCGCATCACCTGGGATGAAGCTTATGACATGATTGAAAAAGAAACCCGTCGTGTGCAGAAGGAATATGGCCCCGAGTCCATCATGACCTTCATCGGCACGGGCCGCGACCTGTGGCACACGGTTCCTAAGATCACGTTCTCCGCGTTCGAGTCGCCCAACTTCAACTACCCGCACAATGGTTGGTCGTGCTACGGCCCCCGTTCTTCTATCTGCGTGTACGTGCTGGGCGCGGGCTATCCCGAACTCGACTATGCGACAGCTTTCCCTGAGAAGCGCTACGACGATCCCGACTACACGCTTTCAAAAGTTGCTCTCGTCGTTGGTAAGAATCCTCTCGTTTCCAACCCCGACGGCTTGTTTGGACACGCTCTCGTTGACATGATGAAGCGCGGTACTGAGCTCATCATCGTTGATCCTCGTGCAACCTGGCTCGCCTCTCGCGCGAAGTACTTCCTGCAGCTTCGCCCCGGAACCGATGCCGCGCTGTACCTCTCCATGTGTAACGTTATCATCGACGAGGATCTCTACGACCACGAGTTCTGCGACAACTGGATCTACGGTTTCAATGAGTTTGCAGAGCGCTGCCGTGAGTACAAGCCCGATGTGGCTGCCGCCATCACCGGCGTGAACGCCGACCTGATCCGCGAGGCTGCTCGCTACTGGGCCACCAACAAGCCCGGTTCGATGACGTGGGGTCTTGCTGTTGACCAGAAGTGCAACGGCATTCAGACCGCTACCCTCGTTCTTCTCCTCTGCGCCATCACCGGTAACCTTGACGTGCCCGGCGGCGTGCTGCTTGGCGCTTCCGACCGCGAAGCTCCGACTTCTTGGTGGGGCTGGGACGAACTTGATCCGGAAATCCAGGCGAAGCGCATCGGCGCTGCTGAGTACCCGGCTGTCTCGACGGCCTGCTCGACGACGCAGCCCGACATGGCAATGGACGCCATCATGACCGACAAGCCCTATCCGATCAAGATGACCTTCACCATGTCCTCGAACCCGATCGCCTGCCCGGTTGCCGATCCTCAGATGGTGTCTAAGGCGATGCTCCGCCCTGACTTCAACGTCTTCGCCGATCTGGTCATGACGCCTTCTGCGGCCGCCTATGGCGATTTGTTCCTGCCTGTTGCTTCCTCCGGCGAGAAGGACGGCCTCGTCGGTACGCATTACGGTGCTCTGACCCTGTTCGTGGCTGCCTGCGTTAAGGGTGTCCAGACGGGTGAATGCAAGTCCGACGACGAGATCATGCTCGATCTTGGCTGGCGCCTCAATCCCTCGAAGTTCCCGTGGAAGGACCTGCATGAGTTCCTCACGTGGGAGCTCAACGGCTACGGCATTGAGGGCACCTTTGATGATCTGGTTAACTCCGAGACTGGCTTCGTCACGCCTCCGTATGAGTACGAGAAGTACGCTTACGGTCTTCAGACGTGGAACGGCGAGCCCGGCTTTGGTACGCCGTCCGGCAAGGTTGAGGCGTACTGCCAGCGCTTTGTCGAGTGGGGCGACGACGCTCTTCCGTATTACGAAGAGCCGCCTTACAGCCCGGTCAGCACGCCTGACCTCTTTGAGAAGTACCCGTTCGTGCTCACGACTGGCGCACGTTCATGGTCGTACTTCCACTCCGAGCAGCGTCATATCGAGCGCCTCCGCGATCTTGATCCCTGGCCGACCGCTGAGATGAACCCGGCTGATGCCGAGCGTCTGGGCCTGAAGGATGGCGACTGGGTGTACCTGACCAACATGTTCGGCAAGTGCCGCCAGATGCTGAAGGTTACGCCTATCGTCAAGCCCGGCGTCATCATGGCGAAGCATGGCTGGTGGTACCCCGAGAAGGGTCCCGATGATGGTGGTGCAGGCCCATTCGGTGTCTGGGATGCCAACATCAACCAGCTGGTTCCTCACAACTGCTACGGCAAGCTGGGCTTCGGTACGCCTTTCAAGTGCATGATCTGCAACGTGGAGAAGGCCGAGGGCGGTCCCGACTTTGAACCGGCGTGGCCTAAGACGAACAATTATCTGGAGTTTTGCAACTAACCAACTTTTGAAAGAAGGTGAAAAGCATGGCAGAAAAGATGGGAATGCTCATCGACTATGAATACTGCACTGGTTGCCATTCGTGCGAAGTGAGCTGCAAGCAGCGCTTTGACCTCGGTTCAGACGACTGGGGCATCAAGGTTGCCGAACTCGGTCCCTGGCAGCATGGGGAAACCGATTTCGAATGGGACTACATCCCCATGCCCACCGAGACGTGCGACATGTGCAAGGATCGAATCGCCGCAGGAAAGATTCCTCTGTGCGAGCAGCACTGCCAATCTTTCGTTATTGAGGTAGGCCCGGTTGCTGAACTCGCCGCAAAGATGGGTTCGAAGAAGAAGCTGGTTCTCTACAGCGAAACCTGTGAAGCGTCTCGCAAGAAAGCGCTTTTCTAAACAGTTTCTAGCGACCATATTCGACTCCTCTGACCCGGTCGGCGACGGTGTTGACCGACCGGGTCTCATGCGAAAGGGGGCCATTAATGAGCGGTAAGTATGTTATCAAGAAAGAGCGGTCCAAGTATCGCTTTGATATTGTTGATGAGAACGGTGAAGTAGTGTTCAAAGGCGCCATTGGTTCAACCAAGGATGCGGTGACACGCAAAATCGAACTCATGAAGAGCTTCGGAGCGGATCTTACGAACCATCTCCAGGCCGTTGAAGGGCGCAACAATGTCTACGTCATTCGCGGTGAAGAGCACTCTGCCCGAGAGGGAGAGCAGGGTCGCGTTGGCGATGCGATTCCTCTCGGATTTGGCACGGCCCAGGGCACTCGTGAAGAGGTACTTCTGACCAAGGATGCCATTCTCGCTGCATGTGATGGTGCATCCGTAGTGGATGAAACTGGCGAGTAGTTACCTTACGTTATAGTGGACATTCTTTCTTTGCTCTCCGTTTTTGTTTGTCCTTGGCATTCGAAATGGTTGCGCAAGGAAAGAGTGTCCTTCCATCTTACTAAAAAGAGAAAGGAAGACTATGTGCTACAGACCACCAGCTGCGGAAATAGCTGCTGCTGAGGCGGAAGGACCCAAAAAGAAAGAATGTCCTGAATGCGGTTCTGAGGAGATGCTCACAGCAAAGACCTGTTCAAAGTGTGGGTATAAGTTTCCTCCGATGAAGCTTGCCCCCAAAGGCCCGAGCGCCCCTGCTCCTGCAGCGCCGGGTGCTCCGTCTGCCCCGAAGGCGCCCGGAGCACCGCAGCCACCCAAGGGCCCGCAAAACTAAGAGCACCATTATGTGGGGTCGATTCCTCGGGAGGCAAAGATGGAACAGGGACTGTTTGAAATAACGCAGCGCAAAGAAAATCTGCGCTACTTGGTTGTCTTAAAGGATGAACGAGGAGAGGCAATCCTCACCAGTCAGTACAGGGAAGTCAAACCCATGTGCTTGAATGAAATTGACTGGATACGAAGGTGCGGCCCCGAGGATAGTTTTTATGAGAGGATTGACGTCGAGGGAGCGTGGTCATATGTGTTACACGCTCGCGATGCTCATATTCTCGGAACCGGGCCGAAATTTGTGACAGAAGAAGAGCGGGAGAGGGGTATTGAGGCCGTAAAGAGATATGCCCCTGACGCACCTCTTTATGATTCGACGCCCGCTATTGATCTTTCGACGCGCATTCCGGAAACGTTGAGACAGCACGCAAGGGAAACGGTAGAACTCGCCGAGGCTGAAAAAGCCTGCTTTCGACACACCTCCGCATGATTTGACACCCGGTTGTGATATTTCAACGGACGCTCCGAATACGTTAAACCAAAAGGCAAAGGAAACAGTCAGGTTTGCTCAGGCTTACATTAGGATAGTAGCAGAAACGAAATAACTGACTGTTTCTTTTGTTCTCAACATTCCTCTGAGCAGATAGGTAGTTATCGACGGTGCTCAATGCGATTTGCCTTGATGGCGGCATAGTTTTGTGGTGGGAAGCGTGCAATACATGGTAACAAGCTTGTTCAATCACTGGCCTTCGTCTGATGCTGTCCTCGGTGCGGTCGGTAGCGGTACCGCGGTTGTTTTCAACTACGTCGTGTTCTTTGGCAGAATTTTCACGTTTTACGATGGTGGATCTGCCCTTCTTCAAGCAGCAGGGCCGGCGGTAGGAGTTGTTTGTCAAGTTCTCACTTATGCAGCTCTTTACATCTTTTCTGATAAAGTTTCGCGCATCGACTACAGGATTTTTGTTTTGCTTGCGGTATGTCTTATGTGCGCGTCGCTTATAGGTGCTTTTTTCTTCTCCGATATGTTCGTCTCTCCCGTGTTCGACTTTCTCCTGTACGCATGTTTTGGCATCGGGCTTGCACTGCAGCTTGTCGGTTGGACTGACTATTCATGGTGCGTACGCGGGCCAGAGTTGATCGTGGTCGCTTTGCTATTTTTTTGCGCTATCGCCTTTGAACTTCTTCTGCATTCGAGCGCAGACGCTCATTCTCGCGTGCTCATCTGCATTGCGTCGACCTTTTTTATGGCTCTTGCCTTTATTTCAAGCCGTCAAAACGGTGAGACACATATTTTTATCAGCAAGAGCGAAAGCAACGAGTCGGTAAACCTCAATTATGGGTCGCTGTTTTCCTATGCGACGACGGGCTTCGCGATTGCATTGGTAGCAGTACTTTTGTGCGAATATACCTCAATCGGACTCATGCTATTTGCCTCAGCAGCGCTTGCGGTTGCAATTACCGGTGCGGTTGTTGTGTGTTTGGGGTATGGTCGTTTTCTTCTTCAAGGACCTATTGAGCGTGTGACGTTTCCCGAGCTCATTGCGTTTCTTTTGATTTCTCTGTTCTTTGACGGATATGTCAGACTTGCGCTTGTATGGTTTGTCGTTTTTTTACTATTGCTGCGAGACTTGGCGCGAATTGTGAACCTCTATGTCCTTGGTTCAGAGTTTGGAATTCAAACTTTAAATCTTTCCCTGAAGGTGTCCCTACCTCTGGCCTTGGGCTTTCTCTTCGGACTCCTCATCCCAGCGCTGTTTCCGCAGCTCTATATGGTCAATGTCGTTATCTTGGTTTGTGCCCTTTGCTTCGCCATAGCCATTGTTCCCTATGGTTCTGATGCGCTCACCATGCCGGATACGAAACCAGAAAAAGCGGCAACGGGGGATAGCGAAAAAGGGTGTTGGAAAAAAGCGTGCGATCAGATGTCTGAAGAAGCCCATCTCACACCGCGTGAACGGGAAGTATTCCTTTTGCTTAGTCATGGGCGGTCTTCGCTGGTGATTTCACGTGAGTTACATGTTGCTGTTACCACAGTAAAGACGCACACCTCAAACATTTACCGGAAATTTGACGTGACAACACAGCAGGATCTTATCGACCTTCTTGATGACCGCCGAGTCCAAATCGGCAAAGAAAACTCCGAACCCAAGCAACGTCTCTGACGGACACCTATGAAGTGAGGGAGGCTGTAATGTGTTTGACCTGTAACCCCTATTGTGGCCGCTGTCATCCACCGACTAAACGGAGAGCAGTTGAATGCCTCGATTGCGGAAAAACCAATACCTTCGATGATGGCAACGTGACGCGCGAGGTTTGCTCCTTTTGCGGCGGTCGTTTGCCGAAATTGCGTACAACACAAACCCGCCGCTGCCGCTACAGCGGATTACTCTGCGCCGATCCGTGTGGTCGCGTGTTCGAAAAGCAGGCGGACGGCGTATTTAAGGTATGCGACAGAAGAGTGCCACCACTTGATGCGAAGGAGTTCGCCCGCTCATTAAGGAAGGGCCCTTCTGAGGAAGACAAGAGGAAGCGACGCGCACTTGTTGAGAACCACGCCGGACCTACGTCCGGTTTACCCGTATAGCTTGATATGAAAAGATAAGGAATCTACTCCATGGAACTCACTTCTTATGAACCGTTACACGTCCCTCTGCCAAAGATGGCAGTGACCGACGCGCAACTCGATGAACGCATAGCCTCAATTGTTGCGCAAATTCCCACGTACGCAAATCAAACAGATGCACTGGTTGAACTGCACGATAAGGTGAATGCCCTTGTTACGATGCGCGAAAACGGAGAGCCTATGCCGGGGCTCGAAGAAGCTTCTCTTACTATTACGGTGGGGGACGGGTTCTTTCCCCAAGAATTTGCTCAAGGTCTTGTTGGCATGAAGTGTGGCGAAACAAAAACTTTTGAGTACCAACAAGCGGGAATTGGCACCGAGAGTGAAGATGATCTTTCCTCGACTATTGAAGCGACGGTAACTATTGAGTCGATACGCAAGCGCGTTGACCCGGAATTGAACGATGAGTGGGTTAAGCGTTTTGTTCCCCGTTTTTCAACCGTGGAAGAGTTTCGCGCTGATGTAGAAGCACGACTCGTGGAGGAGATGGACAAGAAACGCGAGGAACTGCTTCGCGAACGATGCTCCGTGCTTCTTGCGCAACGGCTCAAGGAAAAGCCGACGGACGAGGAAGTGGAAAGTGCGGCGATAAACGTGCGCGCATCATTTGAGCGGGACTGCATGAAAGAGGGGAAGGATCGTGCCCAAAAAGCGTCTGAAATGGGAATTCCCGAGGAACAGCTTGAAGCGTTCTTCCATCAAGCAGGCACAATGGCTGTGGCTCAAGGTAAAGCCATTGCAGCAATGGCCGATTATTGGAACATTCAGCCTACTGACAAAGATCTTGACGAAACGCTACAAAAACACTTCGGCAATGATAAGCAGGCAAAGGCCAGATTTGATACCGAAGAGGGACGCGAGAAACTTATCGAGATGGCACGCTGTGAGCTTGCGCTCGATGCTGTTATCACAGATGCCATTGTGTTTGAGCAAGAAGAACCCACCAACGATGTTCCCCCGCAGGTCGCCGCGCGCCAAGCGCTGAACCCTTTTGCTTAACGGTTTGTGCTCAGCGTTTCAGCAGGTAGGTCACGAGCTATCACTGCTGCATGCGTTGATGTGTTGTTGAAGCCCCGTTAGAGTTACTCTAACGGGGCGCCTTCGGTATCAGCCACTGCGGGGTGGACTACTCTCCGCAAAGACTCGTTTCGCATAGCATCTGTTTCGTGTATGATGACCGCCATGAAGTTCTCAGGGGATAGTTACATCACACATAACGCCCACGCGGCAACGGTTCTTGTTGCGGTGGGGTTCACGTGCCTGTATACGGTTGCTATCGTTTTTTTCTATTGTGACTGGCTTTTCGACCTTCCCGGTGCCAATCCACTTTGGTATGGCGGGTTACTGAACGGCCTACTCTGCCTAACTGCGGCGGTGGTGTTTCTCCTGTCGCGCAAGGGACGCGTGCGCGAGGGTAGTGCTATAGGGGTGGGGAGTGTAAGCTATCTGGCATCGCTCGCTGCGGTGTTGGCGGCCTCGCCGTCTTCTTCGCTTCTATGCGCGTACGTCGCCGCTGCGTTAGCGGGTGTGGGGGCAGGTTTGCTCATCCCTTTGTGGTTTAGCCGGATGGGGATGCTTGCGCGGAATAACTCCGGGTATGTGCTGGGCATATCATCGCTGGTCAGTGCGCCGATTGCACTTGCGCTTGACCTGTTGCCGGATGGGGCTTTGGTAGGTGGCTGCGGCGTACTGGTAATTGCATCTTCTGTGCTGCTTGTTGTACTGCGCGCTCTTCCGCACCAAGAAGAGACTGAACCTTCACACCTTCTTGCAACCGCCGCTGAAGAACCGTCAGATCCGCTGAAAAGGCTCGCCGCGCCGCTGGCCTATGTGTTCATACTGTCCCTTGCGTACGGTGTGCTCGATGTCGTAGCTATGGCAACTCCTACCGCCACGGCGGCCGATTCCGGGTTTGCCTCGCAGGGCGGCGGTATTGTGGCCATCGGCGTATTCCTTTTGTATGTGCCCTTCGGAAAAGGACGCTACACAGCACTGCTGAACGCATCGCTTGTCGTAGTGGCCACGGGGCTGGTGTTTCTCCCGTTCCTCGGCGGCGTATACAGCATTGTGTTGGTTGTGCTCACCCATGTGGGGTGGGAGATAGCACTGTTGGTGTCATACGCGCTGGTCATTGATGTTTTCCGCAGCGACAAACAGAAGCTTATGGGTTGGTCGGCAGCGGTGTTCGCATTTCCGCGTCCCGGTGTGGTGCTAGGAGGACTTGTGGCCTCGCTGGTTGCTGAGGGGAGTCATTTCGCCTTTGCGCAGATGACCATCATCGCGTTTGCGCTTCTCTATCTTATTATGATGGGCGTGTGGCTTTTGCGAACCCGCGAGAAGCGTGCCGCTGAACGCGCGCTGCGCAAGCGCGATGAACTCATCAAGCGTTATGTGCGCGCTCGCGATGACGTACAGATGCTCGCTTGCGATGAGTTGTCCGCTGCGCACGGACTTACAAAGCGCGAGACGGAGATACTACGCCTGCTTGCCCAGGGCCGCGACGCCGCGCATATCGAACGCACCTTGTTTATCTCACGCAACACGGTAAAAAGCTATACAAAATCACTCTATGCGAAGCTGGACGTTCACTCGAAGCAGGAGCTTATTGACCTGGTGAACGCCTCTCTAGAGCTCGATTCTATAAGCTTCTGAACTGGTATTTCTCAGATACCCACCTCAGGGGTGTACCGCCTTTCCCGCAAATCCGTAGCATGAGATGCGCACAAGGCGCCTCTCTTGGCGAAAAGAGAGCGCCGCACTCAAGGATTTACAAGGGAAGGGAAACGCATGACACAAGAAGACGAGACGAGGCAGACTGCTTTGCCGCCGCGCCGGCGCGGTATGTCGCGCCGCACGTTTGTCGGCGCGGCTGCGGTGGCTGGCGTGCAGTTGGCAGTATTCGGACTGGCAGGGTGCGCCCCCAAGGCCGACGATGGGAAGGCGGTTGGCTCGTACCAGCCCGGAACGTACACGGGCACTGCGGACGGCAAGTTCGACACCTTGACGGTGGAAACCGACTTCACCGAGGATGCCATCTCGGCGGTGCGCGTTGTGGAGCACCGCGACACTGCACGTATTGCCGATGCGGCTGTTGAGCGCATGCCCGAACGCATTGTGGCTGCCCAGGGCCTCGGCGTTGATGCAGTCACCGGTGCCACACTGACGAGCATGGGTATTGTGAACGCCGTGGCGGAGTGCGTCGATCAAGCGGGCGGCAAGTCCTCCAAGCTGATGAAGGTGGGGGCATCGCAGCTGACGGGGGAGACAAAAACGCTTGAAGCCGACGTGGTTGTGGTGGGCGCGGGCGCGTCTGGCATGGGCGCCGCTCTTGCCTCCGCGCAGGCGGGCAAGCGCGTAATTGTGCTGGAGAAAAACTCGAACATTGGCGGCAACTGTCTGGTGTCCGGTGGCTATCTTGAGTACCTCAGCGCACCTGAAAGCGCGCGACCTGAGATGACCGACCAGCTAAACCGCTACGTTGAGGAAGTACTTGCGAGCGAACTGGTGACCACCGTTGATCCCGAGTTGGTGGCTACGGTGCGCGCTCAATACGAAGCACATAAGGCATCCGGGTCAACAAAGCTGTTTGATTCGCTGGAGTTTTACGCGCTTGATTTCGCAGCAACCACCGGCGAGGGTCTGCCGCCGGCGGTGTATCTTCCCGTGGCGAAAAACATATCTGCAACGAACGACTGGATGAGTGACCTGGGCTTTCAGTGGGAAACGCCGACGCACCTTATCACGGGCTACACCTACCCGCGCTGGTCAAACCCCACCACAGGCGTGTGCGGCGAAGGGTACTTCGACTTTTTCGACGAGGTGCTCACGGGCGGTGGCTACGACGTGAACGTGCTTTTGGCGACACCTGCGCAAAGCCTGATGACCGAAGGCGGCGCAGTGGTTGGCGTGACGGCACGCGCCGAGGATGGCACTACCTATAAGGTGAGTGCTCCGGTTATTATTTTGGCGTCGGGTGGCTTCTCTGGCAACGACGATCTGCTACGCGAATACAACACCATGTGGCCCTATCCCGAGGGACCGCTCAGCACCACCAACGTGAACGGCCACACCGGTGACGGTATTGTGATGGCGCGCGAGCTGGGCGCTGCGGTGGCCGATATGGGTAATCAGATGATGTTCCCGTTCAACGACCCCATCACCATTTCCGCCGAGAACGTTTCCGGTACGTTCGCCGACTGCCCCATCGTGAACAAGCAGGGCAAACGCTTCCTGGATGAGACGGCCGACCGCTTCGAGATGACGGCGCTTCTCATGGAGCAGGAAGACAGCCTGTGTTACATGATCAGCGACGCGGACAGCGTGTACGTGACCGAGGCATCGCCCGGTGAAGAGACGCTGCTGCGTCGCGGTCAGCTGTTCAAGGCCGACACCCTGGAGGACCTGGCAAAGCAGATCGGCATGGATGCGGATACCTTCGTTGCCGAGATGGAACGCTTCAATGGCTTCGTGGCGAAGGGGGAGGACGAGGAATTCGGCCGCTACCTGTTTAGCGAGATCAGCGCCGTGGATACACCACCCTTCTACGCCTCACCAGCCACGTGGGCGGCCCACATCACCATCGGCGGCCTCGACGCAAGTGACGACACCTTTGCCGTCCGCAACGAGGCAGGCGAAACCATCCCCGGCCTGTATGCCTGCGGCGAGGTACGCAACGGCATCTGCGGCGTAGGCAGCATAGCCGACGGCGTAGCCGCCGGCAAAGCCATCTTCGCATAGAGCACGTGACAGGTTTCGGGAAGTACTATGCTAAAGAGAAGCCTTAGAGTTACTCTAAGGCTTCTCTTATTACGGCACCACTGAGCGTTTTAGAGTTACTCTAATTAAGCATGCGCCGAACGCGACGCTGGCGATAATTGCAACCAAGAGATGAAGACGCTCCGTCTTCTTCTTGAATAAGCAACCTGGAAAGATCATCTATAAACAAGCGAAGCTTGGAGAGAGGTAAGGTGTTCGAGTAATCAAATATTTTCAAACAAGTAATTACAAAAACAACCAAAACTATAGTAAATATTAGCAACATTAACGAAACTAAGAGAGCATTTGAAATTACAGCTCCAACAGTATTCTGATTAGGTAAAGCTTTTTGTATCACAACTGCGAACCCCGCAATGATGATCACATCGATAGATATTCGAATAAATCCTTCGTAGCGATGCTCCTTATGCTCGAGAAACCTTATAGCCTCATCTCTTACAATTCTTATCTGTTCACAACTTACTAATCCAGCACTCATCAAACTTGCACGAAGTAATTGAGAAAAGGCTGCATCCTTCGCCATCCACCGTTCAAGCATTCGTCGTCGAAACATTGTAGTGGTTCTATTTACTGAGACAGCAAAGATTAAATAAACCAATACGCTAAATATGAAAGCAGGAAGGAGCGCATAATTGTTTAGAGAGACCACTGCACCCAGACACATCGTCACTGCACTGGACAACAAGAAAGCTATGAATACTGCTTTTTCTTTAACGTTAAGGCGTTTCCACGCTCCACGAAAAGAACTGACGAGTGGTTCGTCTTTTGGTTTGTTTTTTGTAGTTGCAAGCCAAATGGCAAAATAGGATTCAATCATATATAGCCCTCGTTATCTTTTATCTTCTTCAGACGCTCCTGCTCATAATAAAAGAAATAAAAGAAATAAAAGAAAAGCCCAATTGAATTTGGGATGGATATGTTGTTTCTTTAAGTCTTTCAAGAGGTAGGAGCGCAGCGAATGAGGAGGAGTAACCGCAATCAGAGTGTTCCTATCTCATCAATACGCATCCCTCCGTCTTCTTCGAGCGTGACGGCGACGAGTTCCGAGTCGCCAAATCCGTTCAGCATCGCGCGGATCTCGCCCGCAGTCGCCACCTTCGCCAAGGATCTCGGGGTCTGGTTCGACAGAATCTTCTCGATGCAGTCCTGCGGCATGTTTTCCTCGCGCCTGCCTTCGTGTGCGAGATTGTAGAGCGGCATCTTCGAACGGAACCGCCCGAACCTGCGAAGCTCGTCCTCGCTCGCCCCTAGGCTGACTGCTATTTCGATAGATGTCCTGATGACGCTCTCCGAGCAAGCAGCCCCCTTGATGCCCGCCCTCTCGAAGGCTTCGCCGGCGATTTTGCCGATGGTTCCCGAAGTGAGCCTTTTGCCCTGGATATGACTCCTGCTGGACACCGAGGCGAAGAGTGGGTCTTCTGCCGCAGCTCCCCTCTGCTTGATGTACCGTCGGAGTAGCTGCGTCGTCCCTTTCGGGACGTAGACGACCGATTCCAGCCTACGTATACCCGCAGGCACAAAGATGGTCGCGCACTCACCGACCGTACAGACATGATTGACGTCAAGTACCTGTAGCTCGCCCGGCTTTAGCGCGCATACAAGCATCAACTCAACGATCGCACGGTTCCTCAGAGCCTGTTCGGGCGAGCCGTGCGACTCAGCTGCCTGTAACGCGAGCTGCGCGCTCTCGACGGTCAGCGGCTTGCGCGATAAGCCTCTTTTCCTAGGCACGATCCTCATGTTCTTAGCGACGTTCTCATGGATACCCTCGCTCTCGAGCCAGCGATAGAAACGCTTCACGTTCGAGACGGCCTTTCTGGCCACATGCTCCGAATGAGTGTCCAGAAGCCAGTCGACGAACTCGTCGAGCACAACCGCGTCGGCAGCATCAAGCGTCGTCTTCCTTTTTGCGAGGTACCTGGAAAGGTAGTTTACGTCGGTTCGGACGGATCCCTTCGAACCCTCCGTCAAGGTATCATACGTGAGGCTGAAGCGCTCAACGAGCTCGGGCTCAATGGCGCCAGGGCCCAAATCTATCTTGCGCTTGAAGCACTTGGCTCGCCGCCTGATGTCGACGACCGTCGAGATTGCGATCATCCCCCCGAGCGCTAGCCACTCGGCGAACGCTCGGCACCCGACCATGTACGCGTCCAGCGTCGCCTTCGTGTACCGGTATCCGACTTGCCTTCTGTACTCCTCGAGGACGTCGTAGCTGATGTCGGCGATTCCGCGCCCCGTTTCTTCGAGGTATGCGGCGAAGCCCGCAGCTCCGGCCGAGTAGTTCTTCGCTGTTCTCTTGGGCAGCCCGCATTCCCGCCTGAAACGCTCCACGAGGCTGCGCGGAGTTGCTTCCCTTGCGCTTTCTTCCATGCGGTTCCGATCCTTCGCTTCTTTTGTACCATCCCATAATGATAGATTAGCGTACCATTATGGCATTCGTTTTGGCAGAAAAGGAGGAGATGAATGCCTACCAAGAAGAATTCCAAACTGAACGCCGCCGACAGAGTGCTCATCTATCAGCGGATCGAAATGAAGGATTCCATGTCAGCCATGGCACGGAAAGTCGGTGTGTCCACCAAGACGGTAATCAACGAAATCAAGCGCAACGTCGTGAGTGAGAGCCCGATGTTCTTGAGCCAGAAGGGGCGTAACCTCTGCAAGAAAGCGGGGAGGTGCACGGTGACCTCACTTTGCGAGGGAGGCTGCATCGCGTCGTGCAGCAAGTGCACAAAGGTGTCATGCAACGAGATGTGCCCTGACTACGAGCCGGAACCGTGTCCGCTGCTTGAGAAGCCCCCTTACTGTTGCAACACCTGCCACCAGCGCTTCGGGTACGGCTGTGTACACGAGTACCATTTCTACGACCCGCATATCGCCGAAGAGTTAACACGCAAGCGCCGTTCGGAGGCCCGGCAGGGCATCGACATCACGCCGGAGGAGCTTGCCAAGATGAACGAGTTGGTGACCGTCCTTGTTAAGGACCAAGGGCAAAGCTACGAGCACGTCTGGGCGACTCATGGCGACGAGCTTCCTGTCACATGGCGAACCTACTACAACTACACCCATATCGGCGCTACGGAGCTCATCCCCCTGGACCTCCCGAAGGCGGTCCGCTTTAAGCCGCGCAAGAAGGCGAAGGGGCATGGCGACGCGGATGTGCGGGGCGACATGGAGGGTCGACTCTACTCGGACTTCAAGGAGTTGCCCGACGAAAAACGTGCGAAAGCCGTACAGATGGACTGCGTTAAGGGGAAGAAGGGCGAACGCCCGGCTATCCTAACGTTCACCTGGCCGTCGATGATCTTCCAATTGCCATTCTACATCGAAGCGGAGGACCAGGAGCACGTCCAGGAGGTGTTCTGGATGCTGCAGGATTTGCTCGATGACGATTTCGATGATGTATTCGAGATCGTTCTCACTGATCGCGGCAGCTCCTTCCTTGATTCCTCCAAGCTCGAGCTCGACAGGGATGGGAAGAAGCGCTGTAGCGTCTACTACTGTGATGCGCTCAGGTCCGACCAAAAGGGGTCGTGTGAGCGCGAGCACGCAGAACTCAGGAGGATCGTGAGAAAAGGCACCTCGCTCTTGAAGTTTGAGAAACGCGACATGCCACTCATCGCATCGCACATGAACTCGTACCTGAAGCCGGAACTCAATTTCGATTCGCCGCTGTCAAGGGCAATCAAAGTGCTCCCAGAGAACCTTCTCGTTGGGTACGGCATAGAGCTCATACCACCCGACGAAGTCGTTATGAAACCGAAATTAATCGAGCACATTCTGCAGCGGTAGCGGTGCGCTCGAACTGAGGAGCATACGGCCCAGACGGGTTTTAACCGTGGGAAGACCACAAAATCGTGTTGCCTTGCGGCACAGCCGTTGCGATAAGTCTTTCAATAGCAGATACAGGGCTTTAAACAGGTGCGTTCTTATACGGTGCTTCTTCACATTTTAAAGGCGAGCAGAGATTGTTGAATGAGTTAAGGAAACGAAAATGCGTTCCTTTACCTAGAGTTTGAAAGAGTAAAGGAAAAACACCTGCTCAAATCCATATTTCATGGACATTGTTTTTTCAACTGACCCAATAAAAGAAAAGGCTTTCGATTGTTCTAACTTTACATAAGATATGTTATCAATAATTTTGATTTTGGCTGAGGGGAGTGCTTAGCCCCAGGCGGAGGTGTTTTGGGCGGGTTCGGAAGTGGATCCGTTGAAGAGGTCGCCGTATTCTCCTGATTCGAGGGCTTCGAGGATCACGGGAGTTGCGAGATAGGCATAGACCGCCATGAGGACAAACGCGACTGCGCAAAATACGAGTGCTATGTAGCAGGAACGTTTAAGGTTTACTGCTGCAGTACGTATGGCACCTGACTTCTTAGTGAGTTCGTTGAGTTTTCTGAGCGCGATGAAACCGCATATAAAGCCCGCGCCACTCAAAAAGACGCCACCAATAAGCAGCGACACAGCGGCGGCAAGACTTGAAACCAAAATAAGGTTTTGCGCGGTTTTGAGTTCATGCATGTCTTGCTTGTTCGGCTGCGGGGTGTTTGAATTATGTCGTGGTGGCTCAGGCGAAATGGGCGCCTGAGGCGGTTGTGGCAGGCCATTATGCTCGCTCATACGGTGTTAGGTCCAATCTCTCTCAAAACAGGCCTTTTGACCTGCGGTTTTATAAACGAGGCTCTGAGAGCCGTTCTAAGGCCCTATGTTGCCTTCGGACGACTCCTAACCCATGAAAATGAAAGGTTTCCAATCGCCCACGAGGGAACTATACCATCTCACGAGCCTCAGCAACTTCCTCCGACTCCAAATCCATGGTAGCGGCATGGAGTCGGCGCAGACTTTCATCGAGTTCTGCACGTTGATACTCTAACACTGTTTCTTGCGCGCGCAGAATTTCTAACCTCTCAGCACGCGTCCGTTGGCCGCGGCGCTGCAACTTCACGTAATACTGGATACCTTCTATCGAAAGACCGCTTTTGCGAAGCGCATCAACAAACTGGAGCTGAGCCACATCTGCCTGCGAAAACGTTCTGACGCCGCGCTGATCGCGCGCGAGGTTCGGGAAGAATCCGCATTTGTCGTAATACCGAATAGTGAAAGCCGAAATGCCGGTGCGGTCGGAAACCTCGGCAATACCGAGACACGGCACGGTTGACGGATACAGCGCAGCTGCCGCCTCGCTCTGGTTGTCTTGCTGCACTACATCCTCCTTTATTCTGGACGAGCGTTTGTCCTCATCAGCAATCCCCCATAGTCCTGTCGTTTTAGGTTAGAGTAACTCTAAGCAATACGTAAGGAGGGGATTCTGCTCCAATAGAAATCGAACGACACACAGACAACAAGATAAGAGTGGTAACAGAAAGATGCTACCATTCCTTATGAAGCAACACCACTGCTGCCGAAACCACCCTCTCCCCGCTCAGATGAAGGAAGTTCTTCGCAGGGATTGAACGTGGCCTCTTCCACGCGCATGATGACCAGCTGAGCAATACGATCGCCGCGACGCACCGAAAACGGAGTGTGCGAATCAAGATTAATGAGCACCACCTTTATCTCACCGCGATAGTTGCTATCAATGAGACCAGGAGCGTTAACCACTGACACCCCGTGCTTAATGGCGAGCCCACTGCGTGGCACCACGAAGCCAGCATACCCAGCAGGCAGCGCCACCGCTATACCAGAGGGCACCAGCGCACGCTCGAAGGGAGCAAGTTCAACGTCACAAGTTGCACGCAGATCCACTCCCGCATCCCCTGGGTACGCACACACAGGAACAGGCAGTTCAGGATCAAGTTGTGTGAGCGGAATGGCAAGATTCGTCATAAGCGCAATCCTTCAAGAGCGGAAGCAAATTCCTCGACGTTTTGGAAATCTTTGTAGACGCTTGCAAAGCGCACGTAAGCCACATCGTCAAGCTTCGCGAGACGCGCAAGTGCCATGTCGCCAAGCTCCTTCGACCGAATTTCATTGCGCGAGGCATTGCGTAGTTCTGTCTCAATACTGTCGATAAGTGATGCTATCTGCTCAGGAGATATGGGGCGCTTCGCGCAGGCGGTAAGCAAGCCGCGCATAAGTTTCTGACGATCGTAGGCTTCCGAAGAACCGTCAGTTTTGATGACAATAAGAGGGTTGTCGCCCAGCCGCTCATAGGTAGTGAAACGGCGTCCGCAGTCGAGGCACTCACGACGGCGGCGGATGGCGGTACCATCTTCAGAAGGGCGAGAATCCACTACCTTTGATTCAATGTTTCCGCAGGAAGGGCAGCGCATAACGGCTCCTTTTACTCGATTTCCGCACAGCCTAACATACCAGATATTGTGCTTCAATCGACATCGCCGATCCCTTCAAAAAAACCGCCCCCACCCGTGACAAAATGACTTCGTTCTTTGCGATGAGCGCTTACAAGTTATTCAAAAGAGAAAGCGGGTGCTCCTGGGGTGGACAGGAGCACCCTGCAGCCACAGAAACGCAGCAATCTGTGGGTAAAGGAAAGAGGCCACTAGAGGCCAGCGAGTATACTTACCAAAGAAAAAAGCGTGAACGCGCAGCCAGCAAGAGCAGCTTGCCACGACTTCATACGATGATACGAACAGCCGGCGAGGCTTCCGTCACGCAACGTAAGAACAACCCCTTTTTCGCGAACATATTCGCGAACCGCACTTTGCGAAGAAAGATTCGATGCGGAAGTGTACTGCCTCACCTGTCCCGGGAACTCTATGATAGTAGCAGCTTGAGACACCGCGTCGAGCTGCGGGAGCAGGGCTGACGTGCCATCAATCGGACACCGCGTTTCAAAATTCTTCATCTTTCTGCCTCCTAGCTCTTGCGTAGAACCTTTGTTCGCATATATAATAGGACGAACAAAAGTTCATGTCAATACAAATTTAAAACATTTGTTCGCCGAGGAAAGGACAGAGCATGGCCGGTAAAGTGACGAAGCGGCAGCAGGCAGTGCTCGACTGCATCGAGGAATGCATTCGAGAAAAGGGCTACGGCCCCACGGTACGTGAGGTCTGCCAAAGTTTGGGTCTTTCCTCCCCCTCCACGGTTCATGTGCACCTGAAGGCGCTTGAAGACAAGGGGCTCATCAAGCGTGACCCGCTCAAGTCGCGCTCCATTGCACTCACTTACCCTCTTGATGCTGCGGAGGGCGCATCGAACGTGATCCAGCCAACCTTTGGCAAGGTGGTGAACGTGCCGCTCGTTGGTAATGTGGCTGCAGGTTCACCCATCCTCGCTGAAGAAAACATCACCGACACCCTTACGCTGCCCACCGACATCGTTGGCGATGCCCCGTCCTTCCTTCTGTCGGTGCGCGGCGAGTCCATGATTGAGGCCGGCATTAACGACGGTGACTACGTGGTGGTGAAAGAGCAGCCTGTGGCGAACAATGGCGACATCGTTGTAGCCATCATCGACGACGGTGCCACCGTGAAGCGCTTCTACAAGGAAAGCGACCATATTCGTTTGCAGCCTGAGAATTCAACGATGGATCCCATCATTACGACCGATTGTTCCATTGCAGGTAAAGTGGTCGCCGTGTTTCGGAGGCTGTAACTCCTGACTTTGAAGAGCACTACCGCCCCTTAGAGTTACTCTAAGGGGCGGTAGTAGGTACGTATTCAGGGGATTTACGCTTCTATCGAAAACGGGCGAAACAGGCCGGCATAGGATGGCGCCGCCAGCATAACGAGATGGGTTCCGTCCTCGCGATGTTCCTCGCTCACAATATGGCAGCGTTCATGCGCAAGCGATACCAGGTCTCCCCTGCTGTAAGGCAGAACAATATCCAAGTGCGCATCGCGCACCGAAGCGACACGGGCAATGCGGGCGACCAGTTCGTCAATCCCCTGCCCTGTCTCCGCAGATACAAGCACCGCCTGCGGGTGTCGCGACCTGAGCGCCGCTTGTTCCTCTTCATCCAGCAGGTCACACTTGTTGAATACCTCAACCCTGTCGACATCATGCGCGCCAATCTGGCCGAGCACATCCTCAACCGCTTCAATTTGTGCTTCGCGCTCGTCTGAGGAAGCATCCACCACGTGCAGCACCAGGTCTGCACCCGTGATCTCGTCAAGTGTGGATTTGAATGCCTCCACCAGCGTCGTCGGCAATTTCTGAATGAAGCCAACCGTGTCGGTAACGGTGATCTCGCGACCTTCCGGCAGTTCAAACTTGCGCGTGGTGGAGTCGAGCGTGGCAAACAGCTGGTCATAGCTGAGCACGCCAGCACCGGTCAACCGGTTAAGCAGGCTTGATTTGCCTGCGTTCGTGTAGCCCGCCAAGGCCACCTTAAACATGCCGCTGGCGTAGCGACTCTCGCGCTGAATTTTACGTACGTCGGCAAGATGCGCCAGCTCGCGTTTGATGGAGGTAATGCGTTTGCGCACCATACGACGGTCCACCTCAAGCTGGCTTTCGCCTTCACCGAAGCGGGAGCCCACGCCGCCACCCATGCGGTTCGAGGCCAGGTGAGCCCACATGCCACGCAAGCGCGGCAGCAGATACTCATTTTGGGCGAGCCGCACCTGCAAGCGACCCTCTTTACTGGTGGCATGCAAGGCAAAAATATCCAAAATGAGCGCCGTACGGTCGATGACCTTAACGTCGCGTCCCACTACTTTTTCCAAGTTAGCCTGCTGGGACGGCGTGAGTTCATCGTCGAATACCACCAGGTCGGCGGCATGTGCGCGAGCTAATTCGGCCACTTCTTCGGCTTTGCCGGTACCAACAAAGGTCTTCGGGTTGGGAGAATCAAGCTTTTGCGAGGTCACCGCCACCACGTCGGCCCCCGCTGTATCGACAAGGCGCTCAAGCTCGGCAAGCGACGAAGCCAACGGCCACGACGTTCCGGGGCGCTCCACGCCCACCAGGACGGCGCGCTCGCGGCGCTGTTCAGAAACGGAAGTCATTCCCCGCACAATAACGGATTCAAATTCGGACATGGGGCTATCCTTTCCCATAGTAAGTGAACGTTCGATATGAGAAACGATTAGCGTGGCTGCATACATGCTCCTGTCCGATTATCAATATATCACCTGTGCTCAGGCATTTCCTATGATAGCACAGCCGCCCTGTACGGCGTAAACCACCAGGAAACGAAAGTCCCTGAATATCAAGCAGCGCCCTGCGCCTTTATTAGGGCAAGTGCTTCCTCAGCAAGTGAATCGGCCACACCTTCAGTAGCATCAATCCAGTGGATGCGCTTATCCTTGCGAAACCACGTGCGCTGACGCTTCGCATAGCGATGGGTAGCCACTTTGATGCGCTCGATAGCCTCTTCGAGTGAGCACTTCCCTTCAAATGCTTCAACAATTTCCTTATACCCAATGGCTTGAGGCGCCGTCACCCCTTCATGGAAGCCCTGCGCAAGCAGCCCGCGCACCTCATCAACGAGCCCCGCCTCAACCATGGCATCCACCCGCGCATCAATGCGCGCACGTAAGACATCCGGTTCAACAGCCAAGCCCACGAACACCGCAGGCACCACTTGAGGAATCGACGCCAGCTTTGCACGCTGCTTTGCGTACGTTGTCCCGTCTTCCAAAAGCTCAAAGGCACGCACCACCCGCTTCACATCCGCAGGGGGAATGAGCGCCGCGCTGGCCGCATCGCGCTCATCAAGCAGCCGCCACAGCGCCTCCGCGCCCTCAACTTCGGCAATACGCATATAGTGCTCACGCACGGGATTGTTCACCTGCTCACCCTTGGGAAAGTCGTAGCCATCAAGCGCGGCGCGCACGTAGAAACCGGTGCCACCACAGAGCACCGCACGATGGCCACGCGCGTCAATGTCGCGAAAGCACGTGCGCGCAAACGTCTGGAAAAGAGCGGCTGAAAACGGCTCGCCAGGATCCACCAGATCAAAGCCATGATGTGGCACTAGGCGCTCAGAGACAGGCAGCTTACCGGTGCCAATATCCATCCCGCGATATATTTGCATGGAGTCCGCGCTTACCACTTCGCCATTGAGAACACCTGCCAGCTTTTGCGCAAGGTCCGTTTTGCCGGACGCAGTCGGGCCAACCACGCACACCACTGGCGCGTGTAAGGCGAGCACTTCAGACTCAGCGACCATCCACAACCTCACCAGCCAGATACCACGTCTTGGCCTCATCAACGCGCACACGAACGATACTGCCCGTCAGCTCATCAGCCGTTGCGCCTGCGGGCAGCGGCGCGTGCACTGTTTGATTTTTCGGACTCTTACCGGCCAAAAGGCCTGCATCGCGCTTTGACGCGCCTTCCACCAACACGTCCACTACCGAACCAAGGTCGGCCTGGTTGGCCTCAAAGGCCCGCGCCTGCACGAGATCCACCAGCCGGTCGAAGCGCTCCTGAATGACTTCGCGCGGCGTGGCGTCCTCCATCGTGGCCGCCGGCGTCCCTTCGCGCTTGGAGTAGATGAACGTGAACACCTGATGGTAGCCCACTTCATCCACTAGGCGAAACGTATCTTCAAAGTCCTTCGCCGTCTCACCGGGGAAGCCAACAATGATATCGGTTGAGAGTGCAATAGTTGGGCACGTCTCGCGCACCTTTCGCACCAGACCAAGGTAGTGTTCCCGCGTGTAACGGCGATTCATGGCGGCGAGTACCGCATCGGAGCCCGACTGTACCGGCAGATGCAGGGCGGGCATGAGCGAACGCAGTGTGGCGAACTTACCAATCACCTCGTCAGTGAGGTCCTTGGGGTGGCTCGTTGCGAAGCGCAGCCGCTCCACACCCGTGGCATCCAGCGCGTCGAGTACCTGCGCGAACCGCGGAGCGCCGTACAAATCGCGGCCGTAGGAGTTCACGTTCTGTCCCAGCAACGTGATTTCCTTCACGCCGGACGCGACATAGCGCTCGGCCTCGGCCACAATATCCTCCAGCGGGCGCGACTTCTCGCGGCCGCGCACATACGGCACGATGCAGTACGAGCAAAAGTTGTTGCAGCCAATGGTGATGGGAAGCCACGCAGCCCATTCATTCTCGCGCGCGGTGGGTAATTCCGTGGGGAACGACGAGGATGCGTCAAGCACTTCCACCTGATGCCCGCCCTCTTCTATCGCCGCCTGCAACAGGCGCGGAAGTGAACCGAGGTTATGGGTGCCAAATACCACGTCGAGGTGCGGCAATTCCTCCGCCAATTTCTCGCCGTCGCGCTGGCCGATGCACCCGCCCACGGCCACGATGCGCTTCGAAAGCGGGGTACCCGCGCGCAGCGGCACGTTCTTCAAGGATGCCACCTGGCCATACAGGCGCGTATCAGCAGCTTCGCGCACACAGCACGTCATAAACACAACGATGTCGGCGTCCTCGATAGCCTCCACCGGCAGGGCGCCTAAGCCTTCCAGCATGCCGGCAACGCGTTCTGAGTCATGCTTGTTCATCTGGCATCCGAACGTGCGAACACAGAACGCAAGGTTCGTAAAGGGGGTATGATTCATGAGTGTCCTCAGAGTGCGGGATCGGTTACAGCCGGGTGCGATTCGGCCTCTTGGAGGGCAGCAGCAACACCACGGGTATAGCGGGGTTCAACCGCAAAGCGGATGGCTGTGCGGTATTCACCGTCAATAACAATGTCGGCGAACGAGGGAATGCAGGAAATTTCAATGCCAACGGGAGAAAGGAACCCGCGCGAAATGGCAATAGCCTTGACCGCTTGGTTCACCGCTCCGGCGCCCACGGCCTGTATCTCCACGCTCACGCCGTCCTTCACCATACCAGCAATAGCGCCAGCCACGGAAGCAGGTGAAGACTTCGATGAAACCTTTAGGCAACCATCCATTGGCTTGTGCTCAGGTGAGACCATGCATATCCTTCGTCGAGTAGTCCGATTCCTTGTGCGTTTCCAACCGATCGATATGCTTCGTGGCGCCACGGCGCGACTTTTCGATCACCCGTTATTCTAACCATTAAAGGTAGGGTGCGCAAGGCGGATACTCCCTGCTCGGCAAGGCTGTGCTAAAGGCGGCGGTAAGCTGTTAGGAAAGTTTGGTCACCGAGATGGCAATAGTGATGCGGTCTTTACCCACCCGAACCTCAGGGTGCACAGTGGGCTCCAGATAGTAGCGCCGCGCAAGATCTTGGTAGGCCGCCGCCACGCGTGCGGAAAAATCTTCCACGTCGTCAGGTGCTATCTTGAGGCCGCGCGCGTCGGACGAGGTGCGGGAGCGCGGCACAGGCGCGACGTGAGGGTGTTCAGATTCGAGGCCTTCAATACGAATGCGCTCAAGTAGAGGACGGACGGGCGCAATCTCACCATCGAGAACGCGGCGCGCCGATCGTTCCGACAATTCAAGGCCCAGCCCGCCAGCGATAGCCGCAAGTTCGGCCGGGTCGGCGGCGAGTGCGCAGCGTTTGCATACGGGTGTCTCTTCCACGTCAGCAAACGCACGGGCCGCAGCCGTCAGCGACGAGAGGCCAAAGGCATACAACGTGGCCACGATGTCGGTGGGAGAGCCCAGGTAGACCGTACAGTCACGGCGATGCTCAAGCGCGAATTCGCACACCGTGCGCAGAATGTTTTTGGGGCCGCGCACCGACACCGTACCTTCCGCCGTGCGCTCAAACGTAGGGAAACTTGACTGGTCGGTTTTCTCACCGAGCTGCGATAGATCGGTCTCCACAACGAAGGCCGCTCCCTCCCCCACGTCAGATGCTGCAATACGGGCGGAGGTGGCGTTCACAGCGATGGAATAGAGCGCCATACCGCGGCCGTGCACACCCCATTTGTCGATGTGAACGGAGTCAAGCTTCGAGGTGACGCGTGGCTCAAAGATACGCTCATGCAACGCGGGCGGAACACCGTCGCCATCATCTACCATGATGATGCGCCGTCGCGTGCCTTCGCGCGAAACCGCAGTAAAGATACTACTCGCGTGAGCATCGCGCGCGTTGCGCAGCATTTCAATGACCACGTCTTCGGTGGAGCGGATGTCGTGCGCGGCCTGGCGGCGCTCGGCCTCGGCACTCCTTAAACGGACGAAGCCATCCCCAAGGTCAGCTTCGACCCGGAGATGGCTGTCGCCACAGACACTGCCGACGAAGGCTTCTAACGCGTCGTCGGACATGAGTTACTTCGCGATGCCGACCGCGCGGCTCTCACGGATAACCACGACCTTCACCTGGCCGGGGTACTGCATCTCGTTTTCGATGCGATGCGCAATGTCGTGGGCGAGCACCGTTGTGGCAGCCTCGTCGACCACCTCAGGCTCTACCATAACACGCACCTCGCGACCAGCCTGAATGGCGTACGTACGCTCCACGCCCTTGTAGGAGTTCGCAATTTCTTCCAGCTTCTCGAGGCGCTTGATGTAGGCATCGAGCGTTTCCTTGCGGGCGCCGGGACGCGCCGCAGATACCGCGTCTGCCGCTTGCACGAGCACGGCCAACACGCTGGAGGGCTCCACGTCATTGTGGTGCGCCTCAATGGCGTGAACGATGTCGGCCTTCTCACCGAAACGACGCGCAAGATCGGCGCCGATAACGGCGTGGCTGCCCTCAACCTCGTGGTCAACAGCCTTGCCCAGGTCGTGCAGAAGACCCGCGCGCTTGGCTGGGATGGGATCGAGGCCCAACTCCGCCGCCATAACACCCGAGAGGTAAGCCACCTCAAGGGAGTGGTTCAATACATTTTGGCCGTAGGAGGTGCGGTAACGCAGACGACCCAGCGTACGCACCAACTCAGGGTGAAGGTCGTGAATGCCGGTGTCGAAAGCGGCCTGTTCGCCCGCCTCCTGCACGCGCTGGTTCACAAATGCCTCAGCCTTGCCAAACATTTCTTCGATGCGTGCCGGATGAATACGTCCGTCAGCAACAAGGTTTTCCATAGTCACGCGGCCAATCTCGCGGCGCACCGGGTCGAAGCACGAAATGGTCACGCACTCCGGGGTGTCGTCGATGATGAGATTCGTGCCGGTGAGTTGCTCAAACGAGCGAATGTTGCGACCCTCGCGGCCAATAATGCGGCCCTTGAGGTCATCCGAGGGAATATGAATAGTGCTCACCGTGTTTTCGGCCGAGTGGTCAGCAGCCACACGCTGAATAGCCAGACTCAAGATGGAACGAGCCTTTTTGTCAGCCTCAGCCTTCGTGCGAGCCTCCGAGTCGCGGATGATGGCGGCAGACTCGTGCACGACTTGATCGCGCAAGGTGTCGAGCAACTCCGCCTTCGCCTCTTCCGGTGTCATGCCAGCGACGCGCTCCAAGCGCCGATCCACTTCACGAGCGGCCTCTTCCAGATCACGTTCGCGACGGTCAAGTTGACCCTGCACCGAAGAGATCTGATGCTCGCGCGCATCAAGTGATTCCACGCGGCGGTCGAGCGATTCCTCGCGCTGGGACACACGGTTTTCGGCGGCACGCACCTCGCGCAGCCGCTCTTTATTCTCGGCTTGTGCCTCCTGCTTGAGTTTCAGCACTTCGTCCTTAGCTTCGACAATAGCCTCACGGCGCAGCGTCTCAGCTTGTCGTTTCGCATCAGCTACCAGGCTCTCTGCCTCTTGGGCCGCGCGCTTCGTTGAAGCGTTGACCATGAAGCGAGCTGCCACGAAGCCGAGGGCGATGCCGATGACCAGGCCAACAAACAGCCAGATGAATTCGGGCATACGCTCCCCCTTTCGTTGTTCGTTTCGGTTGTTCAGTGTAGTAAAACTTTTCAGGTTCATCAAAAAAGCCGGTTCCAGGGAACCGGGCATGAGCGAAGAGCACGCAATACGGTCAATCATATGGGATTGTCTATATGAAATACCCTATCGGGTACGTATCACTCAAGCTATACCACATGATACGTCTTGTGATTGATTTGTAAAAGCCCCGACAAGAAATAATCGGAAAACGGAGCCGTAGACGGTCGGCGGCTGATCAGCGCTTCTTCGCAAGGACCAGCCCTAAGGCTACCACCAGCCCCGCAGAAAGCGCAGTTGATACCAGCATGCCGGTCCGCACAGAGCCCACAGAAAATGTCCTCAGTGCATCAAAGTTCACCGAATTGGCGGCGTGTGCGAGTGCAGTTTTTGAGGTGTGGCGACTTGCCTGCCCTGGGCTATCGGAAAGTAGATGCTGCGCGTACGGAAAGCACACCAGACGTGTCGGCTTCGGCGCAATGATATCTGCATGCCACGTTGCTGCTTCGAGATTCAGGTTGTCTAGGGGAACCTCAAGAGCACGAGCCATAGTTTCAGGAGGAAATGTGAGCGAAAACACATCGGCGTGATTGGCTGAGAGTTCCTTGCCGTATCCCACCGAAAGATTCCCTTCAATCCAAAGGCGCTCGTCAAGCGTTCGCTCCTGCGCACCCGCAAGGGAGGCGGAGAACGCCGAGTGCGCACCCTGCTCCCCCGTCATATCCACAAGTACCCGCCCATCCGCTGCCATCGTGACGACAGCGTGATGCGAGGAGGGGCCGCGCAGCGCATGAGTGCGATCGTAGCTTATGGTATCGCTGAGATAATCGACAATGATCCAGCTGAGAAGTCCTGTTCGTTCATTTTCAGCAATCAGATAGAACTCGGCACGCGCACCCCAGAACGCACTGGTATGTACCCGAAAATAACTCGCACAGGCAAGAGGTACAGGGGTATCCCCCTCAAACACGCGCGCCCGCGCGAGCCGAAACCCGGTGGGCAAAAGTTCTGACGCACGCTTCTCGTCAATCACTTCTGAAAAGACGAAGAAGGCGTAGGGTTCAACGACAAAGCCCATATAAGGCGACGTACGTGACGACTGTTCGAGCACCGCACGCTGAACAGAACGCGGAAGAAGACCCGCGAACTGCTGCAAGAAATGTATTGAGCCCACCGTGACGGGGTCGATAAGCCGCTCGACACCTTTAGCAAAATTCTCAGTTTCCATGGGCCTCCCTCAGTTGCGCACACTAACCAAGGGATACGCTATCTCAAAGGCAGTACTCACGATGTCCACGTCGTCCGGTGACGCACTCCTGTCAACAAAACGATAGTGTGGGGTGATTTAGTATACCGGTTACTCTTCGAGCGATTCACTCCACAAACGGGCCGCAGTGGAAGCCACCGAAGCACCGAAGCCTTTTTGGGCGAGACGGCGGTAGGCAGCGTCACGGCGATTTTTTGCGCGTGGCGGTTTACGTTCAAGTAAGGCGAGGGCGCGCGCAACTTCATCGTCGTGCTCAACCGGGAATTCATCGGGCCAGCCGGGTACGCACGCGATATCAATTCCCAAGCCGTCCAGTTCAGCGGCTATACCCTGTGCACCGCAACCTTGCGACACACGGCTGCGCACAAGCACTTCGGCGTAACGCACATCGTCAACCAGCCCACAGGCAAGCGCTCGCACGAGCGCTTGCTCGACAGCATCAGCCGAGAAGCCTTCACGGACAAGGCGCGTGCGCAAAAGGGTGCTCGCCTGCTCGCGCATCGCCGCAAGCCGCTCTATCTTGCGAAACGCCCGCTCGGCTTCCTCGGCAACATCAACCGAGCAAGAAGCGTCACCCTCATCAAGCGCATCACATTCCGCACTGCCGCGCACGTTGCCCTTCACACGCACCGAAGAGGCACTGCGCGACACCACGCCGACGCGGGTGGGACGCTCCCCTTCCTGGCTTGACGCCCCACCATAGCAACGGTCGACTTCGGGCCCATCAGGCACACCGTTGCCCGCCTCAATGGCAGCAATGCGTGCGCGGAGACGGGCGCGGACTTCCTCGGCGCTTTCGGGCATGCTACTTCTTCTTCGTGGGCTTGGCCACCGGGTTCATCGCGTCCGCTTCATCTGCCGTACGCGTCACCACGGGAATCTCAAAAGCCTCACGCACCTTAAGCTCTATCTCTTCGCGCAGATCGGGGTTTTCCTTAAGCGTCTGCTTTGCCGCCTCACGGCCCTGACCGAGGCGTTCTTCGCCGTAGGTGTACCAAGCACCGCTCTTCTTGGCGACGCCGGCCTCCACTGCCATGTCGACGATGCAGCCTTCACGTGAAATACCCTCGCCGTACATGAGATCGAACTCGGCCTGACGGAAGGGCGGCGCTACCTTGTTCTTTACGACCTTGGCGCGCACGCGGTTACCCACCACCTCGCCGTCCTTTTTGATGGAGTCGATACGGCGAATGTCGATACGCACGCTTGAGAAGAACTTCAGCGCGCGACCACCGGTGGTAGTTTCCGGGTTACCGAACATAACACCAATCTTCTCACGCAGCTGGTTGATGAAGATGCACGTGGTGTTCGACTTCGAAAGAGAGCCAGCTAACTTACGAAGCGCCTGGGACATAAGGCGCGCCTGCAAACCCACCGTGGTGTCGCCGATTTCGCCCTCAATTTCAGCGCGGGGCACCAATGCAGCTACCGAGTCGACAACCACCGCATCAATAGCACCCGAACGCACCAGCATGTCGCAGATTTCAAGTGCCTGCTCACCGGTATCAGGCTGCGAAATGAGCACCTCATCAATATCAACGCCCAAACGCGCCGCGTACACGGGGTCGAGCGCATGCTCGGCGTCGATAAACGCTACAATGCCGCCCATGGCCTGCGCCTCTGCAAGAATCTGCAACGCAAGGGTGGTCTTGCCGCTCGATTCAGGGCCGTATATCTCCACGATACGACCGCGAGGCACGCCGCCAATTCCCAGCGCCGCATCGAGCGGCAACGACCCGGTAGGAATGACACCAATGTTGAGATTATGGCCATCCTCGCCAAGCTTCATAATGGAGCCTTGCCCAAACTTCGATTCAATCTGATCGGTCGTCAGTTTGAGCATCTTCGCTTTTTCGTCGTTCATGGTCCTTCTTCCCCCGACTGAGCGGCTTTTTTGTCATAATTCTATTATGCGTACATTTGTTTGTCTGTCAAGCCCTCTCTTTGAGGGGGCCAAGAAAAGCATAGCGCCGCAACCTTACCGGGGAGTCGTAAAAAGACCGTCACCGAGCCGCCAAAACCTTACCGAAAGCCGGCGCAGCAACCGTCCCCGCGTCGACAAAAATCCAACGCAGTTCAAGCGCGAATCAAGCGCACGTCCAACGCCGCGACGCACGAATACCACGCAGAACACCCAAAAAACCTGATCAGTCGAATCTTACGCGCGCTCTGCAGGTTCAAATGCCGCCAGCAGGCGCTCAAGTGCCACGCACACCGTCTGCGCACGCACCTGCGCACGGTCACCGGAAAATTCATACAACTGCGCTTCTGTCTGCGCACCGTCCGCAAAGCCGACCCACACCGTCCCCACCGGTTTGCCCGGCTCAGCGCCACCCGGCCCCGCAATGCCCGTCACCGCGATAGCCATATCGCACCCCAAATCGCGACGCGCACCTTCAGCCATGGCGCGCGCGGTCTGGGCGCTCACGGCTCCCTCACATTCAAGCGTCTGGCTCGGCACCCCCAAAAGGCCGTGCTTCACCTCATTCACGTAACTCACCACACCGCCGCGCACCACCTCGGAGCTTCCCGGCACCCCGGTCAACGCGCCCGCAATGAGGCCGCCCGTCAAGCTCTCCGCCGTGCCCACGGTCGCACCAGCCGCGCGCGCAGCAGCAATAACCTCAGCAGCAAGACCCTCCAAACCAGGGTCAGCCTCACTCACACCAACGCCCGCAGCACCATGCTCCTGCACATCCGCCACCGGCGAGGCGGAACCTCCAGCAACCTTCTTCCCACCCTTCGGCCCAAATCCAATAAGATGGCGCGCCTTCGCGATGTAATCCAGCATACTCACGATGGTTAGCACCAGCGCAACAATCATAACCGCCCAACTCAACAGCCACAGCCAGTCGGAGAACGCCGCGCCAATGCTACCCACCATGTAAGAATCCTTCACACAGAAGAGCACGATGGCAATCATCTGGAACACGGTCTTGAACTTGCCATACCAGCTGGCGGCGATAACCACCCCTTCACTAGCTGCTACCATGCGCACGCCGGAGACAATGAACTCGCGCGCAAGAATGACCAACACCACCCAGCTTGGCAGCGACCCCAGCTCCACCAGCGCCAACAGCGCCGCGGCTACCAAAATCTTGTCCGCGAGCGGGTCCATAAACTTGCCGAAGTCCGTCACTTCGCCGCGACTGCGCGCCAAGTAGCCGTCAAGCCAATCCGTACACGAAATAAGAATGAAGATGCCTGCCGCAATGAGGCTCTTTGAGTCGTCCGCCACCTGCGGCAGGCCGAACCACTGGGGCCAGGGGCTCAAGAGCGCCACCACGAAAACCGGCACGAGGCAGATGCGCACAAGCGTGACGATGTTCGCTGGCGTCCACAGCTTGTCGGTTGGGGTTGGTTCCACCTGTCCGGTTGTGCTCATGGGGCCGATCACGCACCTTCCATTTCGTACAGAAGCGTGTCCTCAATCTTCACGCGCACGATCTCTCCCACCTGTCCGCGCTCAAAATACGTCACGCCGTCCACCTCGGGCGCCTGGCACATCGCCCGCCCGTAGAGCTGGCCATCCTCTTCCGCGCCTTCTACTAGCACGTCCATCTCGCGGCCAATGCGGGCAGCCACGCGCGGCGTACACACCGCATCGGCAAGGTCGCGCAAACGCTGAGCGCGGTCGGCCTTTTCGTCGTCATCCACCTGGTTGGGCAAATCCGCGGCGCGCGTACCGTCCTCACGCGAGTAGGCGAACACGCCCACATAATCGAACAGACCTTCTTCCACGAAGTCGCACATATCCTCAAACTGCTCGTCCGTTTCACCGGGGAAGCCGGCGATAAGCGTCGTGCGCAACGTCGCGTCCGGCACGCGCGTAAGAATGCGCGCGATCAGCGCCTGGAATTCGGCGCGCGAGCCAGTACGGTTCATGGCGCGCAGGATATCCGCATCTACATGCTGCAGCGGTATGTCCAGGTAGTTGCACACATTTGCGTGCATTGCCAGCGCATCCAAATACTCGTCGGTCACACCCTCCGGCTGCAAGTACATGATGCGGAACCACGTGGTGGGAAATTCCTCAGCCAGCGCTGACACTAGCTCGGCAAGCGTCGAAGGCTCGTCAAAGTCGGTGCCCCAACGCCCCGTATCCTGGGCAATGAGCACAATCTCGCGCATACCCGCCGCCACATGAGTTGCCACCTCAGCGCGAATAGCAGCAAGCGGGAAACTGTGGTACCGCCCGCGAATGTAGGGAATGGTGCAATACGAGCAGAAGCGGTCACAGCCATCGGAAATCTTCACGTAGGCGAAAGGTACAGCGGGCTCAAGCGCGCCAGCGCCGCTCACCTGCGCCTGCGCCGCGCCTTCCGCACCACCAGCAGGCCCAATGGCATCAGTCAGCACCGCCACAATGTCCTCTTCGCCCGCGCACGGCACGAAGGCACGCGCCTCGGGAAGTTCCGCCTCCAAGTCGGCCCCGTAGCGCGCGGGCATGCAGCCCGCCACCACGAGAGCCGCCTCCCCCGCCGCGACGCGCGGCAGATCGGCAGCCTCCAGTACGGCCTCTATGCTTTCCTCGGTGGCCGCCTGAATGAACGAGCAGGTGTTGACCACCACGGCATCAGCGCACGCGGGATCCTCCACCACCGCGTAGCCCGCCTCCTGCACGCGAGCACGCATGTGGGCCGTGTCCACCTCGTTTTTCGCGCAGCCAAGCGTTACAAACGCCACCGCTTGGGGCGCAATGGGCACCTCGTGTTTCATTCCCACAGGCCTTAGCGGTAGTTGACGTATTGAAGCGGCTGGCCGTAATCCTGGCCCTTCAAAAAGGCGATGACCTCCTGCAACGTATCGCGCGAAGCCGAGCTCACGCGCAGCTTGTCGCCTTCAATCTGCACCTTCACCTTAAGCTTGGTGCCCTTGATGTCCTTGTTGATGCGGCTCGCCGTGTCCTTGTCGATGCCCTCCACAATACTTGCGGTCTGGCGCACGCTCTGACCAGCGGCAGCCTGCGGGTCACCCCACTTCACGGCGGCCAAATCAATGCCGCGCTTGATGAGTTTCGTCGCAATCACATCAATAACCTGCTTGGCCACGAACTCGGCAGGCGCCGCCACGGTGATGGTTTTGCCCGCTTTGTCAAGCGAAATCTCCGCGCCCGAGTCCTTCAGGTCGTAGCGCTGCACAAGCTCCTTTTTGGCCTGCTGAAACGCGTTGTCAACCTCCTGCATGTCAACGGTGGACACAACGTCGAAGCTTGATTCCTTCGCCATGACTTGCCTTCCTTTCCCCGCGTGCGCACCTGGTCTGGCGCACGATCCGTGTTTTTGTTTCCGCCAAGCATACCTTATTTTGCCCGCTCGGAGGCGCGATTGCAGGTGAGTTCCACAGAGCGCGAAGGGAACGGCACGCGCTGCGCTCCCACAACACAGAAGCACCCGGGATAGCCCGGGTGCGTTTATGATGTGGTTACCAGAGAGGACACGTGTTACGCATCAGCATCGCCGTTGTCGCCCGCGTCGGCTGCTCCACCGGAACTACCGCCATCCTCAGGATTACTTGCTGCGTTCGCACCTGCGTTTGTTGCCGCGCCACCCGTGTTCGAGCCCGTGGAAGCGGTCGGATGATCCTTCTTCCACTGGTCGAGAATGGCAGCGAAGTCAACGGTGTACGTGTACACACCAGGCTGACTGGATTCAGTGGGCTCAACAGCCTCGCCATCAACCGAGATTTTAACTCCATCGGGATTTGAAGTCACAAACAGCAGCGTACCTGCTTCCGTCACATCAAAACTCGCCTTCGCAGGTCCGTTAATCGTTTCCGCTACGCTCGCAGATTCGCTTCCGTTCTCGTATATCTCGATATAGGAAGAATTATCCGAGGGAATCTCATACTCAAACACTGCCTTCGTCGGTGCCGTCGGCGCGGGCGGGGTCACGGGTTGCTGCTGACCATCGCCACCATTTTCACCCTGCGTGGTATCGGTAATACCCGTAATAGGCATCTTGGGAACGTCTTCCTCCTGGCCGCCCCCCTTGTTGCCAAACACCAGCATCAGCACCAAAACAAGCACCACCAGAATAACCGCGCCCGCAATGATGAACGGCAACTTCGACTGCACCGGGCTCGGCGCCTTGGGCCCCGCGTAGAAATTCGTGTACTGCGCGTTCGGTAACGCCGTGTGGCGGCTCGTGTGCGTACGATCCTCCGAATACAGACGGCCCCCCGTACCACCCGACCGCCCGTAATCGGGGCGGGTGAACGACGTACGGTCGTCATAGAGCGTGCGGCCGAACGCGTTTTGTCGCGCCGGGCGTTCCTCGAACTCTTCCGGCTGCGCCTGACGCTCACGCGTGCGCTTCGTGCGGGAGGTGCCTCCCATATCAAATCCCGTCGGACGCACGTCCGAGCGGGCGCGTCCCACCTGATAGGCGTACGCTTCGTCCAAATACATGCGCGTGATTTCGGTGGGGTTCAACCCCAAAAGACGCGCGTAGGCGTTCACCATGTTGCGCGTGTAGCCGCGCGGCGGCATGCGCGCGAAGTCGTCCTCTTCGATAGCGCGCAAAATATCAGGCCTGATGCGCAGGCGACGCGCCGCCGTGGACAGGTCGTAACCCTTACGCTCGCGGGCTTCTCGCAAAACCGTTCCGAATGTCACCTGTGCCACGTCGTCACTCCTCGTATGAGTCCTGCGCCTCGAACGCCTTTAACGTTTCCAACTCCATGGCGTCAACGAGCACCTCGCGGGGCTTGCTGCCGTTCGGCGGCCCCACGACGCCCTTTTCTTCAAGCATGTCCATTATACGCCCAGCGCGAGAATAACCAACTTTCAAGCGCCTTTGTATGTTCGATGTTGATCCCAAGCCGCTCGACACCACAATTTCGGCGGCTTCCCATACAAGCGGATCGTCCGACGCACACGAGCCACCGCTGCCGTCAGGCTGCGACGCGCCCAGTGTAATGAGGTTCGTGCTGAGAATCTCCGAGTGATACTCCGGCTCGCCCTGCTCTTTCAGCATGGACACCACGGCGTTGATCTCGTCTTCCGACACGTAGCAGCCCTGGATACGCTGGGGCTTGGCGTACTCGGGCTTGCTCAGCAGCAAGTCGCCCAAACCAATGAGGCGCTCGGCGCCCGGTGTGTCCAAAATAACGCGCGAGTCGATGCCGCTGGCTACGTTGAAGGCAATGCGGTTCGTGATGTTTGCCTTGATGAGGCCCGTGACCACGTTCGTGGACGGACGCTGCGTGGCCACAATGAGGTGAATGCCCGCCGCGCGCGCCAGCTGCGCGATGCGGCTGATGGAGAACTCCACTTCCTTGCCCACGTTCATCATGAGGTCCGCCAACTCGTCGATGATGATAACGATGTAGGGAATCTCTTCGCCCAGCTCACGCGCGGGTGGCTCTTCGCCGGCCTCTTCGGCTTTGCGCACGGCCTCTTCTTCGGCCTGCACCTTGGCGTTGTACTGGCCGATGTTGCGGGCACCCACCTTGCTGAACACCTTCAGGCGCCGCTCCATCTCGGCCACGCCCCACGACAGCGCACTCGCCGCCTCGCGCGCCTCGGTGACCACGGGCACATAGAGGTGCGGAATGCCGTTATAGGGCGTAAATTCTACGCGCTTGGGGTCAATCATGATGAAACGCACCTCGGCGGGCGTGGCGCGCATGAGAATGGACATGATCATGGCGTTGATAGCCACCGATTTACCCGAGCCGGTGGTACCACCAATGAGCAGGTGCGGCATCTTGGCCAAATCGGACACGATGGAGCCACCCTCCACGTCCTTACCCACAGCAATCATAAGCGGGCCGTCGGGCGCGTCTTTCAGCACGTCACCCAGAAGCACGCTTTGCCGCGTGCGGTTCGGCACCTCAATACCCACGTAGTTCGTGCCGGGGATGGGGGCAAAAATGCGCACGCCGGGCGCGGCCAGGGCAAGTGCAATGTCCTGCTCAAGCGCCGTCACGCGGCTCACGCGCACGCCGGCGGGCAAGTCCACCTTATACAGCGTCACCGTGGGACCAGCCACCCAGCCCACCACCTCGGCCATAATGGAGAAACTCTCAAGCGTTTCTTGGAGGCAGGCCGCCGTTTCAGAAAGCTCTTCATCAGCGGCTTTGTCGCGCTTGGAGGAAGTGCTCGTGGCCAGAATGTCGTAGGGTGGCAGTTGGAAGCCATCCGCTGGGCGCGGCGTTGCCAGCGGCACCGTGGAAGCTACCGACGTCTGCGTGGCCTTTTCGGCCGCCTGATCTGCGCTTTTGTCCGCCACGTCAGCCTCGGCGCGCGCGCGACCCAGCTTGCGCGTGAGCGGCAGTTCTTCCGAGTCGGGCACCGAATCGGGGATGCGGCGGCTGCCGGAAATCTGCGCGTCAAGCGGCGCGGAAGCACGCCGTGGTTTCTTCTTGCGCCCGTCAAGCACCTGCGTCTCGGCAGCCTCATCGGCCCCGTTCGCGCGATCTTTCTTGCCACCCAAACGCGGAAGCACGTTGGTGGCCTGCGCTTCGCCAGCCACCAGCGGCACGAACCCGCCTGCACCCTCAGCGCGCTGCACGCGGGCATACGCGGGAGCACCCAGCACCCCGTCGCCCTCTTCGTGCTGAGCCCGCTTTTCCTGCAAACGTTCCACGAGCTTGCTCAGCGAAAAGCCAATCACCATCAAGCCGGCAATGATGACGCCCGCCATAATAATACAAGAAATAACCTGGCCAAACAGCGTGAAGCCCACCCAGGCAATACCCGCGCCGATATAACCCCCGCGTGCTGCCAGCTGATCGGGGTCAAAAAGCGCCGCCGGCGGCCCCTCTTCACCAGGCGCAACCGGCGTAAACAGAGCCAGCAGCACCAGCACCGCCACCAAAATCATGAGCAGCCCCACCGACACGCGCGCAGGTACGCGTTCACGCCCTGCGCGAATGAGGAAGCTTGCCCCCACCACAATGAGGAAGAAGGGAAGCAGATAGGCACCCAGCCCCAAGGTGAGGTGCAGCGCGGTGGACACCAGGGAGGTGACCAGGGCATTCGTTGGCATAACGGCCGCTACAAACAGCACGACACCCGCCACCGCGAACGCGACACCTGCAATGTCGCGGCGAGCGCGGTCGTCAATGAGGCGGTCGTCGTCAGCGGCGCGCGCGGGCTTGGACGCTCCGTTTTTGCGCGCGCTCTTTTCGGCCGGAGAGGCCGCCTTGCTCTTCGACTTCGCGGATGAAGATGCCTTCGACTTGTTCGATGGTGATGATTGTCGGGCCACGGCCCAGCTCCTTTTGCTGCGTTTACGGTGCGTTTCAGTGAGTCTGCGTTTTATGGGGTACACGTTCGCCCTGCCTGCGGTTTCGCACCACAACAAGGGCGACCGCACGCGCCGGATGAGCGCATGCGGTCATTATAGCCTAAACTTCCAGCAAGTTCACGATGGCCATCGGGCGCTGCTTGGTACGCTCCCACAGAAGGGACAAAAGCGCATCGCGCCCCGCCTTCTTGAGTTCGCGCATGCCGCCGCCTTTGCCCAACTGACGCTTGAGGGCGTTCTTCACCGTGGACGATGCCTCGCGCGTGAGGTAGTCATCGTCGCCGCCCGTGATGCCGTGCATTTCCACCTGCACCTCGCCCACCACGTCCTTGCGCTTGAAAGACACCGCTGCAGCCACCGCCGCGAAGCCCTGCGACCCGAGTGCGCTGCGCTCGTCGAGCACGTCTTGCGAGGTGTCGCCCACTGAGAGGCCATCCACGAACACAATGCCGGACTGCACCACTTCGCCACGGTGTACACCGCGCGCCGTGAGTTCCAGCGACTCGCCGTTTTCGCAGATGAAAATGTTGTCGTGAGGCACACCCGTGGCCTCGGCCAGGCTGGCATGGGCGCGCAGGTGCGTGGCCTCGCCGTGCACCGGCATGAAGGCCTTGGGCTGCACAATGGACAGCACCAGCTTCAACTCTTCGGCACCCGCGTGGCCCGACACGTGCACGCGCGCACGCTTCTTGTCGTACACATCCGCGCCAATCTTCGCCAGGCAGTTCACCACGCGCGTCACAGCCTTCTCGTTGCCGGGAACAGGCGTGGCCGAAATGATAACGGTGTCGCCCTCGTCCAAGTCGATGGTTTTGTGCTCACCGTTCGCGATGCGGGCAAGCGCTGAGAGCGGCTCGCCCTGGCTGCCCGTGCACATGATAACCACCTGCTCAGGCGGAATACCCTTGAGGTCATACGCGTCCACGATGTCCTCGTCAGAGATGTTGAGGTAACCCAAACGGCGCGCGATGTCGGTGTTCTGAATCATCGAGCGGCCCGTCACCACCACCTTGCGGCCGTTAGCTACCGCCGCGTCGCAAATCTGCTGCATGCGGTGAATGTGGCTGGCGAACGACGCAATGATAACGCGGCCCTTCGCCTGTGAAATGATTTTGGCCAGCTCCTTGCCCACCTCAGCCTCGCTCGGCGTGAAGTTGGGGTTCTGGGCGTTGGTGGAATCGCTCATCATAAGGTCGACGCCCACCTTGGAAAACTTCGCGAGCGCCCCAAAGTCGGTGGTCACGCCGTCGATGGGCGTCTGGTCAAGCTTGAAGTCGCCCGTATGCAGCACGTTTCCGGCCGGGCTCTGGAAAAACACGCCCACCGCACCCGGAATGGAATGGTTCACCGCGAAGAATTCAGCCGTGAAACACCCCAGTTTAATCTGGTCGCCCGGCTTGATTTCCACCAGCTTGGCGTTCTTGATTTTATGCTCGGCGAACTTGCCTTCAATGAGGCCCAGTGTGAGCTTCGTGGCGTAGATAGGCACCTGGCGGTCGAGGTCCTTCAGCAGGTACGGCAGCGTACCCGTGTGGTCCTCGTGGCCGTGCGTGATGATGATGCCGCGCAGCTTGTCGGCGTTCTCAAGCACGTACGTATAGTCGGGCAAAATAAGGTCGACACCCGGATGATTGTCGTCGGGAAACATGAGCCCGCAGTCATCGAGGATCATGTCGCCCTTGCACTCAAACGCTGTCATGTTCTTGCCGATGGCATCCAAGCCACCCAAAGGAATAATCTTCAGCGTGGCGTTCGGATCTTTCTTTGGCGAGGCGAAGTTACGGCGCGCGTTCTGCTCACCCTGCCCGCGCCGACCGCCGCCCTGCGCGCCCGCCTTGGTAAGCTGGGGGCGCTTGTGCTCAAGTTGCACATGCTTGTAGGAGCGCGTCTTCTTTTCGGAGGCGTTAGCAGCGTTCGGCCCGCTCTTCGCGCCACCGTTGCCGCTGCGGCTGTTCGCCGCGCGCCCCTGCTCCTTGGCACGGCTTCCGCCGCGCTCGGAGCGCTGATTGTTTTGTTCCATGTGTATCTTCCGGTCTTTCTCGTCGTGCGCAGCGGACGCGTAAAGACGAAGAGCCGGGACTCCCGGCTTCGCCTGCGCCGCTCTCGCCGGCTCCCCACGTATGAGGAACACAAGCGATGGGACACACCGTAAGGGCGCGCCCGCCTGCGCGGTTTCATATCTTTCTCAGGGGGAGGTAACCAAAGTTCTTTACCTGACAGGTTTATTCTCGTTGCACGGCACGGGTAGAACCCTTGCCCTACGGAATACCTGGCAAACTTTTGTTGCAACCCCACCTTTTCCGTTATCAGGCTGAACACCACTTAGGCGCTCAGCACACCCACCTCGCGCATGATGGCAGCCAAGCGCTCGGACTGTTCGGGCGTTGCATCCACCAGCGGCAGACGCACGCCTCCCACCGGGAAGTCAAGCAGCTTGAGCGCTTCCTTCACCAGGATGGGGTTCGAGGTTTCGAACAAGCCCTTCATCAGCGGCATCAGGCGCTCGTTGGCAGCCTCGGCCGCCTCCCAATCACCCGCCGCACACAAGTCCACAATCTCTTTCATACGCGCCGGTGCCACGTTGCCGATGGTGGACACCACACCTGCGCCACCCAGCTTCATGATATCAAGCGTGGCCGAGTCGTCGCCCGAGTACACCCAAAAGCCCTCCGGCGCTCCGTCGACAATGGCTTTCACCTGATCCAGCTTGCCCGAGGCTTCCTTCACAGCCACCACGTTCGCACAGTCGTGCGCCAAGCGCAGCGTGGTTTCGGCCTCCATGTTCACCACGCAACGACCGGGGATGTTGTACAGCACGATGGGCAGCTCCACCGCATCGGCGATGGTGCGGAAGTGCTGGTACATGCCCTCTTGCGGCGGCTTGTTGTAGTACGGCACCACGCACATGAAGCCGTCAACACCCAGTTTCGCCACGTCACGCGCGAAGTTCACCGTGTCAGCCGTGCAGTTGTCACCCACGTTCGCAATGACGGGCACCTTGTCACCCACCGCCTCCACCACGGCGCGGAAGAGGTCAATCTTTTGCGGGTAGAACACCGTAGGGCTCTCCCCCGTCGTGCCGTTGATGATGAGAGAGTCGCTGCCGCCATCCACAAGGCGCACGGCAAGTGCCTGGGCCTTGTCCAGATCCAGTTCGCGGTTCTCATCGAACGGGGTGACCATGGCCGGGATCATGCGGCCAAAACGGGGCTGCGTCATGCTGACTCCTCACCGAGCCGCCATCCAAACGAAAGCGTCCGTCAGATAGCGTCGTGCTCTTAGATCGTGCGTATTAAACGTAGTATGCCATGAGCTGCACGGACGGGCGCGCTCACGCCATGAAGTTCTCCAAACCTACAATCAGGCCCGACCGCTTGCCCACACTGCGAATGCCCAACAGCACGCCGGGCATGTACGAGCCGCGCTCCCAGCTGTCGTGGCGGATGGTGAGCGTCTGACCGAACGAGCCGAAAATCACTTCCTGGCTGGCCACATAGCCCATCGAGCGCACCGCATGCACGGGCACACCCTCCACGAGCGCGCCGCGCGCACCTTCCGCGCCGGCGATTTCCGTCTCGCGACCCGGCGCCTCGCTCACGCGGCCCTCGCGCGCCTCGGCGATAATCTGCGCCGTGCGCACAGCCGTGCCGGAGGGCGCGTCCTTCTTGTTGCAGTGGTGAAACTCGATGACCTCCGCCTCGGGGAAATAGGGTGCCGCCACCTTGGCGAACTCCATCATGAGCACCGCCCCCGTGGTGAAGTTCGGTGCGTAGAAGAGGCACGTGCCCTCCGGGGCGAGCGCCGCCAACTCTTCTAGCGTCTCGTTCGAAAGCCCGGTGGTGCCCACGACGCAGTCAACACCCGCGGGCAAGGCGGCGCGCAGGTTATCAGCCACAACAGAGGGCTGCGTGAAGTCGACGAGCACGTCAAACGTAGCGCCACGAAGCGCCTCGGGGACGCTGGTAAATACGGGGAAGTCGGCGTGCGTGCTGCTTGCGTGCGGGTCGATGCCACAGGCAAGTTCCAGGTCATCAGCACCGCGCACCGCGTTCACAACCGCCTGACCCATGCGCCCGGCACATCCCGAAACCGCAACCTTAATCATGAAGAAAGCCTTTCACTCTGTGATGATTTCCCTCATCCTACCATGTCAGGTGCCCGCACCCAACGAAACGTTATCCCGATGGCACCGAGCGCCCGGCGGACGCACAAAAGTACTCCCGGTAAGCGGAAGGGCCGCTCGCGCGGCCCTTCGAGAGTTCCTAGCCTTCGTGACGGCGACGCGGGGTGCGCCCGCCGCTGCCGTTACCGTTGCCGTTGCGATTGCTGCGACCGGGGCGATTGTCCTTGTCGCCGTGGCCGTGATCGTCGCGGCGCGGGCGGTCGGAGCGCTCGCGGCTGGGAGCGGAGCCCTCGGGGGCGTCCGGCTTCTCCAGGCGATCGAGCGAAATCTTGCCCGAATTCGGGTCCACTTCAAGCACCTCAACCTTCACGGTGTCGCCGAGGTTGAGTACGTCTTCCACCTTGCCCACGCGGCCGTTGGCCATGCGCGAGATGTGCAGCAGGCCGTCTTTGCCCGGCGTCAGCTTCACGAACGCGCCGAAGTCTTTGATACCCACAACTTCGCCGTCGAACACCTCGCCCACCTCGGGCTCCTTCACAATGCCGAGGATCATGGCCTTGGCAGCCTCGCCAGCCGGGCCCTCCACGGCGGCAATGTGAATGGTGCCGTCTTCCTCGATGTTGATCTGTGCGCCGGTTTCGTCCTGAATGCCGCGGACCACCTTGCCACCGCTACCGATGACGTCGCGAATCTTGTCCACGGGAATGTGGATGGTTTCGATGCGCGGAGCGGTTTCGCGCAGATCAGCGCGCGGCGCGGCAATCTCGGCCAGCATGGCGTCAAGGATGTAGGCGCGGCCTTCACTTGCCTGTTTGAGCGCGCGGGCCAGAATATCCACGGACAGGCCGCGAGCCTTGTTGTCCATCTGCAGTGCCGTGATGCCCTTTTCCGTGCCGCACACCTTGAAGTCCATGTCGCCGAGGAAGTCCTCAATACCCTGGATGTCAGAGAGAATGACCACGTCATCGCCCTCTTTAATAAGACCCATGGCAATGCCGGACACGGGCGCCTTAATGGGCACACCAGCATCCATCAGCGCAAGCGTGCTTCCGCAGGTGGAAGCCATCGACGACGAGCCGTTGGACTCCAACACCTCGGACACCACGCGAATGGCGTAGGGGAATTCGTCTTCGTTGGGAATCACCGGCATGAGCGCACGCTCGGCCAGGGCACCGTGGCCCACTTCGCGGCGCTTCGGGGCACCCATGCGGCCCGTCTCGCCCGTGCAGTACGGCGGGAAGTTGTACTGGTGCATGTAGCGCTTGCCCTCGGCGGGATCGATGGTGTCGAGGCGCTGCCACTCGTTCAGCATGCCAAGCGTCACCACGGAGAGCACCTGGGTCTGACCGCGCTGGAACAGGCCCGAACCGTGCACGCGGGGCAGATACCCCGGCACGATGTGCAGCGGGCGAATCTCGTCGGGACGGCGGCCGTCGACGCGCTCGCCGGTGGCGATAACCATGGCGCGCATGGCCTTCTTCTCAAGTTTCTTCAGCTCAGCGGCAATGTCGCTCTTCCAGGCGGCGCGCTCTTCGTCTGAGAACTGCTCCTCCTTGATGCGGGCCTTGAGCTCTTCCACCTTCGCCATACGCGCCTGCTTGTCGGCGTCGTGCAAGGCAGCGCTCATCTCGTCCATGAACGGAGCCACGCGCTCGGCGATGGCCGGGTCGGCCACGTGAACAGGCCATTCCACCGGCTGAATGTTCGCACGGTCGAGGAAGCGCTGCTGCGCGTCGCAGAAGGCGGCGATAGCCTCCTGGCCAAATGTCATGGCAGCAAGCATGTCTTCTTCGGAGATTTCGTCGGCGCCAGCTTCCACCATGGAGATGTAGTCAGCCGTACCGGCAATGGTCAGCTCCAGGTCAGAGTGCTCGGACTCTTCGAAGGTCGGGTTCACAATGAACTCGCCCGTTTCAATGTCGCGGCCGATGCGCACACAGGCAGCCGGGCCGTCAAACGGAGCGGCGCCCAGCATAAGTGCCGCGCTGGCACCCATGACGCAGATGGTGTCGGGCGGATTCACGCTGTCAACCACCAGCGTCGTGCACACGATGTGCACCTCACGCTTGAAGCCGTCAACGAAACCGGGACGGATGGGGCGGTCGACCATGCGGGCCGTGAGCGTGCCCTTGTCGGACGGACGGGCTTCGCGCTTCAGGTAGCCGCCAGGAATGCGGCCAACGGCGTACATCTTCTCGATGAAGTCCACCGTAAGCGGGAAGAAGTCGTAGTCCTTCTCCTCCTTCGAGATAACCGCGGTCACGAGCACGCTCGTGTCGCCCTGCGTCACGAGCACGGCGCCGGTGGCCTGCTTGGCCAGCTCGCCCGTCTCGAGACGGTACTCTTTTCCGTACAGCTCGAAGGATTCGACGATTTTTTCCATGTTTCAGCTTTCTTTCTCTTCTACCTTGGACGCCCTCGTGCGGCCAAGCTTCTTTGACGGTGCCACCCTGTGCGGCCCGCCGCGAGCAGAAACGCCCTTGCGCTTCCGACCGCCGTGGCGCTCCCTCTTCGCCGCGCAACGCGCGAGAAGGTGCGAAACGCCTATACAAAAGCCCGCCGAAGCGGGCTCTCGTTGCTAGATGGTGTCGCGGATGCCGAGCTTCTTGATGAGCGTACGGTACTCTTCGACGTCGCGGGCCTTGATGTACTTCAGAAGACCGCGGCGCTTACCGAGGAGCATCATGAGGCCACGGCGGGAGTGGTTGTCCTTCTTGTGGACCTTCAGGTGCTCGGTGAGGTTGCGGATGCGCTCCGAAAGGATTGCCACCTGCACCTCCGGGCTACCCGAATCGCCCTCGCCCTTGCCGTACTCTTTGATGAGTTCCGCAGTGCGCTCTTTGCTGATGCTGAGCTTGCTTGCCATAGCTTTTCCACCTTTCCTGGCAGCGCCGTCACCGGGCCGCCTGTCGCGCAGCCCTTATCCGGCGGCGCAGAACCGATGCGCTCCCCTCTGGGTGGGCATACGGTGGACGTATGCGGACCAAGCGGGAAGTGCCTGCGTTATCGCAGCTTGTCTATTGTAGGCGAAGGCCGAAGGCGCAACAAGCACGCACCTGATAGCGCCACAGGTTGCCCACAAAAAGGAGGTGCTTGTCGGCGTGGATTTTACGCGCGGGTGCTGGGCGCCGTGGCAATGCTCGGGCCTTGGGGAATCCAGATGGTGAACGAGGTGATGCCGGCGTCGCTCGTGGCGTAGATGTCGCCGCCGTGGGCGCGCGCAATTTCGCGGGCGATGGCCAGCCCAAGCCCCGCTCCCCCTTCCGAGGTGCGCGCGGCATCGGCGCGGAAGAACTTCTCGAAGATGCGCTCCAAGTGTTCCGGCGAGAGTTCGCGGCCGTGGTCGGTCACGGTGAGCTCCCACCACACAAAGCCATCGGGCGCACACACCAGGCCCGTGCGCACACGCACCTCGGTGCCCGCATCGGCGTAGGCGACGGCGTTTTTCAGCACGTTGTTCAGCACGCGCGCCACACGGCTTGCATCGGCGAACACAGAGAGCTCGGCCGGGCCGTCGAACGTGAGCTCAAGGGAGCGCCCTTCCGCCAGCGGGTAGAACTCTTCCATCACCTGGTTCACAAACAGCACGCCATCGAAGCGCGAGCGCTCAATGGGAATGGACGTAAGGTTATAGCGCGTGATTTCGAAGAACTCTTCGAGCAGCTCCTCCAGGCGGTAGGCCTTGTCAAGCGTGATGCCCGTGTAGCGGGCGCGCACGTCAAGCGGCAGGTCGGGGGATTCAGCCAGAAGCGTCAGATAGCCCACGATGGAGGTGAGCGGCGTCTTGATGTCGTGGGCGAGATACACCACCAGTTCATTTTTGCGCTCTTCGGCCGCATGTGCCGCCCGCTCGCTGCGCTCACTTTCCTCCTTCACAGCATTGAGGTAGGCTTCCGTGGGTGCCAGTTCGCGCGGCAGCGACACGGGGCCTTCGCGCTTGGACAGGACGTTTGCCACCGAGTCGAGCAAGTCGTCGAAGTAGCCAAGCGCCCGGTTGATGCCCGAGCGCACCAGCAGCACAATGCCCGCAACGAACCCGGCAGCAACGCACAGCAAGAACAGATTCGCAATGGCCGAATGGACGGAGTAACGCTGCCCCACCAGGTTAAATACGAGGTTCGAGAGCGGGGTGCCCAATATGAACATGAATCCCGTAAACAACAGTGCGTAGGCAACCGCAAACAGCACCACGTTTGCCAGCGTGCGGCGCAGAATACTGTTCGAGAGCCTTCTGGTTTGCTCCTTGCGCGCCTGCGCGAGCATGCCCTGTTCCTGAACGGCCATGGCGGCCTCCCTTTCCTTGTGCGCGTCGCCTCATGCGCCTGATAAAGCGCCGTGTGGCGCACCATAGTTACCCCAGTTTGTAGCCGACGCCCCACACCGTTTCGATCAGTTCCTGCGACGAGTCGATGGCCGCCAGCTTTTTGCGTAGATGGCGGATGTGCACCATCACCGTGTTGTTGCTCTGGGCGTTTGCTTCCTCGCCCCACACTGCTTCAAATAAGTCGCGCGATGCCACGGGCCGTCCCTTCGCACGCAGCAGACACCCGAGAATGGCGAACTCTTTCGGCGTGAGGGAAAGCGGCTCGCCGTGCAGGGTTGCCTGGTAGGCGTTCTCGTCCACGGCGATGCCGCGCGCTTCCAGCACGTTTACGTCCTCGCCAGCAGACGCAGCGGCGGCGCTCGTACGCCGCAGCCGCGCACGCACGCGGGCCACCAGTTCGCGCGGCTTGAAGGGCTTCACCACGTAGTCGTCGGCCCCCAGCTCAAAGCCCACCACCTTATCAACTTCCTCGTCTTTCGCGGTGAGGAAGATGATGGGCACCGAGCTGGTGCGTCTGATTTCGCGACAGCACGCAAACCCGTCCATGCCCGGCATCATGATGTCAAGTACCACCAGGTCAAACGGATCATGCGCGGTCGCAGTCAACAGGTCGGGCGCCGCATAGAACGCGCGCGCCTCGAAGCCGCCTTGGGAAAGAAGCTGCACCACCAAATCGGCGATGGCCGCCTCGTCGTCGCACACCGCTATGCGCTTTGTGTCCCCCATGCGCTTCTTCCTTCCCGCGCCCCGCAGCGCGTTTGCCTTCTCTCTGGGAACCATTGTATCGGCCGCGCCCCCAGGTCGCGCAAATATTCAGGAATTCTTAAAGGTTTCGTAGCCGTTTCTTCCGAGACAGCGCGTCACTGCGTGCGGATACTTGAAAACGAACCGTCAGAAGGGTTGATACGGAAAGGGAGCGTTATGACCTATTCGAACGTATACGGACACGACGAGTATAACCGCGCACCGCACACCAGGCATGCAAACCCGCGCGCTGCCGCCTACCCCGCAGCGGCGCGGCCACGTGCTGCGACTTTTCAGCGCCACCCCGGTGCCGCCTCCACTCGTCGGCGCTTTGGCCTGGGGTCGGCTTTGTTTGCCCTCGTGTTGGTGGTGGCCTTGGCGGCAACGGCGTGGTTCACGTTGCCCTCACTTGCCGCCTCTTCCGCCCCAGGAGCAGAAAGCGACACACCCCAGAGTACGCCGCGCGAAAACTGGCGCGCCGGCGAGGTACCCAAGCTCTACCAGCGTGATGCCACCTGGGCCAACGCGTCGTATGCCGAAGGCTCCTTTGGCGACACGGGCTGCGGGCCCACCTGTCTTACCATGGTGTACGTGGCGCTCACCGGGCACACCGATATGACACCCGCCGATATGGGCGCGCTTTCCGAACGCCTTGGGTGTGCGTCTGCCGATGGTACCGCGTGGGCATTCATGACGGAAGGCGCGGCCGAAAAGGGACTGTTAGCCGAAGAACTTCCCGCTGATGAGGCCAGTGTTCGCCAGGCTTTGGTGTCCGGCTCGCCGGTCATTTGCAGTGTCGGGCCTGGCGACTTCACCAGCACCGGTCACTTTATCGTACTTACGGGAGTTGACGAGCGCGGCCGGCTGATCATTCGCGACCCCAATAGCCCCGAGCGCACGGCGCAGGCCTGGGATTTTGACACCGTACTGCGCCAGTGCAGAAACCTCTGGGCCTACACGGCGGCCTGAGCAGCACGCAGGCCGCGCACCAGCTGGTCGGCGCACGACGTGGAGCGACGCCCACACGTGTTACCTTCCAGCAGCGCGGCCACCTCGTCCACCGATTTGCCCTGAACAAGCTTGGAAACAGCTTTCAAGTTACCATCACAACCACCAACAAAGTCGATATGCTGAATGGTGTCGCCGTCAAGTTCAATATGAATAGCGCGCGAGCACACGCCACGCGGAGTGTAGGTATACATCGTCTTCTCCTTGTTCATAATGAGTGAACCTTATTATCCCACAACAGCCGTAAAAGATATCCTGGGTAAACAACTTTTATATGCGCCCGTCCGGCGGGCCTAGAACAAACCCGACGTAAACAGGAAGGTGAGCGACTTCAGGGGAGCACCCACGTGTTCGCGAATCCATTCCTGACAGAAGCGCAGCACGGCGAACGATGCCGACGGGTCCACCTTAAGAGCCACCACTTCGTCGAACGTGGAACCGAGAAGCGCGCGGCACCAGGCCACGGTTCCAGCCGAGATGCCCACCGCCTCAACCGAGGCGCGGCACGACGGACACACGATGCCACCCTCGCGATACGACACAAACACCAGCTCATCGGGCCGCCCCAGCGCAACCTCCGCTCCACACCCCACACAGGTTGAAAGGCTGGGACGCAGGCCACAGAACGCAAGCGCCTTCAACAGACACGCCGCACACAGGGCGGGCGCCTGGGAAGGCTCAGCCGCATCAAGGCGCGTGAGGGCCGCTTCGGTAAGCGCGAACAGGCGCGGCGTTTCGAGGCCCGCCTGCGTCATGCGATCGAGCAGCTCCGCAATGGGCGCGGCGCAGGCGGCGTGTTCCAGGTCGCGGCGCAAGCGCTCGTGGCTGGCTACAATGCGCGCCTCTTTCACGATATCCAGGTTGCGGCCTTCGGAACACAAGAGGTCAACGACTGAATACAGTTCCAGCCGCGCAGCGAAGGGGCTTGCGGGCTTACGGGCACCTTTGGCCACGGCGCGCAGCTGCGAGCCGTCTTCTGCCAACAGCGTCACAATGAGGTCGCTTTCCCCCAGCTTGGTTTTGCGCAGCACGAGGGCGCGCGTCGTGTACGTCGCGCTGGCCACAACCGCTACGAGATGCTGACGATGTTGTTGGCGTCATCCCAGGTGATGGTGCCACTCTTCTGCTTGGCTGAGCCGCGCACCGTCTCGCCGTCCAGCGTGGTCACCGCCGTGCCCGTGATGGTGAACGCCGTCTGGTTGTAGGCGGGGTAACTCACGTCATCCACCGAGATAATCTCGTAGGTGGTGCCGCCGATGGAAATAGTGCCCGCACTTGCGAGGTAATCACGCGCCGCCGCAACCAGCACGCTCGCACGCGACTTCGCCACGTTCACCGTCACCGTTGAGCCCGGTTCAAGCTTCGTGCCGGGCGCTGGATCGGTTTTGACCACCGTGCCTTCGGGCACCTCTTCGGTGTAGTAGGTAACCACCGAGGGAACATAGGTAGCCGCCTCAAGCGCCGCAACCGCCGCGTCGGCCGTTTGCCCAGCCACGTCAGGAACCAAAAAGGGTATCGCCACGGTTACCGTCACTGTTGTCGACCCCTTAGCCTTAGTGCCTGCGTCGGGGCTGATAGCCAGCACGCTTCCTTCCGGCTCAGCCGACATTTCTTCCACGAAGGCGACATGCTCAAAGCCCTCTTCGTTCAGCAGCTTGGCTGCCTGGTCTTTCGTCTTGGTTACCACATCGGGAATGGTGCGGGCCACGGCAACGTGGATAACCACCTCAGAACCCTTTTCTGCACGCGCACCAGCTGAGGGATCCATGAGCAGAACGAGGCCTTCGGTTTCATCCGACTTCACCTGCGATGCGCTCACCGTGAAGCCCTTGCCTTCCAGGCGGAAGGTGGCGTCGGCCTGAGTCATGCCGGTCACGTCGGGCAGCATTTTTCCGCCCCAGAGTTCCATCTGATACGTGATGCCCGCCGCTGCGGCAGCAAGCACCACCACAATGCCCAGCGCGATAACAACCGCGCGACCGCGGCCGTGCTTTTTCTCGTTCGCGTCGGGAGCACGGAATTCCTTTTGCTTGGGCGCTGCAGCGCCTTCGACGCGCGGCATTTCCATGGTGCCACCCGAGCGCCACGTTTGCGGCGGCACATAGCCGGAGTCCACGAGGCACTCATCGAGCCCGGACAGGTCGGCCGTCACATCGGCCGGCTGAGGTGCGGGAACAGGACGTGGCTCAGGTTCGTCGTCCACGTCGCTGAAATCGAACGCGTTGCCGTCTTCGTCGACGTCAACACCCTTCACACCAATAACCGGCAGGCTCGCGCGATCAAGGGGGCCAGACCCCTGGGACCGACCAGGCGCGGGCGAAGCCACAGGCTCTTCATCGCCGAAAACATCCCCGTCGGCCGCTTCATCAGCGAAGCCGTTTTCGGTGGCGCTGGGAAGATCACTTACCGCCGGCACGTCCACTTCTGGGACTTCGGCCTCCAGGACTTGCCGGTCACGCGGCTCTTCATCGGCCGCCGCCGCAACCGAGGCAATGCGCCCGGTCAGCGGAAAGCCGCACTCGTTGCAGAATTTTGCGCCTTCTTTATTATCTGAATGGCAGTTCGGACAGATCATGCTCCACGACTCCCTCAAAATGACATCTTCGCAGCTATTGTAACGGAAAAGCGCGCCGGTGGGCGGCGCGCTCATCGTGATAACAATACCTGCAGAACTACGAAGGAGGTTCCCTGCGTGCGAATGCTGAAACAGTGTGCCGCGCGGTTGCTATTCCCCGTAGCCGAAGCGACGAATCTGGTTGGCGTCGCGTCGCCAGTTCTTCTTCACCTTCACGGAGAGATCCAGAAACACGCGCGTGCCCAGCAGCTGCTCTAAATCGGCGCGCGCCTCGATGCCAATCTGCTTGATGGCGGCGCCTCGCTTGCCAATGATGATGCCCTTTTGACTGTCGCGCTCCACGTACACCACGGCAAAGATGCGATGGAGGTCTTTCTTCTTGTCGTACTCCATTTCCTCCACGCGCACGCCGATGGCGTGAGGCACCTCGTCGCGGAAGGTGCGAAGAATCTTTTCGCGAATGAATTCGGATACCACCACGTCAATGGGCTGATCGGTTTCCATGTCGGCGGGGAACCACGCAGGGCCTTCCGGCAAGAGGTACACCACCTCTTCCACGAAGGCGTCCACGTTTTTGCCCGTCTCCGACGACAGCGCCACCATGGCGTCCCACGTGCCTAAACGCTCTACGGCGTCGCGCTGGGCGGCAATCTGTTCGGGCGTGGCAAGGTCGGTCTTCGACAGCACGCATACCTTTTTGGAGCGCGTGTGCGAAAGCTGCTCGGCCACCCATTCGTCGCCGCGGCCGACGGGCTTGGAGGCATCAACCACAAACGCCAGCACATCCACGTCTTCAAGCGCCTTGAGCGCGGAGGTGTTCAGTTCCTCACCGAGGGCGTCGTGGGGCTTATGCAGCCCCGGCGTGTCCACGATGACCAGCTGAAACCCCGGGCGCGTGAGCACCGCGCGGAACCGGTGGCGCGTCGTTTGCACGGTGTTAGACGTGATAGCAATCTTTTTGCCCATGATGGCGTTCAAGAGCGTCGACTTGCCCGCGTTCGGCCGTCCCACCAGCGTAACGAAGCCCGACTTAAAGCTCTCAGGCGCGTGTGCGTCAAATTCCATGCGTGTGCTTACCTTTCCCCTTTTACGTGAAAGCAGTCCCCCGGACTACCTTATTGCGAAACGTTGTGATTACCCGAACAGCAGCAGCCAGGCGCGCGGGCCGTACACCACCACGGCCACCACCACGGACACGAGGGCGAAAATGAGCACTGCCCCGGCCGCACAGTCCTTCGCGCGGCGCGCCAATTCATGGTAGTCCGGCGACACGAGGTCCACCACCGACTCGATGGCCGTGTTCACGCACTCGGCCGCAAACACCGCCGCAATGCAGAGGATGACCGCCGCCCACGATGCGCCGTCAATGCCTAACGCCAAGCCCAGCGCCACCGCCACCACGGCTATGACCAGGTGAATCTTCATATTGCGCTGCGTGCGTACCACATAGGCAATGCCGTCAAACGCACACTTGAAAGCGCGAATCAGCGAAAAGCGCGCCCGCGCTTCCTTCGCTTGCTCGTTGCGGACGAATCCCGCCGGAGCCTCTGGCTGCGTGTCAGAGCCGCCGCCCGCCGCTGAGCGCTCTTCGTCGTCCATAGCGTTCGACGCATCCATGAAAGCCCCCTTCGGCGTTAGCGCTTCGACCACGCCTCAAGGATGTCGGCCTCGCGCTTCTCCATGACTTCGGCCTCGTCGTCGGCGATGTGGTCGTAGCCGCAGAGGTGCAGCAGGCCGTGCACCAAAAGCAGGCTGATTTCCTCTTCGAACGTGGTGCCAAACTCGCGCGTCTGACGGCTGGCCACGTCGGGCGCAATGATGACATCACCCAGCTCAAAGATGGGGTCTTCCGCTAGTGTCATCGCGGACAGGTCGTCGTCCACGCCATCGCATTCAAACGACAGCACGTCGGTGGGGCCTTCCTTGTGGCGATACTTTTCGTTGAGTTCGGCGATAGCCTCGTCCGTCACGAAGCTGATGGACACCTCGGTGTTGAACGGCTTATCTTCGCGTGTGAGCACAAACTGCGCCAGCTCGTGCAGCGGCAGCTTCTCCAGCTCGTCTTTGCGATAATCGTAGTTGATCTGAATATCCATGTCTCAAGCCTTCCTGCTTGCCTCGTCGTAGGCGGCAACGATGGCCGCCACCAGCGAGTGGCGCACCACGTCTTTGCCGGTGAAGTCACAAAACGCGATGTCATCGATGCCTTCCAGCACGCTGCGCACGCCTTTGAGGCCCGAGATGCCACGCGGCAAGTCAAGCTGCGTCACGTCGCCCGTGATGACCATTTTCGAGCCGAAGCCCAGGCGCGTAAGGAACATTTTCATCTGCTCGGGCGTGGTGTTTTGCGCCTCGTCAAGGATGATGAAACTGTCGTTGAGTGTACGGCCGCGCATGAACGCGAGCGGGGCAATTTCGATGACGCCGTTTTCGATGAGCTGCGTGGCGCGTTCCATGTCGGTCATGTCGAAGAGCGCGTCGTAGAGCGGGCGAATGTAAGGATCCACCTTTTCGGTGAGGGTGCCCGGCAGAAATCCCAGGCTCTCCCCCGCCTCCACCACGGGGCGCGTGAGAATGATGCGGCCAACTTCCTTGCGCTTGAGCGCAGCCACGGCCATGGCCATGGCGAGGTAGGTTTTGCCGGTACCTGCAGGCCCGATGCCAAAGGTGATGGTGTTGGTGCGAATGGCGTCCACATAGCGCTTCTGACCGGCCGTTTTGGGGCGGATGGCGCGCCCGCGATACGTGAGCAGAATGTCCTCGCGCAGCGCGGTGGGCGAAAACTCCGCCGTGTGCAAAAGGTCGATGGCGTGGCGCACGTAGTCAACCGTAGGCGTTTCGCCGTTTTCCGCCAGCTTAATAAGGTCACTGAACAGCGCGGTGAGCGACTGCACCTCAAGCGGGTCGCCTTCAAGCACAATGGTGTCACCACGCACGGTGATGCGCGCCGCGAAGGCGTCTTGCACAAGATGGAGCAACTCGTCGGCCTGTCCCACCACGAGCGCCATATTCACGCTGGTAGGAGCCGTGAGAGTAATTTGCGTCTGGTCTGTCATACGGTCATTGTACCACGGGGTCTCATGCCGCAGGCCGATGTCACCGAACCGACAAGGGAAAATAGTGCACGTGCACAAATAGTGAAGCTTTGCGTGGCGGTTTCCAGTGCGTGGCGCTGGCGCGTTCGCCTGCCAGAGCTGCTTCTTAGTGGCATGCGCTTGGTAGGTCGAGACATATCAGGCCGCCGGGAAGCGCGTCGGCGGGTGCAGGAATCTCATAGTAGCTTTCGGTCATGGCGGTTTGGTTTTCTTCTACGAGGGCGAACTCTTGGGTGCCAGCGCGGCGCGCGTAGTCGGCAGCGCGGAGGTCATCACTGAGGGTGCGGAGGGTGGCGGCGCGGGTGGCTTTGACCTCGGGTTTCACCTGATCGGCGCGGACGGCAGCCGGAGTGCCTTCGCGACGCGAGTAGGGAAAGACGTGGATTTTGGAAAAGGCGCAGGCGCGCGCGAGGGCGAGCGATTCCTGGAAGTCTTCCTCGGTTTCGCCCGGAAAGCCTACGATGATGTCGGTGGAGAGCGCGAGTTCAGGCACACGGGCGCGCAGCTTATCAACAAGGGCGCGATACGTCTCGGCATCATAGGGACGCGCCATTTCGCGCAGCACCTTGGAGCTGCCAGATTGCAGCGGCAGGTGCAGATGACGGCACACGCGGCCCTCGGCTTCGGCCAACAGGTCAATAAGCGCGTCGTCCACATCGCGCGGTTCAATGCTGGAGATGCGGAAGCGCACGGGCGGCTCGCCGGTTTTATGCAGGTGTGCGGTTACGGCGAGAAGCCGACGCAGCAAGGCGGCGAGGCGTGTTGCTGCGGGGTCGCGTCGGCTCGTGCCTCCGTCACGGTAGGAGCCCAGGTTGATGCCGGTAAGGACAATCTCCTTCACGCCGGCCTCTGCGTAGGCAACGCATTCGCGCACCACTTCATCGGCGAGGCGACTGGTCGCACGGCCACGCGCTACGTGCACAATGCAGTAGGTACACGCATTGTCGCACCCATCCTGCACCTTCACGCCGACGCGCGTGCGGAAGCCCTCGCCCAGGCGCAGCAGCGGCGCGGAGTGATGCTCCGCACCTTCTGCGGACAGAGCAGCTTCCTCTTCTTCGAGCGATGTGTCCGACAATAACGCGAGTTCAGCGACGCGTTCGTACAGTGTTGCCTTCCCCACGGTTTCCACACGTGTGTCAAGTCCCTCGTAGAAGGCGGCGTCGATCGCGGCGGCACAGCCGGTGACGAGCACGCGAGCGTGATCGTTCGCACGAAGGGCGTGGCGCACGGCCTTGCGGGTTTTCTTTTCGGCCTCACCGGTGACCGTGCAGGTGTTTACCACAATGAGGTCGGCGTCTTCTTCGCGCGTTTCGGTTCCGTGGGCAGCCAAGAGGGCCGCCGCATCGTCGGACTCTACGCGATTTACCTTGCACCCCAGGTTAACAACACAGAAGTTCATCGTGCAAACTCCACCTGTGCGGCCCCGCGAGCCAAACGCCGCAGTTCATGCAGCACGAGCGCAGGCGCAACCACGCCAGCAGTTTCAGTACGCAGAATGGAAGGGCCCAGCGTGGCGAGCGCCGCGTGCGCGTTGCAGGTCATAAGCGCGTCGACTTCAGCGTGCGTGAGACCCCCCTCGGGACCCACCACCACTGCCACGCACGCCTCATCAGGTGCGACGTCCGCAGTGGCAAGGGCACCAGCAAGCGCCTCGTCCAAATACGCTGTCCCAGGAGCTTCTTCCCAACACACGAGCACCGCCGTCGCGTCTGCAAGAGAAGCACTCGCATCCTTAATCGCTGCCGGTTCAGTTACCTCGGGCACGAACCGACGCCCCGACTGCATGGCCGCACTCTTTGCGATGGCACGCCAGCGCTCGGTTTTCGCCGCCGTCTTCTTCGCATCAAGCTTGACGATGGAGCGCTCGCACACCAAGGGCACAAAGGTCGTTACGCCCAACTCCGTCGCGTGGCGTATGACCTCGTCCATCTTGTCGCCCTTGGCGAGGCCTTGCACGAGCACTACCTGCGGCTCCGTTTCAGCCGCACCGAATCGCTGCGCGATACGCACGAGCGGCTCAGCGTCATCAAACGAAACGATTTCGCATTCGAAATAGTCACGAGCCGCATCAACCACCGCCACATGCTCGCCCACAGCAAGCCTCAGCACCCGCGCATGCTTCGCGTCATCCCGCGAAAGCCGCAAAGAAAACGCCTCAGCCCCCTCATCAGCAAGCACCTGTTCCTCAAGGTAAAAATGCGGCAGCGACATACCGTTCCTAACTTAATTAAAAGCGTCGCGAAGTTTTTGCAAAGGCGTGCGGGCGTCGGAGACGTCCTCGCCGAGTTCTTCAGCCAACTGCTCCAACAGTTCGCGCTGCTTTTTCGTGAGTTTCTTGGGAACCACTACGTTCACGTGTACGAACAAGTCGCCGCGCGCGTCGCTACGGAATTTCGGCATGCCGTAGTCCTTGACGCGCACCACCTGCTCGTTTTGGCAGCCCTCGGGGATGCGCACCTGCACCTTTTCGTCTTCAAAGATGCCGTCAATTTCAATTTCTGCACCAAGCGCCGCTTGCACGATGGACACGTTCGCCCGCGCGTGCAGATGGTCGCCGTCGCGCTCAAAGAACTCGTGAGGCTGAATGCGCACCGTGACAATGAGGTCGCCGGGAGCGGCGCCCTGCATGCCGGCTTCACCGAAGCCCGACAAGCGCAGTTGCTGCGAGTCGCGAATGCCCACAGGCACTTCCACGGTCACACGCTGGCGGTCGGGTACACGACCCTGACCCTCACACTCAGGACAGGGGTTCTCCACCGAGCGGCCCGTGCCGCCGCAGGTTTTGCACGTGGTAGCCGTTTGCATGTCGCCCAAGAACGTATGCTGCACGGTGACCACACGGCCCTGGCCGTTGCAGTCGGGGCAGGTGATTTCGCGGCCATCTTCGCCCAGGCCCGAACCATCACAGTCGGGGCACGGCGCCAGACGATCGTAAACAATTTCCTTCTTCGCACCAGAAGCCACTTCTTCCAGCGTAACACGCAGGCCCACGCCCATATCGCGGCCTTCACGACGCTGCTGCTGACGCCCGCCGGCCGCGCCGCCAAAGAACGAGCTGAAGATGTCGCCCATGCCAAAGCCGCCGCCGAACAGATCTTCAAAGTCCACGTAGCCGCCGCCCCCGTAGGGGTTGCCGCCGCCCGCCGCGCCAGGAATGGTGCCGAAACGGTCGTACTGCGCGCGCTTCGCCGGATCGCTCAGCACGTCGTACGCCTCATTCAGTTCCTTGAACTGGTCTTCGGCGTCGGGCGCCTTGTTCACATCGGGGTGAAGCTCGCGCGCTCGACGACGAAACGCCTTTTTGATCTCGTCCTCAGTGGCGTTCTTGGAAACACCCAGAACCTCGTACAGATCCTTGGCCATTGCTTTTCCGCGTACCTTTCCTCACGGGCGGCGCATCCCTCGCGCGCTACCCAACCTTATACGTCCTGAAGCGCCGCACTCGCAATGCGTACTGCGCGCAGCACCTTCGAATAATCCATGCGCGTGGGACCCACGACCGCCACAACCCCAGCTGACGCACCGCGCCCGTAGCGACTTGCCACCACCGACACGCCCGCAAGCTCCGCCGCCTCGTTTTCGCTGCCGATGCGCACGCAAGGAATGCCACCGGTTTGTCGCGCCACGTCGTCGAGCACATGCAGCAACACCGTATCGTCCTCAAGCACCTGCATGACAGGAAGCAGCGCCTGCGACTGGCTGAACTCGGGTTTTGTGAGCAGTGAACTCACGCCCAGCCGATGCGCGCGCGACAACTCGCTTTCCTGTAAGCACGACAACACTTCGTCAAGCGCCATGCGCACGAGCGGATCGCGAAACGCCTCAACCATGCCCTGGCCGAGGCCGTCTTCAATCTGCTGGAGCGACTTGCCGGTAAACACTTCGCTGAGAAACGCCTGCACACGGGCGAGGTCATCCGCGCCCACTTCTTCGGCGAACTCCATTTGGCGGTTGAATACCTGCCCGTCTTCCGTCACCAGCACCACCAGCGCGCGGTACGGATTGAGCGAGATGAGCGACAACTGTTTAATGTGGAGCTTCAACACCGACGGTGCCAGCACGATAGACAGGCAATCCGTCAGGCGCGTAAGCGCAGATGAGGTTTGCTCAAGAAGGGCATCAAGTTCGCTTGCGCTACGACGCAGTTCTTCAACAACAGGAAGATAGCGCTCATCATCGCCCGAGAAATCCGCATCAAGCAGATTGTCCACAAACGCGCGATACCCGTGATCGGTTGGAATACGCCCCGCCGAGGTGTGCGGCTGGGTGATGTAGCCCCCATCCTCAAGCACGGACAGTTCGTTGCGCACCGTAGCCGGACTCACGCCCAGGTGGTAGCGCTCCGTAAGCGTGCGCGAGCCCACCGGCAGAGCGCGCGCAACATATTCTTCTATGAGCGCAGCAAGCACTCGCTGCCTGCGATCTGATAGCACGCTTCCCCACCTTCCTCTCTCGCCTTGCATCTCTCTTCACATCCGTTCTCCGAACGGCACCAACGCATCATTTTAGCAGCCGATGCAAGAGAGTGCTAAGAAAAACGGGAAATATGAATACAGTTTCCTCACCGCCACGAGTTCTCCCTTGCTTTTTGCTGGCGCACCAGCGTTACATGCTTTGTTTAAGGGGCGAGGTCGAAGAGTTCGCCGTAGAGGGTGTTGCCGCAGAGCCAGCCTTGTTCGGTGGGGCGCCAGCGGCCGTCTTTGTGCACGACAAAGCCTTCGCCCGCAAGGCGCTCAAGTGTGGCAGGCGCTTCGGGTAGAAGTGCAGCGGCGCGTTCCACCTGGTCATCGGAGATACCACGGGTCATACGCATGCCAAGCATAAGGTCCTCGGCCGCCATCTGACGCGCGTCGAGGTCGTCAGTGACCTGGCCATCTTTCACGCGCATGCGGCGCTCGGCGTTCTGCGTCATCGTGGCGGCCGAGCGACCAAGACCGAGGTACGGCACACCCGTCCAGTACGCACTATTATGGCGACTTTGGAAACCAGGGCGCGCGTAGCTGGCCACTTCGTAGCGCTCGAAACCCGCTTCGGTGAGCACACGAGCGGCGAGCTCCATATGCGCCGCCTCCACGTCATCGTCGGGCTCTTCCATCTCACCCGCCAATACCGCAAGGTCAAAGGGTGTGTGCGGCTCAATAGTAAGCGGATACACACTCACATGCGCCACCCCAAGCGCCACGGCTTCGCGCACACTTGCTTCGAAGCTTTCCACACTCTGACCAGGGATGCCACACATAAGATCCACGCTCACGTTCTCAAAGCGCGTCTGCGCCGCCGCAATGGCCCGCCGCGCGTCATCGGCCGAATGCGCACGCCCGAGCACCGCCAACACCTCATCATCGAAACTCTGCACGCCAAGCGACAACCGATTCACGCCAAGCGCCCACACGTCGCGCACCATACGCTCGGTGAGACTCTCTGGATTCGCCTCCATGGTACACTCCACCTCAGGCGTGAGGTGCATCGAAAGCGACAAGGTATACAGCAGCATCGACAACCGCGAAAGCCCAACATGCGACGGCGTGCCACCTCCCAGATACACCGTCTCAAGGGCGCCCAACTCCCCCTCCTTCGCCTTACGGCGAATCTGGAGCGAAAGGTCCTCCACATACGCATCAATCTCCGGCGAATCCCCCGCCACCGCCGAGGTCGCAAAGTCGCAGTAAGCACACCTCTTCACACAAAACGGCAGATGCAAATAAAGCGCCCTATAAGGATCATGCGGCATACTAAATCCCTTTCAACTAACCCAAATGTCAGGGACGGAACCCTCCCCCCTCTCTCAAGGGCTTCCGGGAGCCGTTCCACCTGGTTGATATTACGCCCGTACGTCGCTCATTTCGACCAGTAATGACGAGCACCAGAATAGCGGAAACGTAGCGCCGAGCGGGCGATTGCGCTCACCAAGCGAGTTCCGCACGAGCCGAACAGCCCAGTGGGCTGTTCGTGCGAGCCCAGGACTGTCCGAGCGACTGAACGTTATCGCCCACTCGGCGCGGACGAACCCACATATTCCAGTAACTCGTCAAACACCGCGTCGAAATCTTCCACCGACACGCAGGCATTGATTTTGCCGCGGGCTGCGGCGGCTCCCGGGAGCCCGGCCATATACCACATGGCGTGTTTACGCATGCGCACAATGTTTTTGCCTTCGCGCTGAGCGAGCAAGCGCGCGTGACGACGCGCCATCGCGATGCGCTCTTCAACCGTTGGAAGCGGTGGCTCCATCTCACCGGCCAGCGCGGCTTTGGCCTGGGCGAACACCCAGGGGTTGCCCTCGGCTCCGCGCGCAATCATTACGGCATCGCACCCCGTGCGCTCTACCATGGCCACGGCATCCGCGCCGCAACGCACGTCTCCATTGCCAACTACCGGCACGCTCACCGCTTCCTTCACCCGCGCGATGACGCCCCAATCGGCCGACCCGCGATACAACTGCTCGGCGAAACGCCCATGCACCGCCACCGCGCACGCGCCAGCCTCTTCCATACGCTGCGCGAACGCGGGCGCCGATTCCTCACCCTCGGCCCAGCCGCGACGAAACTTCACCGTCACCGGATGCGCCACTGCTGCACGCACCGCGCGCACGATGGCAGCCGCCAGTTCGGGCTCCTTCATGAGCGCCGAGCCATCGCCCTTGGACACAATCTTACGCGCAGGACACCCCATATTTATGTCGAGGTAGGCAAGCGAGTCGCCCATCTCATCTTCGATCCAAGCCGCCTGCGCAGCCATCGTGTCCGGCTCATGCCCGAACAGCTGCACCGCCACCTGATCTTCGCCTTCCGCCAGGTGCAGCAAATGACGCGTCTTCTCGTTCGCGTACGAAAGCCCCTTCGCCGACACCATCTCGGTGTAGGTGAGATCGGCCCCCTGCTCGCGACAGAGCGTCCGAAACGCCTCGTCACTCACCCCCGCCATCGGCGCAAGCAGCAGATTATGAGATTGGAAAAAGTCGAACATGCCGCCCGTTACACCCACACAATTTCGCTTTTGCGGTCCTTGGGAGCTGTTTCGGCAGCGGCATAGCCGAGGGCGCAGATGCCGTGGACCTCATAGTCGGCGGGCACGCCAAGGGCGTCAAGTTCGGCGCGCACGTCGGGTTCGTTGCAGATGCCCTGCAGTTGGTTGATCCACACACTGCCAATTCCCAAACTATGAGCGGCCAAGAACATGGTTTGCAGCGCACAGCCATCGTCCTCACGGCCAAAGGCAGCGCCTTTCTTGTGCGCCACGATGATGGCCGCTTGCGGGCGATACATGTCATAAGCCTCGTTCACCAGCACCGCGCCCATGACCTCGGCCAACTGCGCAATGCGGGCGGCATCTTCCATCACCACAAACGTCCACTCCTGACGATTCATGGCGGAAGGTGCCCACTGACCGCAGGTAACAATGGTCTCCAGGTCCTCGTGCGGCACGGGGCGCTCTTCGAACTTGCGGATAGAGCGTCGGCTCATAATGTTTTCAATCACCGGGTTAGTCTTCATGCCTTGCTCCCTTCATCCGTGCGCTCATCAGCTACGATGCCAAAACGTTGAGCATGTTCACCAACGTAAGCACAATGAGCACAACCACCGCCGCCACTACGAGCAAACAGCCACACCCCAGCGCCAATTTCATGCCACCTGACGTGGTAGCCTGTTCCTCAGCCCGCGCCGCCTTCTTCTCATCAAACGGATCGTCAAGCCAATCAAACTCGTCTTTACTCTTCCGCGCCATATATCTACTTCCCTATGGTTACAGCCAAAACAACTATCAATACCACCACAATAAATACCAATACAGCCGCCACTCCGCGGCCCATACTCTTGCGATCTTTCAAACTAAGCGTCTCCGGATCCTGCGGAAACGAACTCAACAGTTCAACATGCCCTCGGCACAATGTCACAATAAGAGTAATAAACGCCGCAGCAATCAGCGCTCCAACAATGGCGACCGGGGCATCCATATCAGTCGTCTACTTTCAGGATGGCCATGAAGGCTTCTTGGGGGACTTCTACGTTGCCGATGTTCTTCATGCGTTTCTTGCCGGCCTTTTGCTTTTCCAACAGCTTGCGCTTGCGACTGATGTCGCCGCCGTAGCACTTCGCCAGCACGTCTTTGCGCTTCGCTTTCACCGTTTCGCGCGCGAGCACGCGGCCTCCGATGGCGGCTTGGATGGGCACCTCAAACATCTGACGAGGGATAATGGAGCGCAGCTTCTCAGTGAGTATGCGTCCACGCTCATACGCCTTGTCCTTGTGGATGATGAACGACAGCGCGTCCACCGGCTTGCCCGACAGCAGAATATCCAGCTTCACCAGCTTGCTGGGTTTGTAGCCGTCGAAGTCGTAGTCGAGGCTGGCGTAGCCCTTCGTGTTGGACTTCAGCTTGTCGAAGTAGTCCATGATGAGCTCCGACAGCGGAATTTCCCAGATCATCTCCACCGTTGTGGGCGACAGGTAGTTCATGGTGATGAACGTGCCACGTCGCGCGGTGGTGAGTTCCATCACCGCACCCACGTAGTCAGGCGGAATGAGGATTTTCGCCTTGAGGTAGGGTTCTTCGATGCGTTCGATCTCACCAGGATCGGGCATTTCCTGCGGGCTGTGCAGCGAAATCATTTCGCCACCTTGGCGATACACGTGGTACTCCACCGAGGGCGCCGTGGCCAAAAGGTCCAGGCCGAACTCGCGCTCAAGGCGCTCCTTGATAACTTCCATGTGCAGAAGCCCCAAAAAGCCTACGCGGAAGCCGAAGCCCAGCGCGTGCGACTTTTCCGGCTCCCAAGCAAGCGCCGGGTCGTTGAGCGAAAGCTTCTCCAGCGCCTCCTTCAGCGGCTCGTACTGGTCGCCGTCGATGGGGAATAAGCCGGTGAACACCATGGGCTTGGCCTCGCGATAGCCCGGCAGCGGCTCGTCTACCCCGCCGCGAACGGCCGTGATAGTGTCGCCCACCTTCACCTGGCGCACGTCCTTCAAGCCCGTGACCAGGTAACCTACCTCACCCACAGAAAGCGTCGGCAGCGGCGTCTCGGCAGGGCGGCGCGCGCCTACCTCTTCCACCAGCACTTCGGTGCCCGTAGCCATCATAAGTACGCGGTCGCCCTTCTTCATGGAGCCGTCCACCACGCGCACGAGCGCCACCACGCCGCGGTACGGGTCGAAATACGAGTCGAAGATGAGCGCGCGCAAAGGCGCGTCGGCGTCACCCATTGGCGAGGGGATGTTGTACACGATGGCTTCCAGCAGATCATGCACGCCCACGCCGGTTTTGCCGGAAGCGAGCACCGCGTCATCAGCGGGAATGGCGAGGCCTTCCTCAATTTCTTCGCGCACGCGGTCGGGCTCGGCCGCCGGCAGGTCAATCTTGTTGATGAGCGGGATAATTTCCAAGTTCGCATTCATGGCCATCATGGCGTTGGCCACCGTCTGCGCCTCGACGCCCTGGGTGGCATCCACCACCAGCACGGCCCCTTCACACGCGGCAAGCGAGCGGCTTACCTCGTAGGTAAAGTCCACGTGACCCGGCGTGTCAATGAGGTTGAACTGGTACGTCTGTCCGTCGTCGGCCGTGTAATCCACGCGCACAGCCTGGCTCTTAATGGTGATGCCGCGCTCGCGCTCGATGTCCATGCTGTCCAGCAGCTGTTCCTGCATGTCGCGGTGCGCCACGGTACCCGTGAGCTCAAGGACGCGGTCAGAGAGCGTCGACTTGCCGTGGTCGATGTGTGCAATAATAGAGAAGTTGCGAATGTGGTTCGGGTCGGTCATGTCCTGTCTTTCACGTTGCACGCGCCCCGCACGCGGGGTCACGAAAAGGGAAACGAAAGGGTCATTTTACCTCATTCGCTCCAACAGCTTAACGACAGCTGTCCAAGCGCTCGATGAATCCACGCGAGTACGCTGTGTGCGTGCCTCAAAAATACGTGGTTTCGGCAAATTCTCGTGAAATTGGGCGAATCCTTTGGTATTCTATCGCATTGTGTATACAGCGATACGTGCGCGCGATGCTTTCCATCGCCGAATCCGCAGACGTGGCTGCGCTTTAGGATTCGTTTCGCTGGTGACCCGATTGGTCAGGAAACAGAGAAATCCCGCCTGTTTCACACGCAGTACGCCGCTTCTTGAAGTGGCCCGATCCTTTGCGGATCACGTGCGTGGCAATCGGCACCGGTGTGCTTAAGGGGCATGCGCCCGCAGCGCTGTATACGGTACGATTGACCGCAATAAAGCACGATCCATTGGAGGAAAGAACACACATGGCGAACATCAAGAGCCAAAAGAAGCGCATCATCACCAACGAGAAAGCCCGCATGCGCAATCGCGCGGTGAAGAGCGAGCTCAAGACTGCTATCCGTCGCGTCAAGGACGCTGTGGCTGCCGGCAACGGCGCCGAGGCGTACGCCGCCGCACTGGCCGCGTGCCGTCTGCTTGACAAGGCCGCTTCGAAGGGCGTCATCCACAAGAACCAAGCCGCTAACCGCAAGAGCGGTGTCATGCTGCTGGTGAAGGATGTCGTGACCGACGCCGACCGCGCCGCATACGTGAAGCCGGAGAAAAAGGAGCAGAAGACCGGCTCCAAGAAGGCTGCTGCGAAGGCTGCGCGCAAGGAAGCTCTGGCCGCCGCTTCCGCCGAGAAGGCGAAGCGTCGCGAGAAGACGCTGAAGGACGAGGCTGCCGCTGCAAAGCGCAAGGCGAAGGAGGCCGAAGAGGCTGCCAAGGCTGAGGCTGAGGCCGCTGCCGCCGAAGGTGCCGAAGAGGCTGCCGAATAGGTTTGATGCTTTTGGGATTGCTCCCGCGATCCATTCGCATATCAAGGTGAAGAAACCCCCGATACTTCGGGGGTTTCTTCGTGTGTGGGAGTGGGAGTGATGAGAGTTACTAGGAGCGCGTGGTTACCAGCAACACCCAGTCGAGGAAGGCGGCGTTGGGGTCGGTGCCACTTTTCATGGCGCGCTCGGTGTCGCGTGAGGATATGAGCGCTTGGCGCAGTTCGGCCGCCGTGAAGCCGCGGGCCCAGGTGGCGTGGTTCTTGCAACGCCAATCGGGAAGCTTGAGGGCGGCGGCAACGCCGCGTGGGTTGCCACGCTCTGCCAAGGAGCGCGCGCAAACCAGCTCGCGCAGGCGGGTGGTGCACATTGCAAGCAGCGCATGCGGCGACACTGAGTCCATGCGGCCCAGGTAGAGCAAACATTTGCGCGTATCGCGTGCGGCGAAGGCATCCACGAACTCCCAGGGTTTCACCTCAGCCGTGCGGCTGACCAAGCCCATGATCTCGTGTTCGTTCACCGCATCGGAACCGCGGTGCGCGAGCGCAATCTTCTTGAGTTCGTTGTCCAGGTGCACCGTATCTTCGCCCACGAGGTCAACGAGCACGTTTGCCGCACCTTCGGTCAGGGTGACGCCATGGCCGACCGCCAGAGCGCGCACGGTTTTGGGCAACTCATAGCGCTTGAGGGGGGCGCAGTCGATGACCGCCGTTTTGCCCAGCTTAGCAACCGCTTTGTAAAGGCGGGTGTTCTTGGCCAGCTTTTCGGCCACCAGCGCGAGCACGGTGGTTTCGTTCGGCGCTTCCAAATAGGTGACCAGCGCTTCTGCATCGGCCTTCTTGAGTTTGTCAGCCCCACGCACCTCCACGAGACGCACAGGGCTTGCGAACGGCACGGTATTACAGGCGGCCACGATGTCGCCGCCGAGGGCCGTTTCGCCATTAAATTCGTCTGAGTTAAACGACAGATCGCCCAGCTTAGCAAGGCGCACGCGCAGGCGCTTCATGACGGTGTCGCGCTTGAGCGCGTCTTCTCCCACAATGAGATAGACGGGCAACAGCGGCGCTTCTTGTTTCGTGTTTTGAGGCATGGCTGTATTTTACCGCAGCGTTTCCACGCGAATGCCGTCGGGTTGCAATATGCATGAAACGTCCCCCTCTTCGTCGGTACGTAGGATCTGAGCGCCCACTTCTTGGAGGGTTTCAAGCGTGACGGGTGCTGGGTGTCCGTAGCGGTTGCCTGCTCCGGCACTCACCAGTGCGAGACGTGGGGTTAACGCTTGGGCAAGCTCAGGCGTGAGGGCGTTTTTCGAGCCGTGATGGCCCACTTTGAGGACATCTACGTGGCCGACCGAGCCTTTGTCGACCATCTCTTGCAGCTGGTCGTGTTCGGCATCTCCGGTGAAGAGCGTGGTCCAATCGGTCACACCATCTGCGTCAACGTCGGCGCGCGCGAGCAGACACACGCTGTCGGCATTGCCCCCTTCATCTTGGAAGTGCTCGGGCCACACCACGTCGAGGTTGAAAGCACCGGCGCGAATCTTATCTCCCGCCGTGAGTCCTTCGACGTTGCCCTCCCCCACCAGGGCCTCGGCCGACGTACGCAAACTGGCGCAGGCTGCACAGCCGCATGAAAGCGCGTCGCGGGCGAGCAGGACGCTGTCCACCTGGACAACCCCCTTGAGCGATTCAAGGGAGCCGCAGTGGTCATCGTCACCGTGGGTGATCACCAGGGCATCGAGGTGCAGCACGCCGTGCCGCGCGAGCGCTTCGCGTAAGAGATTGTCTTTGTTGCCGGTGTCAACCAACACCGCCGCCGGCCCACTCCGGATAAGGAAGGCGTCACCCTGGCCGACATCGAGCATGACAATTTCGTTGCCAGCCGTACGGGGAATAATGATAACAACCAGGGCGAAGACCGCCACAAGCACGCCTGCCAACACCCCAACCACCCGCGCGCGTGCCTGCGGCCAAACAACCCAGAGCGCCACCATGCCAACCACAGTCAGGGCAAACGCCACACCGAGCGGGAGATTCACAGGAATGCTGGCGTAAGGCACCTCCGCAACCAGACGCACGAGGGCACAGAGGGCTTCAGCTCCCCCTTCGGCAGGAACCAAAAGAAAAGGCGCCGCACCTGGCACAAGCGCGCCCGCAAGAGCGGCCGCCAGCCCAAGACCACACACAGGCGCAAACAGAGGCGCGGTAACAACATTTGCAAGCGGCGAGATGAGTGACAGCTGCGAGAAGAGCGCCACCGCTAGGGGCTGCGCCACCACGCTTGATGCCACCGTGAGGGCAAGCGCGTCGGTGGCAAAGCGCGGCAGGCGCGGCACACAGCGCCTGATCCAGGCCGAAGCGAGGGGTACAAACAGCACAATGCCCAGCGTGGAGAGTGCTGAGAGCGCAAACGAAACCGATAGCGCCGTGGCGGGGTTGAGCACCACCGCGCCCACCATACACGCGCCGAGTGCACTGGCGCTGGCTGAACGTCGCCGCGCGAAGAATGATCCCAGTCCGCACAACGTCATGAGGGCAGCGCGCACGGCAGACACCGGCGCCGCCGACAGCGCGAGAAAGCACAGGATGAACGCCACCTGTGCGGCAATGGAAAATACACGAGGCGCACGCAAAGCACGCAGCACTGCGGCGGCAAGCGAACACACGATGACCAGGTGAGCGCCGGACACCGCCACCAAATGCGCCAACCCTGCCACCTTAAAGGCCTGATTGATATCCGTTTCGTTCAAGGCCGCACGCGACCCGCACACGAGCGCTTGCAGTACAGCAGCGCCCTCACTTCCCTGCGCTGAAAGCACGTCAAGCGCGCGCGAGCGCAGGGAGGTGAGGGCGCCAAGGGCATCCGTTCGTTCAAGGGGACGGACGTCGCGCGCGCGGGCCTCGGCCGCCACGCCGGTGCGCCAGCAGTAGTCGGCACTCTTCTCCGAAGGAGGCGCCAGCGACACAGCAGCCTCGAACACTTCCCCATAGCGCGGAGCGTAGGAGTCCTTTTCGAAGCTCAGGCGCACGTCCACCGCGCGCCCGTCGGGCAGACGGGCGCGCGCCGTTCCCTGCGAGCCATACAAACCCGGCGTGGCATCCTCAAGCGCTTCAAAACGCAGTATAGTTGCTGGCTGAGCTGCGACATCATGCTGGACTGTATGGAGAGCGGCCGCTCCTGCGCACCCGCAGGCGGCACCGGCGAGCGCACCGGTGAGCACACACCAGATAAGCGCACCGCGAAAGCGCCAAAGAAATGCCATAGCACCGCACGCCGCCGCACAGAAAGCGACGCCCTCCATGACACACACCGCCATATCCTGCACCCGCCCCACCGCAAACATGGCGGCGCAAGCAGCCCATAACCCCAGGCCAACGGCCAGCAAGGGCGGAATACTAGGGCGAATGGGATCCTCTGCGTGAGAGTGTTCGTCCACAACACTCACCCCACACTAATCTTGTCAGCCAAGTTGGCGAACTTTTTGTCACCAATGCCCGACACGCGCTTGAGATCTTCGATGCTTTTGAAGGGGCCGTTCGCTTCGCGGTCGGCAACAATTTTGTCGGCGGTGGAGGCACCGACGCCAGGTAACGTATCGAGTTCGGCAGCTGTGGCCCGGTTGATGTTGATTTTGCCACCCACCGCTGCACTAGGTGTAGAAGCTTGGGGCGCGGGTTCCCCCTCTGGTGAAGGAGGCGCTTCAACAGGTACGATAATCTGCTCGCCGTCTTCCACCTTGCGAGCAAGGTTCAAGCCGTCACGCAGCGCACCCTCGGCGAAACCTCCCGCTGCGTCCACCGCATCCTGCACACGCGCGCCCTCTGGGATGTCGTAGACCCCTGGGGTTATCACTGCCCCACCAACGTGCACGCGCACAAGTGTGGGCGCAGGCATATTTTCAGGGGAAGATTCCTCCTGATCAGCGGACGGTGTGCGCTCGACGGCGAATCCGTCGGCCGTCGCCGCACCCAGAAGCGCGCCACCCGCGCACACGACCACCACCAGCACGACCGCCGTCAACCCCACCAGTACTGGGAGCCGCGCCCCCGACAGATGCAGCTTCGCGCGCCACGACTCCGCGCTTTCCTGAAACGACATGAGGCCCTCCTCGGATCGCTCTCACCTTCTTTTACGATCCGATCGTAGCGCCGCAACCTTGCCGCTGGGCCGTCAGTCTACCGTCAAAAAGCCGCACAAATCTGGCACATTCCCAACGCCAGCACCGTCACCTACACGCCAAAAAGCCGGCGCGAACCAAGCGCATTCCCAACGCATTTACAACGCCGCTGGTCAGAAGCTTATAAGAGGGCCTTCTACCCCTGGGCGTTTTCTCGGCGTTTGCGGGGTTTGTAGGAGGGGCAGGCGTAGTCGCGTGGTTCGGCGGCATCAGCAATTTCAGCAACCCACGTCTCAATCGGTAGTGCCGACTCGGCCTCAAGCACCACTGAAACCTTCCCGTGCGTCTCGGGCGCGCGGGGCATGAACAGCGTGCAGCAATCGGGCGCATCCTGCGACGATATCTCAAAGGTGCCCAGCCGCTCCGCCTCGGCGATAATTTCCAGCTTGTCAGTACCAATGAGCGGGCGAAACACCGGCAACTTCACCGCTTCATCCGTGCAGCGGATGTTGTCGAGCGTTTGCGATGCCACCTGCCCCAGACTCTCGCCCGTCACGAGCGCGCCAGCTCCTTCGCGGCGCGCCAGTTCCTCGGCCACCTTAAACATGAGACGGCGATACATAATAACGCGCAGTTCAGGCGGTACGGTCAACGCAATTTCGCGCTGATAGTCGCCGAACGGCACCGTATACACGCGCCCGATGCAACCCGTGCGCTCCAGCACGCGTGCGATATCATCCACCAGATACTCGCTCGCATCCGAAGTCTGCGGCCGCCCCGAGAAATGCACGCCAATGCACACGGCCCCGCGACGCGCAAGCTTCCATGTGGCCACCGGCGAGTCGATACCACTCGACAGCAAGCACACCACCTTACCCGAGCTACCCACCGGAAGCCCACCCACACCCGGCACCGAGCGCGCGTACACGTACGCCGCGTTCTGTACCACCTCGACACCCACCGTGACGTCAGGGTTCTTCATTTTCACCTGCTTGTCGGGACAAGCCTCACAAAGCGCCCCGCCGATAATCTGGTTCATCTCCATGGAGTTCGTGGCGAAGTCGGTGTGATTGCGCCGCGCGGCCACCTTAAACGTGGCGAAGTCGCCAGCCTCCGCAAGGGCCACTACCGCCGCCTCGGCCATCTCGTCCAAGTCGCGCTCACACTTAAAGCCACTCGATACGCGCGCCACGCCCGGCACCTTGCTCACGATATCCGACGCCTCAACTGCCGTATCCCAACTGGTTCCCTCGCGCAGAAACACGCAGATGCGCCCCGAAATGCGATGGATCGTTACCACAGGGAAGTCCGCCAGCAGCGCCTCGAGGTTCTTCAAAAGCCGCATTTCGAACGAAGCGCGGTTGTGGCCCTTGAGACCAATTTCATGGTAGTGCACAAGGATGATACGTTGGAATTCAGTCATGAAGAAACTCCCCGGTCAAATCAATGCGCGCGAGGCGCAAAAACAAACCCATAGGTTGAAAAAAAGCACAGGTTGGCGTAGTGCGTCAGCGAGAACGGCCCCGGTGCCGAAGATTGCCCCGCCGCGCGGCCGAGCGTGCTTTCGCACGTGAGGGCAAGCGCACAAGGGGCAAGATTCGGTGCCGGGGCCGTTCGCAGCGTCAAACAGTTCCGGCGGTCGACAGACCGCCGGAACCCTAGTGATTCTTGATATCGATAGAAGACGGATCGTACGACACTTCGCCACGAGCGATCTCGTTGAACGCAAGCGACAGCGGCTTCTTGTCGGCAGCACGCGCAATTTCCACCGCGGTCTGCAGCTGAATAGCGCGGTCGCGCTGGCCACGCATCATGTCGTTAATGTCATGCGCGCGCTTTGAAGCAAGAGCGCACAGCAAAAAACGGTCGTTGTCGGTCTTACCCAAGAGAACGTCGATCTTCGGTTCGATGATGCTCATATAGTATCTAACCTCGTGCTTCCTCGGCTTGTTCAGTGACGTAGCGCACCAGAGCTTCGGTGGCTTCATCCAAATTGTCGTTTACCAGCCGCATATCATACTCCATTTTGCGCGAAAGCTCCACTTCGGCCGCGCGCAAGCGCTCCGCAATCACCTCGTCGCTCTCGGTGCCCCGCCCGCGCAGGCGCTCTTCAAGCACCTGAAGCGAGGGAGGCTCAATGAACACGAGGTGTGCCGAAGGCATCTTTTCACGCACCTGAAAAGCGCCCTGCACATCAATTTCCAGGATAACCTGCTGACCGGCAGCCATGTGCTCTTCAACCGTCGCACGCGGCGTGCCGTAGCGGTTACCCGCGTACACGGCCCATTCCAGAAGTCCGTCTTCGTCCACAAGACGCTGAAACTCCTCGTCAGTAGCGAATTGATAGTGAACGCCATCCACTTCCCCCTCGCGGGGTGCGCGCGTGGTAACGGACACCGACACCCAGGCGTCGGGCACCGCACGCAACAGACGGGCCACCAGCGTGCCTTTACCGGCACCTGATGGCCCTGAGATGACGAACAGGTTCCCGCGTCGCATGCGGGGAATTAGCCCAGACGCTCCAGCAGCGCGGACTGCTGGCGCTCGCCCAAACCGCGCAGACGGCGGCTTTCGGCAATCTGCAGTTCCTTCATAATTTTCTCGGCCTTAGCCTTGCCGTAGCCAGGCATGGTCTCGATGAGCGTGGACACCTTCATGCGGCCCACGACCGGATCGTTCTTCATTTCGAGAACCTTTTTCAGCGTAAGCTTGCCGGATTTCAGCTCATCGCGGACCTCGGCGCGCCTAATGCGGGCCGCCTTTGCCTTCTCCAGTGCCGCCTGACGCTCTTCCGGGCTGAGTTGAGGAATAGCCATCGTGCATCTCTCCTTCTTGTTCAAAAGCGATTTCGTGATACTATCACGCAATCATCCATCTTGCCTTGTCAATCGCCGTAATTCCAAAAAATTCCAGCTTGATGCCACACATTGTAGGAGTGGCCCGCGCCAAAAACCCCGTTTCGTCGCCTATTTGTTACACAGTGGCATAGCTAAGCGGTGAGCGGGGGAAACGCCATAAACGCCTTACAACTCGGCCACAATGGCCTCGAAGGCCGCCGCCGGGTCGGCCGTCTGCGTGATGGGACGTCCCACCACAATATGCGACGCACCATTGGCGAACGCTTCGGCCGGAGTGGCTACGCGGCTCTGGTCGCCCTTCGCTGCGCCCGCCGGGCGCACGCCCGGGGTGACAATGTAGGCATCGGGGCCCAAAATCTCGCGCAGGCGCGCCGCCTCCTGCGGTGAGGCCACCACGCCGGAGATGCCGGCGCGCTTGGCCTGTTCGGCAAGCACCACCACCTGGTCAGCCATGGCACGGGAGACGCCCGTTTCGGCAAGCGCCGCATCGTTCATGCTGGTGAGCACCGTGATGCCGAGAGTAGCGGGCACCTCGTAGCCGTATTCGGCCGCCGCACGTTCGGCGCCCTTCTGAGCCGCCGCCATCATGTCAACGCCGCCCACCGTGTGCATGGTAAGCATGTCCGCCCCACTGCCGGCAGCCGCATAGGCCGCGCCCTCCACCTGGTGCGGAATGTCGTGGAACTTAAGGTCAAGGAACACCTTGAAACCGCGTTCCTTGAGCGCGTACACGATGGCCGGGCCGTTCGCGTAGAAAAGGGTCATGCCCACTTTCATCCAGGTGGCCTTGCCCTGCAACTGGTCGGCGAGGTCGAACGCTTCCTCGATGCCACAGTCGAGCGCAACAATCACACGCTCCTTTGCGGGAATCTGCTCGAACGAACTTACCATTCCAACGCTCCTATCAGCTCGTTGACATCTGCAACATGGTGTCGTTCGCAATACTGCGCTATTCCGTCGATGATTTCAACCGTGGCGAACGGATTCACGAAATTCGCGGTACCAACGGCCACCGCTGTGGCTCCCGCCAGCATAAACTCCACCGCGTCGGTTGCCGTTGCGATGCCGCCCATGCCGAGAAGCGGCACCTGCACCGCCTTGTGGCATTCCCATACCATGCGCAGCGCCACGGGCTTCACGGCAGGACCCGAAAGGCCCCCCACCCCGCGTGCGAGCTGTGGGCGACGGCGCTCCGCGTCGATGGCCATGCCCATGAGCGTATTGATAAGTGAGAGCGCATCGGCACCGGCGGCTTCGGCTGCGCGGGCGATCTCGGTGATGTCGGTGACGTTGGGCGTAAGCTTCACGATGAGCGGCCGCTTCGTGGCGGCACGGCAGCGAGAAACCACTTCCTCCACGCTGGTGGTGCATGTGCCGATGGTCATGCCGCCGGCGTCCACGTTCGGACACGAGATGTTCACCTCGTAGGCGTCCACCGGAGCCTCTTCAAGCGCCTCGATGACCTGCACGTATTCATCGTAGCTGTGGCCGGATACGTTCACGATAACCGTAGCTTCGCGCTCGGCAAGCCAAGGCAAGTCGTACTCTTTCAGGTGCGCCACGCCGGGGTTCTGCAAGCCGATGGAGTTCAGCATGCCACTGGGCGTTTCCGCAATGCGAGGGCTCGCGTTGCCTTCCCACCCGTGCAGCGACACGCCCTTCGTGGTGACCGCACCAAGGCTCGCTACGTCAACAAAGTCCCCATACTCCCGCCCCGCCGCAAACGTCCCCGAAGCCACGGTGACCGGGTTCTTCATCCCCAACCCACCAAGATTCACCGCCATGTTCACCATAGTAGGAGCAGGGCACCGAGGCGACCCCCCCACCAAGCGAGTTTCGCACGAGCCGAAAGCCCCAGTGGGGCTTTCGTGCGAGCCCAGGACTGTCTGAGCGACTGGGGGGGTCGCCTCGGCGCCCGTCCCAGCATGTTGAGAAGCGTTGAAGCTATCGCCCATTTACCAGATCACCTTCTTCGCGTCGAACACCGGCCCATCCACACAGGCGCGCTGCTTGCCATCCACCGTGTCTACCACGCACGAGAGGCACGCGCCAATGCCGCAGGCCATACGGCGCTCCAGTGACACCTCGCACGTGACATCGGCCTCCGCAGCCATCGCGGCCACAATCTTCATGAGGGGTTCCGGGCCGCAAACGGCCAGATAGTCGTAAGGCTCACCTGCCGCCTGAGCCTCGGCAAGGGCCTCTTCTACCAGCGACGTGCAGAAGCCCTCGCGGCCAAAGCTGCCGTCGTCAGTGGCGCAACGAGGCGCATTATCGCAGGTAGGAGCAGCAGCTAGAAGCGCCTCGTAGCGCGCACGACATGAAAGTGCGTCCTCGGTCTGCGCGCCTAGCACCACATCCGTGCGTACGCCCGCATTCACCAGCTGCTCGGCCAGCATAAACAGCGGAGCCGCACCCACACCGCCCCCCACAAGAAGCGCGCGACGCGCATCTGCGGGCGGATGCCACGCGCGCCCCACCGGCCCCATGAGCTCAACCGCCTCAAGGTTTGCACATTCGGCCGTCGAAAGACCTGCCGGGCATGCGGCCACATCAGGCTCAAGCAAGCGCATATGCCCACTGCCGAAGCCCACCACCTGGTAAAGTATCTCAAGCGTGCGGGCCGAGCGATCGCACGAATACACCGAGAACGGTCGACGCAGGATGTGCGCCTCCATCCCCGGAATTTTCATATGCACGAACTGCCCCGGTGCAAGCGTTGTCGCAATGGTTGGCGACAAGAGGCGCATGACGTACAGGTTCGGGCCGACACACGTATTCTCCAGAATGCGCGCCCGTTCGTTGACAAGAGCCACGAAGAGTCCTTTCTCACCCCGCGGCCGCACAAAGCGGCTCAATCGTCGTTTGGGCGAGATTGTACCATTCATCCGTCACTTAGGCCCCCGACGTGCCGAAATGCACGGGAAGCGCACGCGGACGGCGCACCCCCATGAGTCGCGTGGCCTACCTTCGCCTGCAACCCACTGTGCGGTGTTAGCTGTTCTTTCGGGACAAGAAAAGGCCAACGAGTGCCCCTATAAAGACAAGCGGAGCAAGCCTCACGAACAGCCATTCGAAGACGTGGAAGCCTGCTCCGAAAACGGCTGTTTCGGGATCGCCGTAATCCCAACCCAGATAAGGACTCGGCACCGTTATTAGTGCTGCAAAAATGAGTACGATAACCGCGCACAAAGAAATAAGCAGACCGCGGACTATTTTTTGTCTCGTCGCCTTCCTTCGCGCAAGCTGAAGGTTGATAACTTCCAGTTTTTCGGAAAAAGCTTTTACCTCATCAACTTCCGGTTCGATTACTTGTTCTCCCAGCAAGGTGCTGACCGGCGCGTCAAGCGCTTCTGACAGAGAAATCAGCAGATCAGAGTCGGGTACAGACAGCCCCTTCTCCCATTTGGAGATCGTTTGTCGCACCACGTGCACCTTGATGGCAAGTTCTTCCTGCGAAAGCCCTTTAGCTTTCCTGAGCGCCTTAATGTTTTCGCTGAGCATGGGTAACCTCCTTTTTTGGCGTTACCACAAGTGTGTAAAAAACAGTCCGTTGCCTCAAGCAACGCATAGTAACATGCAACATGTGCGGAAGATAACCTTTGGAACGTGCGGCGAACGATGAAGGAGTACGCAAAGATGGAACAGGTTGAGGAACTTATGGAGCGGTTGCGCTCGGCCGACAACAACGAGGCGTACGCGGCGTTCAAGCAGCTGCGCGAAGCGAGCTCGACTGGGCCGGAAGTTGCCGCGCACCTTGGCGAGTTCGTGGCCATGCTTGAGGCTGAGAGTTCTTACGCGCGCACCCGTGGCTTCCTCCTGCTTGTGGCAAACGCGCGCCACGACGCCGAAGGGTGCATCGATGCCGCGTTCGACCGCATGGCCACCTGCCTGCACGACCCCAAGCCCACGGTGGCGCGCCAGTGCGTGCAAGCCCTGCCCGAGTTGGCCGCCGCAAAGCCTGCACTCGCTGGCCGCATCGTCGCCGAGCTCGAACGCGTCAACCCCGGTGCCTATCGCGACAGCATGCAGCCTCTCATCGCTGCCGATGTGTCAGCCGCCCTTGCAGCGATTCGCGGCTTACAGCATGAGTGCGGTCGAATTAGGGTAGAGACAGTGGAACAATTCAGGCTTGCCCGGTATGTCGTGATTAGTCAGAATCCTGAACATGATGCTATGGATTATATGGAGCGCTGGGCGAAAAACAGCGGGCTGCTTGACTACCCCGATTATACCCCAAGGAAAATTGGCTGGGATTTCCCCTTCGTCTCCGAAGAGCAGAAAGAAAGATTTGGCCTGCATGGATACGTAGCGGCGTACATCGTCCCTGATGATTTTGTTCCTTCCTGCGAGGGGGCGGAGCTGACTGTTCAGGAGACCGACCAGTACGCCGTGATTACTATTACGGACCCCTTCTCTGCGCCTTGGGAGAAGATCCCTCGCGCTTATGGGGAACTCTACGAATACGCGAACGCCCATACTATGGTGGCTCAAAGTTACGAGAACCGCATCTGCATGGAGGAAGTCTATGTTAAAGAGAGTGTTACCTATATGGACGTCTACGTTTCTGTTGATGCGCACTAGAATCATTTCCAAGGGATGCTAAAGAGGCAGAAGAGAGAATATGGCACGATTACGCGTGGGTGCTCGACATACGCGAGCAGTGCGCGGCGGCTGGAACCCATTTTGAATTCCGGCAATGCGGAACCCACTTTATTAAGGATGGAAGAACCTACACCCTGCGCACCCGCGATCTGTGCAGCCAGGCGCGGAAGGCGGGTATCAACCTCTAGCATTTGCTTGCGGCGGTTCGTGACTTGCTGGAGGGTCAGACAACCCTTTGACCCTCCTGCTCACGAAGGTTTGCAGAACCGGTTGAGTGAAGGAGACCTCACTCGCGGATGGCGCGCTCCTTCTTGAGACGGCCGATCTGGCGCGCAATGCGGATGACCTGCACAGCCAGCACCACTGCTATCACCAGCAGGATTGCGGCAATGCCAAGGAAAAGCGGGTCGCCCGCCGAGAGCACCGGACCCATCACCTGCTTGAAGTTTGGGGTGTTGACATGAGCGAACGCTACCAACTGAAATACGACTGCGAGCAATTCCACCCCAAGCAACACGAGCAGCAGCGTGCGGATGCGTCGCAGGTGCGTGATACGCGAATCCAAGTCAGAGAACAGGTCGAAAGGACCATCTTCTGCGCGGCGGCGGAAGTAGACCCAGCGACCACACGCGGCCACCTGCTCAATACCGGCGTCCTCCATAAAGCGCAGGTAGCGCTCACTTTCCGCCGTGCTCGGCAGGGTGTTGAGCAATTCAAGTTTGTAGCAGTACTCCCCCGGTGTTCCCTGCTCGAACACGTAGCGTACGCCGGTGGTGTCGACGAGGTTCCACCCGAGGGCCGCCATGTCGTTCAGCCAACGTTCTTCCTTTTCGAACCCCCATGCCCAGAACACCTTGTGGACGACTTTCCTGTTCATCGCGACCATCCTTCCACAACGCGTTCCCCGTTTTCCAGAAGCTCGCGCAAGCGGGCGAGCTCGGCCTCCACAACGCTGCGACCTGCGGCGGTGATGCGGTACTCGCGCTTGCGCCCGCCGCCTGATGCGGGCACTTCCTCGATCCAGCCCTTGTCCACCAGCGTGCCGAGCGCGCCGTATAGCGTGCCCGCCGCCAAGCGCACGCGGCCGTTGCTGAGTGCCTCGGCGTTTTGCATGATGCCGTAGCCGTGCAGTGGCTCGCCGAGCGAAAGCAGGATGTAGAACACCGCCTCCGTAAGCGCAATAGGCTCCATGGCGCTCCCCTTTCTTTTGTATCTTCATCCGTTATATCGTGTGCCGATATATTTATATCGGAAGCCGATATACTTGTCAAGGAGCTGTGCCTGATATGATGGAATCTATATCCGAGCGAAGTTACACGAAGGGGAATCCGAGCATGGAAGAGATTATTGCTTTTATCATGTCGGTGGAGGAATAGGCTGCGAGCCTTGCGTTAAGCCTGGTTATGGGCTTGCGCTACGACGGCGAGGGTTTGACTGTCGCTTGAGGCAGAGGCTCCGGCCACGTCGCCAGCGAAGACGAGAGTATCGAAGCCAGCCGCAGCAAGTTCCGCGCTAAGCATCTCAGGCGTGAAGTAGGTGTTCCAAAGGTGATAGGCAGATGCGCCGTCGCAGTCGGCTACCACGATCTGTTCAAGCGTGGCCACATCCTCATACTTGAGGCGGTGCTGCATCTCGAGGTAGGGGCCTGGGCGCCAGAAGCCACCGTGCGGGTGATCCTCCCAGATGCGGCCTTCCTCGAACGCATCGAAGGCGCGCCGCGAGAACACGTCGAGTACGAGCAGGCCACCCGGACGCAGGTGCGCGCGGGCGCGGTCGAGCAGCGTGCGACGATCCGCGGCGGACAACGCGCCGTAATCGCAGTAGATCATGATGGCAACGTCGAACTGCTGCCCCAGGTCAAGCGCAAGGTAGTTTTCGCAGCAATAGTCGATGGCAAGCCCCTGCTGCTCGGCGGCGTCGCGCGCGTGGGCAATCGAGCGGCGCGAGAAGTCCACGCCGGTCACACGGTAGCCCGCACGCGCAAGGCGCTCGGCGTAGAGGCCGGGGCCGCAGCCCAGGTCGACCAGGCGCTGATACTCGGCGACGGGTGCCACGCGCGCAATCCACGCAACGGAGCGGTCGATGAACGTGTGATTCCTGCTGGCTCCCTCGAAGTTGGGGTCGAGATGCGCGGCCAGCATCTGCGCCGAGATGTGCTCGTCGTCCCAGAACGGCTCATCCGTGAATTCGTAGAGCGCGGGCGGTTCGAGCAGAGAGAGCAGCGTGTCGCAGGAGATCATGGGCTATCCTTCGATCATAAGGGGTACTTCGCTGTGACATTCTACCATTCGCCCTCAAAATGCCACGGAGCGTAGCATTTTAGAGGCGAATGCTATGCTCGGTTGCTTGCGTCGGCGAGCGCGCGTTGCCATGATGGGGCGGTCGAAACGAACAAAGGAGGCCATTATGTTGGCGGAGAATATCAAAGGACGGCGCGTGCAGGCAGGTCTCTCACAGGAGCAGCTGGCCGAGCAGCTGCAGGTATCGCGACAGGCGGTGACGAAGTGGGAAACGGGCGCGGGCATTCCGGACATTGAGAACTTGCGGGCCATCGCGGTGCTGTTCGGCATCACGCTTGATGAGTTGCTGGGCGACGTGAGCGAGGACGCGGCGGCACGCGGACATTTGCATGAGAGTGTGACCGAATACGACATCGACGGCGAGAAACGCTTCGACATCACCTTCGCGGGTGCCGCCTCCGTGGTGGTCGAAGGCTGCGACAGCGAGAAAGTGCGCGTTGAGCTGGCCTCCGACACCATCCCCGACGTGCAACGCGTCTGCAAGGTGAAGATAGACGACATCCGCAAGCGCATCGACATCGACGTGAAGCGACTTGAAGGACTGTCGGAGACGAAGGCGAAGGAGGGGCTGCGTCTGACCGTACGCCTCCCCCAGCGCTACGTAGACGAGGTTGAGCTTGCTGGCAATGCGGTGTCACTTGCTGTGCGTCACCTCGCGGCCGAGCGCTTCGAGTTCTCGGGCAGGCTGAGCGCGGTGGAGCTGGACGACGTGTCTGGACACGTCGAGTTGAACTGCAACGATGATCTGGACATTCGTTGTGTCGCGCTCGATGGCCGCTTGGACGTGAACCAGCTTTCTGCCACCTCGAAACTACGCATTGCCGAAGGCACGCCCTTCGAGAGCATCGTGCGCGGCATCGGCAACCACATTCTGTACCAGCGCGCGGGCGCGCCCTGCGACGACTTCTCACTCCACGGCGACGAGGCAACCGCGTGCACCACGGTCATTGAACTGAACGGCATGCGAAGCGAACTCACCATCAGCGTCGACGCACCAGGCGCGTGAGCTTCGTGATAGCCATGACCCCCACTGCTTCCAAGACCTCCGCTGCCCCTTACCGCTACCGACCCTTCCGCTACTACATCCTTGTGTTCGCCCTCACCTGGGCGTTCTGGATAGCTGCTATCTTCGCGAACACAAGCACAGATACAATGGCGGAGGGCTCCGATGGCGGCGCGGGTCTGTCGCTCACGCTTATGTTTCTTGGCCTGTGCGTGCCGGCTGTCACGTCAATCATCTTCGTGCTGGCCTCTAAAAGCCCAGAACTCAAGCGTGACCTGAAACGTAAGATCATCGGATTCCACCGCATCAAACCCCTCGTCATTATGCAGGCCATTGCACTGTTCGGCGGGATTATCGCAGTTTCTATTCTTGCATCGACGCTGATAGGGCAGCCGCTTTCGCAGTTTTCATTCACGGAAGGGTTCTCGTTTTCTATCGCGGGAACCTCGGCGCTGCTGACCATTCTCGTTGCGTCGGTGATTGAGGAAGTGGGTTGGCGCGGCTACGGCGAGGATGCCATCGCGCAGTACCATCCATGGTTTCGTGAGTCGCTCATCTTCGGCGTCGTGTGGGCGTGCTGGCATCTGCCGCTGTTCTTCATCCCCGGTACCTATCATGCAGGACTGCTCGACTTCGGGTACGGCTACGCACTGAACTTCCTTGTCAGCGTCGTGCCGCTGGGGTTTCTCACCACCTGGGTCTACACGAAGAATAACCGCAGCATGCTTGCGTGCATCGTGTTTCACCTGTTCGTGAACTTCTTTCAGGAGAAGATCGCGCTCACCCCGGAGACGAAATGTATTGAGACGGTAGTGATTACCGTGGCGGCGGTGCTCGTAGTACTGGCGAACCGCGACCTGTTCTTCGAAACGCGCCATGTGGGCAGACTACTTGCGTACCGTACGGGCGAGGCAAGGGCGGAAGCGGAATCGTTCCTTGCATGCGACGTGCCGATGAGGCACCATAGGGACAGGCCGCAATCGGAGGAGCCCCATGGAGAAACTGCCACCCCTTGAGAAAGTGTACGAAGCCTGGAGCGCGCTGGCTGACGGGCGCGTGAGCGTGTGCGCAGATGAGCGGCGCGCGACCGTCGCGTCGTCGAACGGGCAGAAGGAGTACACGGTTGCGTGGGACGCTGACGGGCATGTGTACTCATCGAATGACAACGCCACATACTGGCAGGGCTACGCAGGCTACCCTGTGCTCGCCGTGCTCATGGAGCAGGGGCAACTGCCGCTTGACCACGCGGCCGCCGAAGCGTTCACAGGCGTGAACTGGACCGAACTCAACGAACGCTTCAAGCGCAACTATGCTGCCGCCGTTGCGCACGTCACTAATGAACGCGATCTCGACGCCACACAGCTCGACGCCTCGGCGCACGCCGTCATGGACGCGCTTGCCGCCCTCGATCTCACCATCAAGCGCGGCCCCACGCGCCCGCCAAAGTCGAAGAAGGCGTAACAGCATCAACACTACGTTCGATGCACTCAAACAATGCTCTGAATCACTGTTTTCACCGCTGTGAAGCCCTGCACGGCGAAAACTTGCAAGAAGACTTTCTGCGACCTGGAAAAACGCCGAAACCCGCACCGCAAAAACCCACCGAACGACCGCCCAAAGACTTCACAGCGGTTGAAACGGTGACTTTCCGAAGGCAATCGACGCATGCTCCTACCGCAAAGGCCGAACAGACGCCATGCGAAAGCCAATGCAGCGATCCCTCTATTCGAAAAGCGCATTGCATTCAAGGAGGAGTTGTGCTGCAATGAATCCCAGCTTCAACTCGTGTTTTACTTGCGGAGCCGCGCCTGAAAGGAGTGTGCCGTGACCAAGTTGTTTCTGGTGTCGATGTTTCAGAACGTGGCGAAGCTACTGAGAACAGTTGAGCCGAATTTGCAGCACAAGACCGTGACCTACATCCCAACCGCCAGTAACGTCGAGAAGCTGGGCTTTTTTACCAAGATAGGCAAATGGCATCTGAAGCGCCTGGGGCTTGCCGTCGAGGAACTCGACATCTCAACCGCCTCGCCCGAGGTCATCGCAAGCACGCTGACGAGCAACGACTTCATATTCGTTGCAGGCGGCAACACGTTCTATCTCCTGCAGGAGCTGAGAAAAACCGGAGCCGACAAAATCCTGGTCAACGAGGTGAGAAACGGCAAGCTTTACATCGGCGAGTCTGCCGGGGCGATTGTCACAGCGCCCAACATCGCGTACTCTGCCGACATGGACTGTCCTGAAAAGGCGCCCGACTTGAAAGACTGCGCCGGTTTGAGACTGGTGGACTTCTTCGTCGTGCCACATGACAAGAACTGGGAGATGGGAAAGGCCGCGCAGACAATACGGGACACGTTCTCAGAAACCCTGGACTTGAGAGTGATCAGCGACAACCAAGCCATCGTGGTTAGCGGGGACGAGGTTAGGATTCTGGAGAGATAAGCGTTCGCACTGCGCCGAGAACAAGCGGAGGGAGGACACCATGCGCGACGATGTGTATGTGAACTCGGTTGCTATTGACTGGGAGTCGGTCACAAGCAGGGGCGAGTACCCCTTCGCTATTCCGGCCATCGCGAGCATCGACGTACTTGATCTTGGGCAGTCGGTCACCTTCTTCTGCGGGGAAAACGGCACGGGGAAATCTACCCTGCTTGAGGCGCTGAGTGTAGCATACGGCCTCAACGCCGAGGGCGGGACGAAGAACCACCGCTTTTCCACGGTGGACGCACCGAGCGAATTGGCTGAGCACCTCGTGCTGATGAAGAGCATCTTCAAGCCAAGCGACAGCTTCCTTGTACGCTCCGACACTATGTTCAACCTCATCACGGAAATGGACCGCTTGGGTGACGGCGACCTCTACCGCGAAGGCCGCGCGCTGCACACACGGTCGCACGGCGAGGGCGTGCTTGCGCTCGTGTCGCAGCGGTTCCACGGACGCGGTTTCTATGTGCTTGACGAACCGGAGTCCGGCCTCTCGCAATGCGGCCAGGTGGCGCTGTTGGCGCAGATCATACGGCTGGCACGCGAAGGCGCGCAGTTCATCGTTGCCACGCACTCGCCCATCTTGCTCACGGCACCGGGCGCGACCATCTACCAGTTCGACGACGAGGTGCGCAAAGTGACAGTTGAAGACACCATGGAATGGATCATGCTCCACCGCTTCCTTGAAAACCCCGCCCACGAACTGGCATTCTTTTTGGAAAAGTGATCATTCGCAATGTCGAAAATCACAGCACTACCTACTGCACTACCGCAACTCCAGCATGCCGCGGATGGTGCTGAGGATGGAGCGCATGGTGGCGTCGTCGGCGGTTCCTTTGAAGTGGCAGCCACGATGTGCGAGGTCGATGTTACGCAGTTGCTCGACGCAGGCGAAGCCAACAACTCCTTTCGACCCTGTTACGGGTATGTGCAGCGGGTAACCGTTATCTTTGCTGGTCACCGGCACGACAGACACCATACTTGAACGGGAATTGAAGCCATAACCACTCACGATGACGGCCGGTCTCACCTTTGCCGGCTCATGCCCGACGGAGGGACTAAAGTCAACTTCAACGATGTCTCCTTGCTCGTATGCACGCATTAGTCGATCACCTCGCCACCGACGTCTTTGCCCCAGTCGGGCTCGGTGGGCCGATAATCGCCCTCGTACTCGGCAAACAGTTCATCCATTGAACGATAGGACACGTCACGCACCATTCGGTGAGACTGTTCCTCGGGGCGAATAAGGATAAAGGAACCGCGCTCATCATGGCCAACAAGCATATTGAGCATCGACCCTACATCCACCCCCAAGCGCTCACACACCTCACGAGGCACACGAACCGCACGCGAAGTCCCCCACGAGCAAAGCCGCGTCAGTTTCTTTATCACTTCAGGCATGGTGTCACCTCCTAGATATCTCAATAGATATCTTAATGCGGAAAGCAACAAAAAGCAAGAGAACTCGCAGGTTGGTGGTGGGTTGGGGCGAAAGTTTGCCCTTAACCTACGGGTGACCTGCGAGTTCTTGAGGTTAGGTTATGCTTCGGCAGTCGTCGGTTCCCATTGGGGGAGATCTTGCAGGGCTACTACCGTGAGGCCGCTGCCGCGGGCTACTTCCATGCCGGCTACCATGGCTTGGGCGCCGGCGAGATTGGTTACGTGGGTGACGCCGTGCTTGACGGCCTCAAGGCGCAGCTCGTAGCCGTCGGCGCGGGTGGCGTGGCCAAATGGGGTGTTAATCATGAGCGCAATCTCGCCGGCGGCGATGCGATCCACCACGTTCGGCGTGCCCTCGTGCACCTTCTTCACGTCCTCGCAGTCCACACCGGCGGCACGCAGGGCGCGAGCGGTGCCAGCTGTCGCTACCACGTGGAAGCCCAGGCGTACGATGTCGCGCGCGATGCTCACAATGGCGCGCTTGTCGCGGTCACACACGCTGATGAACACCGTGCCGCCTTCAGGCAGCGCGTAACTGATAGCCAGCTGGGTCTTCGCGAACGCCGCGGGGAAGTTGCGTGCAATGCCCATGACCTCGCCCGTTGACTTCATCTCGGGGCCGAGCACCGTGTCGGCACCGGGGAAGCGGCCGAAGGGCATGACGGCTTCCTTCACGCTGTAGTGCTCCAAGCGGCGATCATCGGCCGGCAGTCCCAAGTCAGCGATGCGCTCCCCCGCCATGATGCGGGCGGCGCACTTCGCCAGTGGCACGCCGGTGGCCTTCGACACGAAGGGCACGGTGCGGCTCGCGCGTGGGTTGGCCTCGATGATGTAGATGACCTGGTCTTTAATGGCGAACTGGATGTTGATGAGCCCCACCACGCCCAGGCGCAGCGCCAGCTGCCGCGCAATGGAGCGCAGCTGTGCCACCACGGCCTCGGACAGCGCGAACGGCGGCGTGCAACACGCCGAGTCACCCGAGTGGATGCCCGCCATCTCAATGTGCTCCAGCACACCTCCCACATACACTTCCTCGCCATCGCAAAGCGCGTCGAGGTCAACCTCCACGGCACCCTCAAGGAAGCGGTCGAGATACACCGGATGATCAGGCGAAATCTTAGCGGCCTCAGCCATGTACTTCTCCAGCTGAGCGCCGTCGTACACAATGCCCATGCCGCGCCCGCCCAAGACGTAGCTCGGGCGTACCAAAAGCGGGAACCCAATCTGGTCGGCCACCACGCACGCCTCTTCGAACGTGGACGCCATACCCGCAGCCGGATACGTGATACCCAGCTCGTCCAAAATGGCGCTGAAGCGGTCGCGATCCTCCGCCAAGTCGATGGCCTCCGGCGACGTGCCCATGATAGGCACCCCCGCCTCGGCCAGCGCATTCGCCAGCTTGAGCGGCGTCTGGCCGCCAAGGGTGACCACCACACCGTCGGGCTGCTCCACATCCACAATGTCCATGACGTCTTCGAACGTGAGCGGCTCGAAGTACAGCTTGTCGGACGTATCGTAGTCGGTGGACACCGTTTCGGGGTTGCAGTTCACCATGATGGTTTCAAACCCGGCCTCGGCCAGCGCATACGACGCGTGCACACAGCAGTAGTCGAACTCGATGCCCTGACCAATGCGGTTCGGCCCGGCACCAAGAATCATCGCGCGGCGGCGCGTCTTAGGCGCCACCTCCGTTTCGTCGGCGTCGTAGGTCTTGTAGTGGTAGGCCGTCTGACTGGGGAACTCGGCCGCGCACGTGTCCACCGTCTTGAACGAGGGCACCACGTGCAGCATCTTGCGACATGTACGCACCGTAAGCTCGTCGGAGCCGGTCAGGTGCGCAATCTGCGCGTCGGAAAGCCCATAGCCCTTGAGCAGGCGGAACGCATCGGCGTCCAGCTGATCGAGCGGCGAGCCACGCAGGTTCTCTTGCACGCGCACAATGTCCGCCATGCGCGCCACAAAGAACGGATCGATGCGGCTCACCTCGGAAGCGCGCTTCACCGTCCAGCCGCGGCGCAGCGCCTCGGCCAGGTAGAAGATGCGGTCAGCCGTGGGTCGACGCACGAGATCCTCAAGCTCCGCGTCAGCCGCAGCGCCCTCGTCCCCCTTGCCATCGGCACCAAGGCCTGCGCGGCCGTTTTCAAGCGAGCGCATAGCCTTGCCAAGTGCTTCCTCAAAGGTGCGGCCGATGGACATAACCTCGCCCACCGCCTTCATGCGCGTGGACAACGTATCGTCGGTGCCCTGGAACTTCTCGAACGCGAAGCGCGGCACTTTCACCACGCAGTAGTCGATGGACGGCTCGAAGCACGCGGGCGTGGCCTTCGTGATGTCGTTCACAATCTCGTCGAGCGTGTAACCCACGGCAAGCTTCGCCGCCGCCTTCGCGATGGGGAACCCGGTGGCCTTCGAGGCCAGCGCCGACGAACGCGACACGCGCGGGTTCATCTCAATTACAATCATGCGGCCGTTTTCCGGATTGACGGCGAACTGCACGTTGGAGCCGCCGGTTTCCACGCCGATCTTCTCCAGAATGGCGAGCGAGGCCGCGCGCATGCGCTGATATTCTACGTCCGAGAGCGTCTGCGCTGGCGCCACGGTGATGGAGTCGCCCGTGTGCACGCCCATGGCGTCGAAGTTCTCGATGGAGCACACAATGATGCCGTTGCCGGCGTGGTCGCGCATGACCTCCATCTCGTACTCTTTCCAGCCCTCAATGCTTTCCTCCACCAGCACCTCGCCGGCCGGGGACAGCTCCAGTCCCTGGCCCACGATAGCCACCAGCTCGTCGTGGTCGTGCGCGATGCCGCCACCCGCGCCGCCGAGCGTGAACGACGGGCGCAGCACCACGGGGTAGCCGAGCTCGGCCACGATGGCCTCGGCATCGGCCACGGAATACGCGTAGCCTGAACGCGCCGTCTCGATGCCAAGTTCCGCCATGCAGTCGTTGAAGAGTTTGCGATCCTCGCCGCGCTCGATGGCGGCCAAATCGCAGCCGATCATCTCCACGCCGTACTTGTCAAGGATGCCCGATTTCGCCAGTTCAACAGCCGTGTTGAGGCCCGTCTGACCACCGAGCGTGGGCAGCAGAGCATCGGGACGCTCCTTGGCGATGACCTGCTCCACGAACTCGGTCGTGATGGGTTCGACGTAAGTGCGGTCGGCCAGTCCGGGATCGGTCATGATGGTGGCAGGATTGCTGTTTACGAGCACCACGCGGTAGCCGTCGGCCTTCAGCACCTTGCACGCCTGCGCACCCGAGTAGTCGAACTCGCACGCCTGCCCGATGACGATGGGGCCAGACCCAATAACCAGGATAGTTTTAATGTCGTCGCGCTTCGGCATGCCTATCGCCCCCCTTCCGTCACCGACGCCGTTGCTCCCGGAACCGTTGCCTGTTGTGCGCCGAACGTCCAGCCGGCCAGGCGATCTTCGGCGATGTCGATGTCGAGGTAATCCGCACGTCCATCCATCAAGCGCGTGAACGCGGTGAACAGGTAGTGGGCGTCGGTTGGCCCCGGCGAGGCTTCGGGGTGGTACTGCACGGAAAACGCCGGGATGTCCAGAAACGCGATGCCCTCGGCCGTGCCGTCGTTCAGGTTCACATGCGTCAGCTGAATGCGGCCGAAGCGCTCGTTCTGCACGACGGGCGCGATATGCGCGTTCGCCCAAAAGCGCAGGTCGTCCTCATGGCCCTTGAAGCCGCCCGAAAGTTCCGGCACAAGCGCGCCCAAGCTGGGGAACACCAGGCTGAAGCCGTGGTTCTGCGCGGTAATTTCCACGCGGCCGGTGAGCAGGTTCATAACGGGGTGGTTGCCACCGCGATGGCCGAACTTCAGCTTCTCGATGTCGGCGCCGGCAGCCTTCGAAATCATTTGGTGCCCCAGGCAAATGCCGAACACCGGCACCTTGCCCAGCAGCTGCTCTACCTGCACATACGTACCCTCAACCGCCTCCGGGTCGCCGGGGCCGTTCGACAGAAACACGCCGTCGGGTTCCATGGCCAGCACGTCGGCTGCTGGGGTATCCCACGGCACCACCGTAAGGTCACAGCCCGCGCGCACGAGGTTTTCCAAAATGGAACGCTTCGCGCCGCAGTCATACGCCACCACGCGATGGCGCGGCGCCGCGCCCCCGGCCACGGCAAACTCATGGCTTGCCGGTAACTCAGCGAACGTGTGCGGCGCGTCACACGACACGGTGGCCGCCAGGTTCACGCCCACAATCGACTCACTCGCGCGCACCTTCGCAAGCAGGCTGGCCTCGTCGGTATCCACGGTTGAAAGCACCGCACGCTGCGCGCCATGGTCGCGCACGTGACGCACGAGCGCACGCGTGTCCACGCCTTCCACAGCCACCACGCCGTGTTCGCGCAGGTAGTCGGGCAGCGTGAGCTCGCTTCGCCAGTTCGACGGCGTCGCGCACATGTCGCGCACCACCAGCCCGCGCAGCGCAGGCACTTCCGCCTGGGCGTCTTCGCGGTTCACACCGTAATTGCCAATCTGCGGATACGTCATGGTGATAATCTGGCCGGCATACGACGGGTCGGTAATCACCTCAAGGTAGCCCTCAAGCGACGTGTTGAAGCAAATCTCGCCGTACACCTCCCCCGCCGCCGCACACGACGTGCCGCGAAACACCGCGCCGTCTTCCAACACAAGGAGCGCCGCCGCGCCCGCAGGCTTCGACACACCCCTCATTAACCGCTCGCTGATCTGGCTCAAAGCTCTTCCTCTCGCTCGGGCAACGCGCCTACAAAAAGCGCCTCCATCTGATGACGAGGCGCACGGATGCAGGAATATGTTGCGCACCTTGTCGGTCTCTCCGTACCGCCCTTAAAGGTCGAACGCTAGTATACGACTATCACGCGTATTACGCAGGCAAAATGCAGTATTTTCTTAGTTTCGCGCAGAAATATGCAGAATGTGGCGAAGGTTGGCGAACGGGAACCACGCGCGGCGTGCCTACCCCAGCTCTGCCAGACGCTCGCGGGCCTCACGCACGACAGGCAAGCGGTTTCCGTGCTCCACAACGAACGCAAGCGCCGCCCGCTCACCAGCAGCATCGCCGCGCCTGCGCTGAATGGCGGCCACCTCCGCCGCTGCCTGCACGCGCATACGCGGCAGATAGGATGCCGACGGGTATATCTGCGTGTAGCGGCTCAGCAGTTCCTCGTCGTTTCCATCGCGGCGCGCCTGCAGAATGGCGCGCTCCCACGAAAGGAAGTTCTCGCGATCGTCGAGCTGTGCACCTGCCTGCTTAAGGGCCGCCTCGGCCTCGTCGATCACGCCAAGCGCCGCCTCCGGCCCGAACAGGCGCACAACCACGGGTTCCATGTTTATCAGCAACCCCGCGCGCATCGCCGGGTTGGGCGCGTGCTTAGCACCCTCCACCATGGCGGTGCCGATAGTAGCCGCCTCACTAGTGCGCCCCATATCGTCCAACGCCAGCGCATAAAATGACAGAAACCACGAGCCTGCCTCGGTATACGGCGGCTCAATGACCTGGGCCAACGGTTCACCCTGTTCCAAAAACGCCGGCGGGTCGCACGCATCGTTGTAAAGCGAAACCAGCGCGTCAGCCTTCTGATCGGCCTTGCTCCCCAGTACGCGCGACAACCCCAGCAAGCAGGCGAAAAACACCACGACCAGCGCTACCATACCCTCAAGCGTCGCAAACATGTTGCGCCCCGCAAGCGCCGACCACGCATACAACACCGCAAAGGGAGCTATCGCCGCCACCACATACACAGCCATCTTATATCCCTTAAAGTAAGGCAGCATGCCATTCCTTTCGCCAGACCCATCCACGCACCTGTTCCCCACCAGCATACCCCAGCACGCAAAAACGTGCACAAATCGTTCGGGTGAGACTATCTTTTAGGGGAATATATTCGTATAGTACTCAGTAATCGTACAATCGTGCGACTTCGTCCGAGAATCGGAGGTCATGATGGCAACGATGGTAGTCGGGCACTATCCTATCAACGGCGACACCGCAGAACACGCATTCGCGAAAATGAAAATCGGGGAAACAGAGTACCGCTTCCAATGCTACGGAGGCACGAACGACAAAGGTACGGAATGCCCCGCTCATTACTTTTTACGTCGCAGTTCATTTTACTTTCGCATCGCCTGCGAAACCGCAGAAAGAGAACTGACCTGCCATGCGAGAATCGCGCTATGCCTCGCTCAGTGGACCCGCCCCATCTACTTTGATAGGTACGATTACAATAGCAAGAAAGGCGGCTACCGAAACCGTGGCGATTCTGCGGGCATTATCTATGGGTTGACGGGGTTGTGCCATCAAATGTGCAACACCATAACGTGCGCAACAGACGTGACCGATCCGCTGCATGCGCTCATTAACTGGCCCCCATCGCTGTCGGCCTCAAAAATCATATATGGGAATCGGGGAATCTGGGGGCATGAGCGCGCCATCTCCAAATACGTGAAAACGCTGGTAGCGTGCTACGGCGAGAATATGAGTGATGACCATATTCTGGATGAAAACTTCGATTCCGCAGCCCTTGATGCCGAACTAGCGGCCATCAACGAAGAGCAGGATGCTGCCATACGATGGGGTCTGACAAATGGCCCCGATACAGATGAGCGGCGTGATTTTCTAAGCGAACTTGTGCCCAACCTCAACGAATCTCAGCCGATCCTCGACGCCGATTTTGAAACCATGTCACTCAAGCACGAATTGGATAATCTGCTGATACGAGGGCAACTCTCCAATGAAGAATACGCTGCCCGGATGAACGAGGCCACGCGCACCCTGCTCTTCCGCTATGCCGAGGTTATGGGTGAGAACGTATTCACGGATGCCTTTGAAACAAGACCAGATGATATTCAGTACAACATCATCAACCCTGAATACATGCTGGATGATTATGAGATAGTGAAAGAGGAATTAGGTTTGTAGTAACGCACACACCCGCCCGCTGAACGGGAAACATGCAAGTTGAAAGAAAAGAAGCCGGGGCAGCATGTCCCGGCTTCTTCGTGTTTTATGCGTGTGTGGCGTGGGTAAATCACACCCCCGCGCTTACTCGACGATAGCGCCGTCCTCCAGGGTGGCGTAGCCGGCTAGGTAGACGTCGGTGGCGCGGCCGGTGAGTTCGGCGCCGATGAAGCCGGAGTTCGTGGCTTTACTGAGGAAGTCGTCGGCCTCCACCGTCCAGATGACCTCGGGGTCGATGACCGTGAGGTCGGCCACAGCGCCCGGCTCAAGCGCCACGCGCTCGACGCGTAGGATCTCGCGGGGCTTCGCGCTCATCAGCTCCACCGCGCGCTCCCAGCTGATGATGTCCGGCGCAACCAAGTGCGTGATGACCAGGGCCAGCGAAGTCTCCAAGCCGGTCATGCCGAAGGGCGCCAGCTCGAACTCGCAGTTTTTCTCGTAGTGCGTATGCGGCGCGTGATCGGTCACGATGGCGTCCACCGTGCCGTCTTTCACTCCTTCCACCAGCGCGGCGGCGTCCTCGGCCGTGCGCAGCGGCGGGTTCACCTTGAGGAAGGTGTTGTAGTCGTCCCCTATGGCGTCCTCGGTAAGGAACAGGTGGTGCGGCGTGACTTCGCAGGTCACAGGCAGGCCCTCGGCTTTCGCGGCGCGCACCAACTCCAGGCCACGCGCGGTGGTCAGGTGCTGAATATGCAACGGGCAACCGGTAAGACGGCACATGGCAATGTCGCGGGCAATCTGAATCTCTTCGCCCTCGGCCGGCCAGCCCAGCATGCCGAGGCGCGTGGAGGCCACACCCTCGTTCACCTGGCCGTCGCCCACCAAGTCCTCGTCCTGGCAGTGGCTCATGACCACGCGGTCGAACTGCGAGGCGTAGTCCATCACGCGGCGCATCATGCCCGCGCCCTGCACGCCGCGCCCATCGTCCGTGAAGGCCACGGCACCGTGGGCCACCATATCGCCCATCTCGGAAAGCGTCTCGCCCTTAAGCCCCTGCGAGCAGGAGCCGGCCACATGCACGCGGCACTTGCCAACCGCCGCTGCGCGTGCTTGCACATACTCCACGCCCACCGCGCTGTCGATAACGGGCTTCGTGTTCGGCATGCAGCACACCGCCGTGAAGCCGCCATGGGCCGCCGCGCGCGTGCCGGAGGCGATGTCTTCCTTCTGCTCAAAGCCGGGCTCGCGCAGATGCACATGCATGTCTACCAGGCCGGGTACCACAATCTTGCCGCCCAGGTCGCGCTCGACGCCCTTCTCCATGGTGAGGCCGGTACCAATTTCGACAATCTTACCGTCGCGCACGAGGATGTCGGCCGTTTCATTCAGACCCACCTGCGGGTCAATCACGTGGGCGTTCTTAAGCAGTAAGGCCATCTTCGCTCCCTCCAAGCAGCAAATACATTTCGGCCATGCGGGTGAGAATGCCCGCATACACCTGATCGAGAATGACCGAGCGCTTCGGGTGATCGGCCATGTAGCTGTCCAGTTCGACGCCGCGGTTGATGGGGCCGGGGTGGCAGATGAGGGCGTCGGGCTTCATGAGCGGCTCGCGCTCCTTCGTGAGGCCGTAGAGCATGTTGTACTCACGCAGGCTCGGGTACGGCGCGCCTTCAAGACGCTCGCGCTGGATGCGCAGCATGTACACCACGTCCAGGTCAGGCAGCACTTCGTCAAGCTTCGTGGTCACGCGGTCGGCGCCGAGCACGTCCGGGCGCGCGGGCAGAAGCGTCGGCGGCGCAATCACCGTCACGTCGCAGCCCATAATCTTGAGCGCCGGGATAAGCGAACCACACACGCGGGAGTGCCCGATGTCGCCAACCACGCCCACCTTAAGGCCGGCGAGGTCGCCCTTGACCTCCCAGATGGAGTACAGGTCCAAGAGCGCCTGCGTCGGATGCTGATGCTTGCCGTCGCCCGCGTCAATCACGTGCGCGCCAGACACATCCGCAATCTTGCGCGGCACACCGGCGTGCTTATCGCGCACAATAATCATGTCAATCTTGTAGGCGCAGAGCGTCTCCACCGTGTCCACCAGGCTCTCGCCCTTCACCGTGGACGTGGAGCTGCCGCCGAAGTTCAGGCTGTTCGCACTCAGGCGCTTCTCGGCAATCTCAAACGACGAGCGCGTGCGCGTGGACGGCTCGTTGAACATATTTACTACCGTGACACCCTTCAAGGTGGGCACCTGCTTGATGCGGCGCTCGTTGACCTCCTTGAAGCGAGTGGCCGTCTCCAGGACGGTCATGATGTCGTCGGCGGAATACTCCGTGATATCAATCAGGTGCTTGTGATTGAACGCCATGCCTATTCACCTCCCAGCGGTGCCGAACCCACGTGAGAGCCCGGTGCTACTTCCAGAATTTCCACCTCAGACTTGCCGTCCACCTCTTCAAGGAACAGGCGCACGCTCTCGTCGGCCGACGAGGGCACATTTTTGCCCACGAAGTCGGCGCGGATGGGAAGTTCGCGGTGGCCGCGGTCCACGAGCACCGCCAGCTGCACCGTTTTCGGACGACCGATGTCCATAAGCGCGTCGAGCGCAGCGCGGATGGTGCGGCCCGTATACAGCACGTCGTCCACCAGCACGACATCTTTGCCGTCGAGGTCGAAGAGAATGTCCGTGGAATGCACCTCCGGCGAGAGATGCGTCGCGAAGTCGTCGCGATAGAAGCTGATGTCCAGCTTGCCGAGCGGCACCTTGGTGCCTTCGATGGCCTCAATCTTTTCGACCAGGCGCTTGGCGAGCAAATCGCCCCGCGTCACAATGCCGACGAGCGCGATGTTCCCCGCGCCCTTGTTCGCCTCGAGGATCTGATGCGCAATGCGCGTCAACGACCGCTCGATCTCGTCTGCGTCCATGCAGACGGTCTTGACCGTGCCTGTTTCGGTCATGCACCCACCCCTTTCGTCGGGATGGTACAGGCGGACCTCGTCCCGCTGGGCGGGCGCCTGCCGCGGGCATGAAAAAAGCCTCCGCGACAGACAAAGGCTTCGACTCGTCGCGCCCTTGTGTGAGTGGGCGCTTGGGGTTCTACCTTGTCGGTCTCTCTGTACCGCTTTTAAAGGACTGGGGGCAGTATAGGCGCTTTGGATCAGTTTGGTAACCCCTCTTGCACGGTTTTCTTCGAAATGTTGCACGAGGGGTAGAAACGGTGTGGTGCGGAAGAGGGCGAGAGGTAGGGAACGTGCGGAAGAGGGGGCGAAGGGGTGAAGAAGCCGGGCGTTAGCGTTCCTCGTCTTCGAAGCCCCAGCGGCGAACCTCCGGCTCAAGCTGCACGCCTGTGTGTTCATACACGCGCTCTTGCACGAGCTCGATAAGAGCACAGACATCAGCGGCCGTGGCATCACCTGCGTTGACGAGGAAACCCGTGTGTTTTTCCGACACTTGCGCGCCGCCCACACGCACGCCGCGCAGGCCTGCCTCTTGCACGAGCTTCCCCACAAAGTGACCCTCAGGGCGCTTGAAGGTGCTGCCGGCGCTGGGCATATCGAGCGGCTGCTTTTCGGCGCGGCGACGAGCGAGGTCGTCCATGCGCTCTTGGATGACTGCAGGGTTATCGGACGTGAGGCGCAGCGTTGCCGCCAGCACCACATAGCCCGCCGCGTCCATCATGGAGTGGCGATACGACCAGGCGGCCTCTTCGGCGCTGACGTCCACCACCTCGCCTGTGGGCGTGAGGCAGCGCAGGGCCACGGCCACGTCCTTGAATTCGCCGCCGTAGGCGCCGGCGTTCATGATGGCCGCGCCGCCTATGGTGCCCGGGATGCCGCTTGCAAACTCATAGCCGGCAAGTCCCGCCGCACACGCCACCTGCGCAACATCGGCATTTGAGGCGCCCGCCTGCACCTGCAACACGTTTCCCTGTCGCTCGATGGTGGCAAAGTTTTCCGCCAGGCGCACCACCACACAGCGCAGGCCCGCATCAGCCACCAAGAGGTCACTCCCCAGGCCCAGCACACGCACCGGCACGTCCGCCTGGCGGCAGAGCATAAACGTTGCGCACACGGCCTGTTCCGTGCGCGGCTCAACGAACACGTCAGCCGGGCCGCCAATCTGAAACGTCGTATGAGCGGCCATCGGCTCGTCTGAGCGTACCGCGTCCTCACCTGCGATCTTCTTGAGTTCGAGCACCAGCGCCTGTGCGTCCATGCATCCCCCTTCTTCGCGCGTGCGCGCCTACTTCTTCCGGTTCGCTTCGTAGAGCTTATGCAAGCCGCGCAACGTGAGCGTGTCGTCGGCCTGCGCATCGTGGCGCAACAGGGCCGCAAGTGCCGCCGCATGCGTGCCCGTGACCACCACCGTAGGCGTGCTACCAAGTTCGGCTTCCACCAGGTCAAGCAAGCCATCGAGGCGCGCAACCTCGCCCATCACCACGCCGGCCTGCATGGCCTCGCGCGTATTCTTCCCAATGACCGACTGGGGTGCCTTCAGCTCCACCACCGGCAGGCGCGCGGCAGCGTTGGCAAGCGAGCGCGCGCCCAGCGCAAGCCCGGGCGCTATGATGCCGCCCACAAACACGCCGTCGGCATCGACCACTTCTAAGTTGGTGGTGGTACCCAAATCAACCACCACCAACGGACCGGTGAATTCCGCAAGGGCTGCCACCAGGTCAGCTATGCGGTCGGGCCCAATTTCAGCCGGGTCGCTGTAGCGCATGCGCACGCCCGTCTTGAGGCCCGGGCCCACCACGAGCGGACGACGGCCACACTCGGCGCGCAACGCCTGCGTCCACACCTCAACGAAGTCAGGGACAACGCACGACAAGACCGCGTCGGCCGGCGCGGCAGGCAGCACACCCACACCAGCAACGCCCGCGCGCCTCACCCGTTCCCCCAAAAACGCACCCACCGCACACCGCGCTTCATCAACCGTCAAGCGCTCGGGCGTGGACGCTTCCCACGTATCACCTAAGGCGCCGTCCACGAACAGCCCAAAGCGCGTCGAGGTGTTGCCCACGTCCACCGCCAGCACACCAGTTGGTTCGGGCCTCGCGTTCATGCGCCCTCCTTTCGGCACCGTTCGCTCATCGGTGCACCCATTTCTCCGTCTTGCGCGCACACTACTGCATTTTTTGCGATGCCGCGCGCGCCTTGCGTGATTATACTGTACCCGTCCCAACGGTAACCCGACTTCCCGAAACGAGGGGAAGCGGATATACGAAAAGGAGAAGGACATGGACTCTGTCAAGGGGCAGCTCACGCTGCGCGGCATCCTCATTGGGTGCGTCGGTTGCATCATTATTACCGCCGCCTCGGTGTACACGGCCCTCAAAATGGGGGCGCTTCCCTGGCCCATTGTGTTTGCGGCCATCATTTCACTGTTTTTCTTGAAGGCGCTCGGGCGCAGGCGCGCCAGCCTAAACGAGGCGAACGTCACGCACACCGTCATGAGCGCGGGTGCCATGGTGGCGGGCGGCCTGGCGTTCACCATCCCCGGCATTTGGATGCTGGGCTTTGCCGATGAGGTGGGCTGGTTCGAGATGCTGTTGGTGGCGCTGTCGGGCGTGGTGCTGGGCCTGGTGTGCACCGTGCTGTTACGTCGCCACTTTATTGAAGACGCCGATTTGGAATACCCTATTGGCGAAGCGGCTGCTCAGACGCTTATTGCGGGTGACGCGGGCGGCAAGGTTGGCGTGAAGCTGTTCGGCGCGATGGGCATTGCGGGACTCTACACGGCGCTGCGCGACTGGGTGGGCGCTATTCCCGCCATGCTACTGGGGAACGTGAGTATTCCAGGCGTGGCGTTTGGCATATACAACTCCCCCATGCTGCTGGCCGTGGGTTTTCTGGTGGGAACCGGCGCGGTGCTGGTGTGGTTTGCAGGCGCGGTGCTGGCGAACTTCGGCATTATTGTGGGCGGCAGCGCAGCGGGGCTTTGGGATATCGCGAGCGCGCAGGGCATCGTGTCGAGCCTAGGCATGGGTGTGATGATGGGCGCCGGCGTGGGCGTAATCTGCAAGAACATTTTGCCGAAGGCTGTGCACATGCTGAAGGACACGCGTGGGTCGGTGGTGCTGGGCGCGGTGGTGAGTGCGGCTGACGCAGCGGACGCTGGCGCGGACGCGGATGTGCGTGCGCCGAAGCGACGGATGCGCCTGACGGCTGGCCTTGTGGCCTGCGCGGTGGCAGCGGTGGCGCTGGTGATTTGCTTCGGGTTGCAATTGGGCCCCGTACCTGCCGTTATTGTGGTGGCGCTTGCATGGGTGGCCACCGCCATGAGCGCGCAGAGCGTGGGGCAAACGGGCATCGACCCCATGGAGATATTCGGGCTCATTGTGCTTCTGGCCGTGGCCGCCGTGTCGAACGTGCCGCAGGTGCAGCTGTTCTTCGTGGCCGGTATTGTGGCCGTGGCCTGCGGTCTTGCGGGCGACGTGATGAACGACTTCCACGCAGGGCATGTGCTGGGTACCTCCCCCAAGGCCCAGTGGATCGGCCAGGCTATCGGCGCCTTACTGGGTGCCGTGGTGGCCGTGGCCGTGATGGTAATTCTCGTGAGCGCATACGGCCCCGAGGCGTTCGGCCCGCAGGCGTCGTTCGTGTCGGCGCAGGCCTCGGTGGTAGCCACTATGGTGTCGGGCATCCCGAGCGTGCCGTCATTTGCGCTGGGCCTGACGGTTGGGTTTGTGCTGTACCTGGTGGGCTTTCCCGCGATGATGCTGGGACTGGGCATCTACCTGCCCTTTTACATGTCGTTCACCGCATTTCTGGGTGCCATGGCGAAGGTGGTGTACGATGCCGTGTGCAAGCGCCGCCGCGCCCACCTCTCCCCCGACGAACAAGCCGCTCGCGAGAAGGCTCAAGCCGAAACCGGCCTCGTAGTGTCAAGTGGCCTGCTCGGCGGCGAATCCATCATAGGCGTCCTCGTAGCCCTCACCGCCGTAGCCACCGGCTTGGGAGCGTAAAAGGTAAATGCAGGTACGCTTCCTTCGAAATGCCCGAAGATATCACCAACAACCAGGTTGAGCGGAAAACTCATTTCAACCTGTCCGGCTGGGAGGTTTGAGAGGATTCTTGGCGCGCCGCTCCGCTGCTCAAATGCTCTTCCACGCATCGCGCGGAAGAGCATTTTCGTGCGCTGCACTCCTTCATGCTTTAGCATGCGCCCTTCGGGCGCGAAGAAGACAGTGTTCAGAAGCGCCAAGAACCCTCCCAAACCCCCCAGCCTACGTTGCTCCACTAGAGTGACGCGCTTACGCGCTACCTATTTAGTCAAAGGCATCCCACATCCCACACTTTATGACGCAGGCTGACTGACTTGTAGGCATTGACTTACAGCTGGCATAATGCCCGTAGCGGCGTTCTCCAGAGCGCCGTTCGCGCGTAAGCGCGAAAACGCAGGTCATGGTTATATTTTCATCTTCAGCGGAGTGCTTTAACCACTGCACTTCTCTATCAACCAAAACAACAACGTCAACGCCACCGGCCCCCCTTTGTCATTCTGAGCGGAGGCGCGAAGCGCCGTAGTCGAAGAATCCCGTGTGGCGCCAGCAAGAAACCGCCAGAAGAATGCCCACGTCATAATGCGAGGGAGTCGAATGTCTCTTAACGTAATCAGTAGCGCGAAGCGCGTCACACTTTTTCGCGCAATAGAGACGCAGAGGCCCAAAACCACGCAGGCACGCCCGTGATGGGAAGGCGCGCCTGCGAGTTATGCGGCCGAGCGGGTGGTTCCTGCCGCGAGTAGGTGGAGTGAGCCTAGGAAGCGTCTGCTGCTTCCACCACATAGGAGAGGTTAGCAACAGCAACATCACCTTCTGGGAAGTAGTTCAATTGGGTACCACTAGGAAGAAACAGACTGAAATCCACCGCAAATGTGGTTGGATTGCTGGTGCTACCCGCAGCTAAAGTCCAGCCGCCATTGGGTATGGACGTATCGGCTGAAGTAAGCGGAACCCTCACTTCCTCGCCAGAACCCGCTTTCGGGGTAAGCAAGACGCGAAGTCCATCAGGGATAGTACCCTGAGCAAAAAGTGAGGCGGCACCACTGGTTGGAGCACCCTTTACGGCAGTAATCTTGAGGGGCTTAACGGTTCCAGACGAGAAGGTAAAGTTCCCCTGACCAGTAACATTACCCGTAGCATCAATCTGAATAAGAGCATCACTTGGAAAAGTGAAATCTATTTTCAACGTCCAGTGAGCAGTCAAAGTAACGTTGTCCTTATCCTTGTCCCACATTACACCGCTTACGCCTTTACCCTCTGCGTCGTAGTACTGCTTGTTTTGGTCATCGAAGTATCCAGCAAAAATATAACCATCCTTATCATTTGGCACTGTCACCTGCGGCATAGGGGCATCATATGTCGCAGTTGTCGAGGTATCGCCGCCCTCACCTCCGTCTGGATCAAGCGTGACTTGATAGGACTTAGCCTTCCAGCAAGCAAACCACATAGCAGGTTCCACGGTGGATGTTGGCAGACTTACGGCCTCTCCTTTTGGTGTCGTGGACCAGCCATCGAGTTCGTATCCTGTCCTTGACAGATTCTCAAGATCAGGAGGCACCGTGGGCTTAAGGAGTTCTATGTCAACCGTCTTGGTTTGAGCGCCATCGCGCCAAGTGCCCTCATTGCCGAGGAATTGAACAGAAACCTTGATGGGTTTAGTGCTATTTGAGTTGGTTACACGAAGACCCACTTTGACGGAACCTGGTTGGCCATCTGCCTCCGAATGCTGGTTCTTAGACGAATCGGTCACCCGCAAACCCATAAGCGTAGTGCCAACGTTGGCTTCCTCCGCAAGTGCAGGCACAGACACTAAGGCTGCCAGAACCAGCGCACAGGTAAGAACGCACGCAACCACCCGCCGAGTAAGCCGCGAAGTACTTGATATGTTATACCTGATAGACATGCTTATTGGTATCCCTTCCGATAATCAACCCGCATGGGATTTGTCGCAAAAGGTTGGTAGTGCGTATTTGTTAAAACTCACTGCAAGCTACCTCTCACTTGTCCTCCGTAGGCAGGGTTCTACCTTTGCCGTCAACCATGGGTGACTTGCCAGGTTAGTCGTTGCCGAGCGGCAAGGGCAGAGCCCTTGCCCTACGGAGGACTAACACTTCGCAACCTTCAAGCCCTACCCCGTCGTAAACTCCTGTCGAGGACACAGTCCGGGCAGATTCTAGATACTAGATTAGAGGCAGAAGCAAGGACAAATACCCCAGGAGACACTCGCGCCATGGGTGACAACCAAGTCGCCATCTGGCGACACACGAAGAAAGTCTGCATCACTGTAAGGGCTAGCAGTGCGCTGCCACCAGTAGGTTGCCATCTGAGCCGAGTCTTGGGCATTCTTTTGGTATTTCTTAACAAGGCAATCGTTTGTACCTTTGTTTTGAGTCACTTTGCCGTTCCAGTAGGCGTATTGGGTGCCTTCTTGAGATGTCCAGTGACCAGATCCCCAATAGCTTTCAGAAACAAATTCGGAGTAGCTTGCAAGGAAAAGTTTGTCTTTTGTAGTAGCGATAGTAGAGGTATCACCGATTCGCGAAGGCTGGTATTTTTTCTTGACAAGTTCGATAGCGTTTTGCAATTCGTCAGGAACCTGCTTCCAGATGAGATCCTTGTCGAATCCATAGGAACAATTGTCAATCCCTGGGTTCATGTTTGAGCGGAGTTCGCTCGCACCCCAGCCACCATCATTGGAGCTTATCACGCTATTTAAACTGTAGGCTAAGTTAAGCAAATTCTTAAACTGGAACGTGAGACCCGCCTTACCACCAGAGGCCTTGTCATCGTGAAGAACGTCGATGATGCGCAGGTCATAGGTTCCGTTCGTCCACGTAGACTTGCATTCATACTTGGTGTCATCAGTGGCATAAGCTGCGTACATATCGTAGTAGAGAGAGCCTTTACCCTTGTTAGAGATGTCGTTGGCATGTGCTTTGACATCGGTAAGGGAATAGACTGTGCTTGTTTTCGCATCTTGCAAGTAGAAAGCATCGTCTGTTTTGCCGTGGCCCGTGGGTGTAAACGTAAACCCTGCAAAGGTGCACATGACGGTGGCAAGGGATACTGTGTTGCCACTGGTATTAGCTATATCTTCTTTCACCTCAGCATTCGCAAGTTCAATTTTGTTTGTCAGATTCAAGCGGAACGTATAGGGAGCTGAGGCATTGGGAGCGATGCCGAAAGCTTCATTATCAGTTGGGATAGCGCTATTTACATCAGTGCCGTAGCCGAAGTTCACAGCTGCGTCTTCGTATCCTTTGGGATAAAGGCTAAAGATTCTTTGGCTATCAAGGCTTCTTGAGGTGTCGAGCGTTTGGATGTTGTTTTCAACGCTAACATTAGTACATTCAACACTATCAAGCTGCACAGATTGACCAACGGAGTTGTTCTTGAAGATAGCAGTACCCGTAGCACACTCGGGTTTTGTGGCTACGTCGTAGCCATCTCCGTCTCCCAAGGTTACTCGTGTGGGAGCGGTGACGCTAATTTGGTTGTTGCGTGCATCGGCGAGATAGGCAGCAGGCAGGGATGAGTTGGTGTTCATGAGAGCGATGTTGGATTCTGCATCAGGGTTCGGAGAGACTTCTACGGTGCGGCTGGCGCGAGTGAGTTCCACATCATCCAACGTGAGCACGGCGGTAACATCGGAGGTGCCTGCTTTCTTAGCGTTTACTTGGCCAGCATCCACCGACAAAGGAGCAGCCGCGTAGGAGTAAGAAGCCTCAACGGGGTCAGGAGCTTGGAGGTTGCCGCCTTCTAACAGGTTGGCTTCTTGTCCAGCTTCAATAGTGAGGGGTTCTTCGGAAAGCGTGACGCCGTAGGGCATGAGGTGGTTGTTGTCGGAAGGAAGACCGAGGTTCCAAAAGTTCTCGGACCCAGAGGGGATATAAACCGAGACATTTGCGCAACGAGAAATGGTATCGTTCGCAATTTCGGGAGCACCGAGAGCAACGATGCGCTCAAGCGATGAGCAGGAAGCGAAGGCTCGGGAGCCGATTGTTTCGATGCTGGCCGGGAGCCAGAGGTTCTTGAGGGAGGTGGCTTCGAAGGCGCGCTCCCCTATGGTGCGCAGGGTGTTGGGAAACTCGATAGCTGCGAGGTTCGCGCAACCGGCAAAGGCTCCACTATTGATGGTGGTGAGGGTGGAAGGGAGCTTTACGCTCGTGAGTGAGCCGCGGTTGGCGAAGGCGTTTTCGGCGACGGTACTCACGCGGTAAGGTACGCCGTTGATCTCGGCAGACGACGGGATTTCGAGGTCTGCTTGCGGGTCGTCTTTGCCTTGCCAGGAGACGGAGAGGGTGTAGTTCTCAAGCAAGGTGTAGGTGAGGCCGCTAGCTACGTTGTTGTCCGGAGTTGTGGTTGAGCCAGGTTTGGCAGGTTCAGCAAAGTGCTTGAAGCCAGCCGCTTCCCAAACGGCCTTGCGAGCTTCGTAGCTCTGCCCTGCGGGAAGGGCTACAACTGCGGACACCTTAACTTCGTCAGCGAAAGCTGTCGGGTCGATTGATTGCACGTTGCCCAGAACGGTGATCGACGCAAGATCCTTGCAACCTGCAAGGGCATATTCGCCGATAGTCTCAGTTTCGGTTGGCAGTACGACGGCTTTCCCGTAAGCCGGCGGGCAGGCAACCAAGGTCTTCATATCTTTAGAGAACAACATTCTGTCGTAGCTAGTAAATGCGGTGCTGCCATCCCCGGAAGAGAGTGAGGTACCCGAACGGCACAGGGACAATGCCTGGGTGAGAATGGATTGAGTGAAGCCGGGGATGGTAACAGCACCCTCCTTACCCTCGGGAATGAGCAGGAGATGCGAGTAATCTTTGGTGAAGATCATGCCGTCAAACGACGAAAAGCCCTCACACTTGGGGCTTATCTGGACATGCTTGAGTGACGAGATACCTTTGAGTGCCTCATCGTCGATATCTTTGATTGTTTCAGGAAGAGAGAGTGATTCTACAGAATACTCAGTGAATGCCCCCCCCCCGCAAGGGTTTTGAGGGTAGTCACCATGTAGGTGTCGCTACCACTTACAACCTGGGTGGGGACGGAGATGGTTTTGAGATCGGTGGCATGGATGCCAACAAGAGCGACGGAAGTTCCGTCTTCGTTTACCTCATATACGAGACCTTCGGACACAAATGTGCCGAGGGTTGCTTTGGGAATTCCTTGGACGAGAGGCAGAGCGCCTGTGGTTTGGGATTGAAGAAGTGCGACTGAGGTCGCAAGAGATTCGTCGCTTGTAGGAGTTCCTTGGGTTTCTCCTTGGGCGGCTAAAGGCTCAGAAAGCCCCCCCCCCCCGGAGATTTTTGGATTCCGCAGTATCTGCGAAAGCAGGCAATGGGCCGGCAACCAAGGTGCACGACAACGCGAGAGCGCAAGCCGTCTTGCCGTACCGCAACATTCGGTTTCGCATGGTTATCCCTTGTCCTTTTGTAGTGCTTCTTCCCGTCTACACCGCCACGACATCGTTTCCCGGTCCGTCGCTCAGTGCGGCATATATCCGGCATAGTAGCACGCGATTTTCGATTGTGAAGAGTGACCTTTCTTGACCGCTGTAAGAAAAGCCAGCGTTTCAGCAGTACATCGCCGCAGGTGGGACATATACCCCACCCCACTTCAGAATCTATCCCCCGCACCTACTAGCCTCCATACTTTCTCCATAAACAGTGACACGCTTCGCGCTACCGATTACGCCAAATGCATCACCACCTACCCTCGCATTTTAACGCGGGCCGACTATTGAGAAAACATAGACAACGATCAGTATAACCAGCACTGGGGTGCTGCCCGCAATAGCGCACAGCACCCCAGTTCTTGAAAGAATTACCGCTTCGTAGAAAGAGACCCTCTTAAAGAGAACCTCGCTAGACCGCTACGGCTCTCATTCGACGCTTTTCTTCCGCCTTTTCCGAAAGCCACATATTGATGATTGCTTGCCTACTCACGGAAAGATGACGGGCTTCTTGATCAAGTTCATCAACGAGCCAGCTTGGCATCGTGCCATTTACCTTGCGCGGCTCGTCGCCCTTTCCTGGCTGGCAAATAGAATCTTCAATGATAAATTCAGTAATATCTTGGCCTTCGTCGACCATACGATCAAATTCTTCAGCAGTTATTGATTTTGTCATAAAGGCTCATCTCCTTACGCGTCGCTTTTCTCACCGATATGATGCGTATGCGATCGCTTCGATAGGTAACTACCGCAAGCCAACACGTTCCTGCAAACCGAGCCAAAACACCGTACCGCTGCTCACCAGAGTGAGCGACTTTGAACTCAACTCGATCTTCATCTAGCCAGAGATCTTGCGCCAGTTCAAAATCCATACCATACTTTTCAAAGTTTTGCTCGCTTTTATAAGGGTCATATTCAAATTGCATGATTCGACCCCATTTCTATAGCGATTATACCTCTTTTAGACATATAATCAATGTCATATTCATGGTATTTCCTGCCTTGAGAGACAAAGCAACATAAGACCATGATGGCTCCTTTGCCTTGTTCCTGGGTTGAGAGGATCTTGCAAGCATGGTACGGACAATGAGGAACACCATTGTCATCTATGGCCCGTCGCCCTTTTCGAAAGGATTGTAACGGCACTTGCACTGGCTCTATTGTGTAGAGTAGTATAGCATAAATACACGTACAAATGTTTCTATTTTTGGAAGAAAAATAGAAACACGTACCCTGCTCAGTAAAGAAAACCAAAAAAGAAAGCCCTCGTCATAATGAGAGGGAGGGCTTTCTCATTTGGCTTAATTAGTAGCGCGTAAGCGCGTCACATTTTTATCGGCGGTGTGGCGATGCCCTGGCACCTCGTTAGTTAAACTTGAAAATCTTTTGGGCCATGCGGTAGCCGGTGATGCCTATTTTGCGGCCGAGTTCCGTGGGGAGGTTGGTGCCCATGTTGAGGGCGCTGCGGCGGATGCGGCGGTAGACGTCGGGGTTCTGCGCCTTTAGGTAACCCCAGATGGCCTCGCGTTTATCCTCCGCCTCATCGGTGTCAATCATGCGCAGGAAGATGGAGCAGATGCACATCATCATGGAAAGGTAGTTCTCCATATAGCGCTCGAGGCGCTTCTCAGGCACACCACCCGGCAGTTGCACCGCGTCAATCATGAGACGCGTCACGCGCAGTTGCTGGTCGATGCGGCCCATCATGACGCTTTCATTCACACTCTGATCTTCGCGGCCAATGAAGTAGCGGTACATGTCCACGTCGCGATAGTAGATGGTCTTCACGTGCGGTAGCGGCACGTACACGAAGATGTTGTCCACGTAGAACGTATGTTTCGGCAGTTGGAGGCCCATTTCGTGCAGCAGCTCGGTACGATAGATAACCGAATGCATGAGCAAATATTGGCTCTGACCGAAGTGGCCCACCTCGTCCCAGCCGAACTCGCGCCCCTCGGGAAACACGTTGCGGTAGTGCATGACCGTGCGGGCACCTTCCGCCACCTTCTCGTACACATAGTTGCCGATGACCAGGTCGGTGGCGTCTTCAAGCTCGTTTTGGCGGCGCAGATACGTCATGATCTCGGCCATGGCGCGCTCGTCAAGCCAGTCGTCGGAGTCCACCACCTTGAAGTAGCGACCCGTCGCGTGCGCCAGGCCCGTGTTCACGGCCTGGCCATGCCCGCCGTTTTCTTGATGGACGGCGCGAATGATGTCCGGGTAACGGCGCTCCCACTCGTCGGCCTTCGCGGGCGTGTCGTCTTTGGTCGACCCATCGTCAACGATGATAATTTCAATGTCATCACCGCAGGCAAGCAGCGATTCGATACATTTATCCATGTAGGCGGCCGAGTTGTAGCACGGCACGGCAAACGAAAGGGTTTTCATGGTGCGCTGCCCTACCCCACCAGCTCATCGGCCAGCGCCAGCGCGCGCCCGATGATAACGTCCATGTTGTAGTAGCGATACTCCGCCAGACGCCCCAGCGGGTGGAAGTTGTCCAGCGTTGAGGTGAGGGCGCGGTAGCGCTCGTAGTGCGCCGTGTTCTCGTCGGACAGAATGGCGTAGTACGGCGTTTGCGTCTTCGGGTCGTCGTAGGAGTGGCTGTACTCCTTCATGATGGTGGTCTTGTCGGCGGTCTGGCCGGTGAGGTATTTGAACTCCGTGATGCGCGTGTAATCCTCGGTCACCGTGAAGTTCACCGTGCCGCAGGGCAGCACGTGTTCGGTGTCGTGTGTCTCGTACACGAAGTCCAGGCTGCGGTACGGCAGGCGCCCGAAGCGCGACAGGAAGAGTTCATCCAGCGGACCCGTGTAGATGATGGGGCCCGTGAACGGACGCTCCTTCATGTTGATGGCCGACAGCGGTGCGTCTTCATCGTCGCTTTCGAACTCCAGGTCAAACACGCTTTCTGCCTCGGTGTTCAGGCACACCTGAATGCCTTCGTGGTCGAGCATGCGCTCAAACAGCGGCGTGTAGCCATGCAGCGGCATGCCCTGGTAGGCGTCCTGGAAGTAGCGGTTGTCGCGCGAAACGAACACGGGCACGCGCGCCGTGACGGAGGGGTCAACCTCTTCGGGCGTGAGGCCCCACTGCTTCTGCGTGTAGTACAGAAACACATTCTTGTAGATGAAGTCGGCGATTTCGGCCAGCTCAGGGTCGTTCTGGGCGCGCAGCTCGGTGATGGTAACCTTGCGCTCGTCGCCAAACGTGTCGATGAGTTTCTGGGTGAGATGCGCGGCCTTCTCTTCGCCAAAGGCAATTTCCATCGAGTTTTTGTTGAACGGCACAGGCATATAGGTGCCGTACCAGTCGGCGAGCACTTCGTGCTGGTAGTCACGCCATTCGGTGAAACGACGTACGTAGTCGAAGGCGCGCTTGTCGTTGGTGTGGAAGATGTGAGGCCCGTAGCGGTGCACGAGGATACCCGCTTCGTCCAGCTCGTCGTACATGTTGCCGCCGATGTGCGGGCGCTTCTCAATGACTAACACGCGCTTGCCGCCGCGTTCGGCCAGCTCGCGCGCCATCACGCTGCCGGCAAAACCGCTGCCTACAACAACAGCGTCCACCTCGTCGATGTCGACGTCCTTGAAATCGCAGTACTGCACACCCATGGGGGCACCTTCCTTTATCCTGAGGTTTACCAGGGCCGCGCCGGCCCGAACTATATGCTTATTACACCGAGCAGCTATTTTACCGGGAAGCCGAAACGCTGCGTGGATTATCATACAAACCGGATAACTTACGAAAGGATGGTGCTATGAGTTCATTCCTCGATTCCATGCTCGCGCGTGCCGCGGCCGACAAGCAGACCATCGTGCTGCCCGAAGGCGACGACGAACGCACGCTGGTTGCCGCCGAGCGCATTCTGGCCCAGGAGACGGCTAACCTGATTATTCTTGGCGACGCGGATGCCATACAGGCGAGCGGGTATGCTCTCGACGGGGCCCTTGTTGTTGACCCTCGCACCTCCGATATGCGCGAAGAGTTGGCCAACAAGCTGTTCGAACTGCGCCAGCACAAGGGCATGACGCCTGATCAGGCGCTTGCACTTATGGACGACGTGCTGTACTTCGGCGTGATGATGGTGAAGATGGGCCGCGCCGACGGCATGGTGGCGGGCGCGTGCCACGCCACGGGAGACGTGCTGCGTCCCTGCCTACAAATCTTGAAGACTGCGCCGGGTGTGGCGCTGGTGAGTTCATTCTTTGTGATGGTGGTGCCGAACTGCGAGATGGGCGAAGCGGGCACGTTCATCTTCTCCGACTGCGGCTTGGAGGTGCAGCCCGACGCCGAGCGCCTGGCGCACATTGCCGTGAACTCGGCGAAGTCGTGGCGCACGCTGCTGGGCACCGAGCCGAAGGTGGCGCTGCTGTCGCATTCGACCTATGGGTCGGCGAAGAACGAGGACGCCGCCAAGGTGGTGGAGGCAACCGCCATCGCCAAAGAACTAGCGCCGGAGTTGGCGCTGGATGGCGAATTGCAGCTGGATGCCGCCATCGTGCCGTCCGTGGGAGCGTCGAAGGCACCGACCTCTGCGGTGGCCGGGCAGGCGAACGTGCTCATATTCCCCGACCTGGATGCCGGCAACATTGGCTACAAGCTGGTGCAACGCCTGGCGAAGGCCGAGGCATACGGCCCCATCACCCAGGGCATCGCCGCCCCGGTGAACGACCTCTCGCGCGGCTGCTCCGCCGACGACATCGTAGGCGTCATTGCCATCACCTGCGTACAAGCACAGGCGGCGAAGGCGTAGGAGTTTCACCGGGTGTAACCCCCGTTGTCATCCTGAGCGGAGCGCCGCAGGCGCGTAGTCGAAGGATCCCGAGCGGCGATAGCAGGAAGTCTCACTGCTGGCACCACACGGGATCCTTCGACTCGCTTCGCTCGCTCAGGATGACAAAATTATTTACTCAGTAAAAAGTGGTTCGTTGACGCGTTCGTGAACTATTTCATAGGTGTCGCGGGCGATCATGTATTCCTCGTTGGTGGGGATGATAATGATCTTCACCTGCGAGTTGTCGGACGAAATCTCGCGCTCGAAGCCGCGCTGGCGGTTCTTCTCTTCGTCGAGAATGATGCCGAGCGGCTGCAGGCCCGTGAAAATCATGCGGCGCATCTTCTCGCAGTTCTCGCCCACGCCGGCCGTGAGCACGATGGCGTCCACGCCACCCATGACGGCGATGTACTGGCCGATGTACTTCTTCACCGAGTTGGAGTACATGTCGTAGGCCAGCATGGCGCGCTCGTCGCCCTTCTCGGAGGCGTCGCGCACACTGCGCAGGTCGTTGGAGATGCCGGAAATGCCAAGCAAACCCGACTTCTTGTTCATAAGGTCGTTCATCTCAGCGGGCGTGAGGTTCTCGTGTTCCATGACGAACGGCACGATGGCCGGGTCGATGGCGCCGCAGCGCGTACCCATCATGAGGCCGTCAAGCGGCGTGAGGCCCATGGAGGTGTCCACCGCCACGCCGTGGTCGATGGCGCTGATGGAGCAGCCGTTGCCCAGGTGGCAGGTGATGAGCTTCAGGTCCTCAAGCGGTTCGTCGAGCACCACTGCCGCGCGCTCGGAGATGTAGCGGTGCGACGTACCGTGCGCGCCGTACTTGCGGATGGCGTACTTTTCGTACAGCTCGTAGGGCAAGGGGTACATGTAGGCCTTCGGCGGCAGCGTCTGGAAAAACGACGTGTCGAACACTGCCACCATAGGCACGTCCGGCATGTGCTTGAGGCAGGCATGGATGCCCATGAGTGCCGCCTTGTTGTGCAGAGGTGCGAGCTCGGCCAACTCGTCAATCTTGCTGATGACGTCGTCGTCGATGAGCACCGAGCGGTCAAAGTATTTGCCGCCCTGCACGATGCGGTGCCCCACCGCGTCAATTTCATCCAGCGATTCAATGGCCTTCGTCGCGCCGCTTGTGAGCGACTCCAACACCAGTGCCATTGCGTCGTCGTGGTCGGCCATCTTCGCGTCGATGACCACTTCGTTTTTATCCAGCCCGTGCTTGTGAAACGCCTCGGCAGAACCCACGCGCTCACAAATACCCTTGGCGAGCAGTTGGTGATTTTCCACGTTCACCAGCTGATATTTCAAGGAAGATGATCCTGCATTGATAACTAGTACGTTCAACGACCCGCCTCCTTTTAGGTGTTATTCCCTAAATTAACAATTGTACGGATGCGATATGGTCATCGAATGATTGGCCCCCTATGTTTCGGCAAACGGCGTGCCACTCACCGAAAAGGCTTGAGGTTACTTCACCAGTTACTTCGAAGGATTACCAGAGTTCATGGGCGCGCCGCCGAGCACATGGACGTGAATATGATGCACGGTCTGCTGGGCATCGTCGTTGGTGTTCACGATAACGCGGTAGCCGCTCTCGGCAATGCCCTTGATCTCGGCCACCTTTTTCACGGTGTTGAACAGATAGCCCATCTCTTCATCGGGAATGCCATCCCCGATGTTGTCGTAGTGGTTCTTCGGCACAATGAGCGTGTGTACGGGCATCTGTGGGTTGACATCCTCAAACGCGAGCACGCGGTCATCCTCATACACCTTCGTCGAAGGAATCTCCCCCGCCACAATCTTGCAGAACAAGCAATCATCTTTACGCATAATAAACCCCTTCTCTAAGACAAGCTAGAATCACGCGATGCGTCGTCCGCTTCGCCTACAAGTTCGCCCATCAGCACGTCAACCTTCTGCTGCGCCTCGGCGAGCCGGCCCTGCAAGGCCGCAAGCAAAGCAACGCCGCGCTCGTAGCTTTTCAGGCTGTCTTCCAGCTCCAGCGTGTTGCTCTCCAGCACCCCCACGATGCCGTCCAACTCAGCCATAGCCTCGCGAAACGTCATTTCCTCGATAGGCTTTTGCTCGGTCATGCTTTCTCCTCCCACGTAAGTACGGTCGTCTCGATGTGCCGCGTTTCCTCCACGCGACATGCCAGTTCACCATCAGCTACAGCCACCACAACAGGTGCGCCGGGCGGAGCCTGATCCACGCTCTTCACCACCGCGCCCTCTTCGGTGCGCGCCACCGCATAGCCGCGCCCAATGATGGCCAGTGGCGAAAGGTCATGCAGGCGAGCAGCCGCAATACCCGTCTGGGCGCGGTACGGCGCAATCATCTCACCGCCGCGCACAATGAGGCGGCCGCGCAGCGATTCAACACGCGCCCGCTCGCGCTCCGTCGCACGCGGCAACATATGAGTAAGGCGTGCGCGAGCCGCCGCCAAGGCCGCCCCATCGCGCTCAAGTGCCCGCGGAAGGGAGCGCGCCAGACGGTCGGCGTAGATATCGAGCGTCTGGGCTTCCATCGCAAACAGCAAGGTTGCGTCACAGAATACCGGCCGGTCAGCCAGCCGAGAAAGCGCGGCACCTTCGCGCTCCAGAGAGCGCGCAACACAGGTGGAAAGCGAGCGCGCCCGCGCCTCGAAGAAGCGCTCCAAACTCTCGCGCGCCGGCGCCGCCGCCTCAGCTGCGGCCGTGGGCGTAGAAGCACGCAGGTCGGCCACCATGTCGGCGATGGAGGTGTCCGGCTCATGGCCAATGCCCGTCACCACAGGCACAGGGCACGCCGCAATGGCGCGCGCCAGCCCCTCGTCGTTGAATGGCATGAGGTCCTCAAACGAGCCACCGCCGCGCACCACCAGCACCATTTCAGCACCCGCAGCACACACGCACCGGATACCCTCAACTATACGCGCTGGTGCCTCACGGCCTTCTACCGGCACGCCGGCCACCAGCACGCGCGCCAGCGGGAAACGACGGCGCAGCGTGCGCAAAACGTCGTGCACGGCCGCACCGCGCGGCGAGGTCACAAGCCCAATACACTGCGGCAGTTTCGGCAGCGGCCGCTTGCGCTCGGCGCGCATGAGCCCTTCGGCTTCCAGCTTGCGGGCCAGGTCGGCCACCTGCTGGCGCAGCATACCCTCGCCCGCCAGCGAGAGGGAAAACACATCGAAATTCATGCGCCCTTTCGGCGCATAGAGCGTAAAACGGCCGGTCAACTCCACCAGCTGACCCACGACCAAGCGCACACCCGAGGCCTCGTAGCGGTTGTTCCACATCATGCACGGCAACGACGCACTCTTGTCTTTCACCGTGAAATAGGCGGCCTTGTAGCCCGGCTTGCACGACACCTCGGACACTTCGCCCACAAGGCGTACCACCACGCCTTCCAGCGCGCCTTTCGCAAGCGCCATCGCCGCCGACACCGACAGCGTTTGCGCGTCCCGAGATTCACCACCGGCAGTTCCCGAGGTCGCAGCGCGGGCACGGCTCAGTGCCGCATCTACGTTCGCGCGACCCCCTTCTCCTCGCTCCCCCATGGCGCGCCGCTATTCGCGGTTCTGACCAAGCAGCCACAAAAGCTGCAGGATGGAGGTGAGCGCCGCCGCCACGTAGGTGAACGCGCAGGCACGCAGCACGCTAAAGGCACCCGCCTGCTCGCCCTGCGGAAGTCCGATGGTGTTCATGTACGTCATCGCGCGACGCGAGGCGTTGAACTCAACCGGCAGGGTAACCACCTGGAAAAGCACTGCCACCGCATACAAAATAATGGCGAGCGTGATAAGCGAGGGGAAGCTCATAAGGATGCCGATAAGCAGCAGGAAAATCCAGGCGTTTGACGCAAGGTTCACCACGGGAACCAGCGCGCCGCGAATCTTCATGGGCGCATAATTCTGGGCATACTGGCACGCATGACCCACCTCGTGGCAGGCCGTGGCCGTGGCCGTGATCGACCGTCCATCGTAGGCGTCTGCCGAGAGCGTCACCGAGTTCGTGCGCGGGTCAAAGAAGTCTTGACCAGGCCCGCCGCGGCGAATCTCAACGTTCGTGATGCCGTAGTACGCCAGCATCCGTCGCGCCGCCTCCGCGCCCGTCAGCCCGTTGGACACCGGCACATGCGTGTACTTCTTCAGCTGGGAATTGACGTACCACGTGGCACCCAGGCCAATGACCAGCGTCACCACGATGAGCGCCAAATAGCTCGCATCGAATCCGTAGAACATGGTTTACACCACTCCTTCAGAGGAATAGTCTCGCGCGGCCACGCAGGGCCGCTTTTATACGTACATCCGTAGTATACCGGAGCCCGAATGCGGGCGAAAAACGGCTTGCAAACACCGCTGAATCACCAAACGCTTGTTGCCAATTCGTGAACTAGTTGCAACCGCGCCGCAACGGTGCCGCAGCGCACGTTACGCCGTCCTAGGCGGGGTTATGGCCCTCGATAACCAACTCGCCCTCACGCAAGCTGAGCGCAAGCCGCCCTTCCAGCAACTCCAGCAGTTCCTCACCCACAATGGTGCGGCGCCAGCCGCGCAGAAGGTCGATATCTTCGCGGTAGCCGCGCGCCACGCGCGCAAGGTCATCGTGGCTGGCCAGCGTGGGAAACGCAATGCCGTGCTGCTTAGAGCGCAGGCGCACGATGGCGCTCATGAGGTCGAGTTCCGCATCAACATTCGGCTCGCTTTTCGAACAGCGATCCATCTCGGGCCACGTGTCGGGCGGCGCATCGAGCGCCGAGGCCATGAGGCTCACCACGGCGCGCGCGTCCTTGGTGGACAGGCGCTCGGACATGCCGCGCACCATAAACAGCTCGTCAATTGTGCGCGCCTCACGCTTGCAGGCTTCCACAATCTGCTCGTCGGTGATCACCCATTTGCGCGGCACGTCGCGGCGCTGCGCCTCCAGCTCGCGCCACGCCGCCACCTCGCGCGCGGCGGACAGCTGCCGGCGCGACAACTGCGACACGCGCTTCAACCGGCGGTAGCGGTCGCGCTCGTTCGTCTCGTAACGCTTGGGGTCAGACAACTCCGCGAAGTCGTGGTCAAGCCAGGACAGGCGCCCCTTCTTGATGAGCGCCGCGCGCATGCTGTTGTAGAGGCGCGGCAGATACACCACATCATCGGCCGCATAATCGCGCTGCGAGGCCGAAAGTGGCCGACGCGACCAGTCAGTGAACGAGTCAATCTTCTTGAGCGACACCCCGCATTCCGCATGCACAAGCGCCGCATAGCCAATTTGCTGCGTGTGCCCCAGCAGTGCGGCGGCAATCTGCGTGTCGAAGATGGGACGCGGCAATACGCCCACTTCACGCAGGATAATTTCCAAATCCTGTCCACCGGCGTGGAACAGCTTCACCATGTTTTCGTCCAACAGCAGAGGCACCAACACGGAAAGGTCGTCCACCTCAAACGGGTCAACAATGACCACCTCGTCATCGGTCGCCAGCTGGAGCAGGCACAACTTTGCGTAGTACGTTTTCTCTCGGAGGAACTCGGTATCGATGGCGAGCACATTCGACGTACGGGCGCGTTCAACAAACGCCACGAGGTTTTCTTGAGTAGCAATATACATGTACGAGATTCCCTGCCTTGTCATCCGCGCCTCATGTTGTACCATGCCATCATAGCAAACCATCGGGAAGGGAAACCGTGAAACTGCTCGTCATCAATAACCTCGCGTCGGGCTTCGGCGAAGGAGCCGTGTACGATTTCATCCGTTCGTTCGTGTGTGATGGCGACGAGGTGTGCATCCGCTCAACCGACGGCACCACCGACGTGCGCGATTTACTCCACGATGCCGAGGACTTCGACGCCGTGGTGGCAAGCGGCGGCGACGGCACGGTAGCCACGGTGAGCTACCGGCTGGCGAACACCGGCGTGCCCATCCTGCCCTTCCCCGCTGGCACGGCGAATTTGCTTGCGCTCAACCTGGCTTCGCCGCTTGAGCCCCACGCACTCGCAAAGCTGGTGCGCGAGGATCGCACGCTCGACTTCGACCTGGGTGAAATAGAGGTAGACGACCGCCGCTTCGGCTTTGGCATCATGGCCGGGGCGGGCTACGATGCCGCCATCATGCACGGCGCCGCACCCGCGAAGCGCCTGCTGGGGCCCATGGCGTACCTTTCGGCCGCCATTGCCAACCCGCTTCCGCAAACCTCCAAGTTCAAGCTGACGCTTGATGGCGAAGAGGTGGAAAGTGAGGGCCTTGGTATCCTGTTGGTGAACTTCTCAAAGATCCAGTTCGACATCACGGTCACGCACGAAAACGAGCCGCGCGACGGGGTGTTTGACGTGGTGGTACTGAAAGCGCAAAACGCCTTTGAGCTGATCCCCGCCCTGTTCGCGGGGCTGCTCGACCGCGGCGGCGACTTCCCCGACCGCACCGATTCGCTGGAGTTGCACCGCGCCAGTGAGGTGCGTGTGGAGGCTGACCCGCCCATGGAGGTGCAGTACGATGGCGAGGCAACGCGCCTCACCACCCCCTTCACCGCCCACATCATGCGCCGCGCCGCCCGCTTCTTCATCTCCGAAGAAGGCTACAGCCTCTTCGCAGAAGGAGTAAGTGAAGCGTAGTTGAGGGGACTGCAAAAGCCCCCGCGCAACAAAAGTGTGACGCGCTTCGCGCTGCTGATTACGCCAGAAGACCCCCGCCTACCCTTGCATTATGACGCGGGCATACGCAGATAACGTTAACCTTACCTGTTAGGTTACCCCCGTGAGGGATGCACTCCAGTGCATCCGCTCCGCCGAAGGCGGAGAATGCAACCGTGACCTGCATTTTCGCGCTTCGCGCGAACGGACGCTGGAGAGCGTCCCTACGGAGGTTATGCCTCTTGCAAGTTAACGCCTACAGGTCAGTCAACCCGCGTTGTAAGGATAGGGATGTTGATCATCTTATGGTGTACTAGCCAGCGCGTGAGCGCGTCACACTTGATCTGCGTTGGGAGATTTCTGCTTACTGCCCATCCCCTTCGTCAAACCAATAGCGATCCTGCGCCCAACGTGCGGGATTATTCTCGATGTATTCCCAAATGCGCAGATAATCGGCTTCATCTCTTACAACATGGTCATAAAAGTATTTCTGCCAAATCTGCGCTTCGGGCCATGTCTTTCGCGCCTCACGGGTAACGCGTCCCTTAATAAATCCCACAAATCGAGACAGCAAACTCCGAGGGGTACCATCTTGCAAACTATCTTGAAGATGAACAAGCAAGTGAATGTGATTAGGCATGACAACAAAGGTATCGACATCTACTTGCCCATACGTTTCGCTGGCGGACAAAATGGCAGACTTACACAAACGACCTTGGTCACTCAAGCGCATCCTAGCCATGTGCGAAAAGCCCTCATCAATCACCTCAATATAACCAAACAGAGGCAATCGCTCGAAAGTACAAGCAGTGACAAAATAACAGCCAGGATTCGAATAATCCCAACTCCTGAGCCGCAAAGAATTTCTTACTTCATAAGTCATAAATGTATGGTAGCACGCATAGAGGGAAAGTGTGACGCGCTTCGCGCTACTGATTAAACCGCAAGGTATCTCTTTTCCCTGTCCCTATGACGAGGGCGCATACTTGTAAGTTTTTCTCACAAGAACGGTAACCTCCGTAGGGGTGCTCTCCAGAGCACCCGCTCCGCCGCTAGGCGGAGAATACGAGCACGACCTGCGTTTTCGCGCTTCGCGCGAACGGATGCACTGGAGTGCATCCCTACGGGGGTAGCCCCAATTGTAAGATATCGCCTTCAAGTCAGTCAGCCCGCGTCATAAGGGTAGGGATGTTGGTCGCCTCTTGGTGTAATCAGGAGCGCGAAGCGCGTCACACTTTTTGCGAAGCGAGGAATGCGGCGGCGCAGACTCGCCGCCGCATTCCACAGCCCCCACAGTTAACCTGCGAGGCAGTGCTTACTTGCTCGCGGGTTCCTCGTACGTGGGCTCGGCGTCTTTTACTTCCACATTGCCCGCGTCGATTTCGAGGGGCTGGGAGAACGTGTCGCCTGCCGAGGTGGAGCTGGCCATGAGCTCCTTAAACGACGCGGCATCTTCGCCGGCCATGGGCATCATCACATATACGTTGTTGCCAATAATAACCGGCGTGATGCGCTCAGGCCGCGGCTCGTCGCTCTTCTGAGACTCCGTCTTCGCCGTTTTGTCGGCAGCCGCCTCGCGCTCCATCTGCTCCATCATTTCGCTGCGCACGGTCTCAATCTGCGCAGCCGTCTCATTCGCCCAGCGCTCTTTGCGCCACGCGAGGAAGTTCGCGTTGTAACGCATCTGAATAAGCTCCAGCACAATGCAGAACACCATGGCGAAGTACACGATGAGCTTCTCCAACGGCATGTGCAAAAGCTCAATACCCGTGTGGAAGCCGGCGGCATCCATCACCAAGAGCGCACCGATGGCCACGATAAACGTCAGCGCGAGCATCTTCATTTCCGGGTGGCCGTTGATGAAGTTTGAAATAGGATCGATGAAGACCATCATGAGGATAACCGCCAGCATGACAGCAATAATCATGATGATAAGGTGGTCGGCCATGCCCACGGCCGTAATGACCGAGTCAATGGAAAACACCAGGTCCATCACCATGATAGTGCCCACGGCCTGCGGCAACGTGATCATGTGCAGCGCCTTGTGTTCCTCGCAGTGCTCGGCTTTGATCTCGGTGAGGCGCAGCATGTCAACAAGTTCTGAGATACCTTTATATATAAGGTAAGCGCCACCAATGAGCAACACGAGGTCACGCACGGAGAACCCGTGCTGATAGGGGCCCAAATCCACGGTGAACAGCGCCGTGGTCATATGCACCAGGTAGGACGCGAAGCACAAAAACACGATGCGCATCACGAGCGCGCCCGCCAAACCGAGCTTGCGACCAATGTGCTGCTTGTCTTCGGGAAGACGGTTGGTGGTGATGGAAATGAACACCAGGTTGTCCACACCGAGTACTATCTCCAAAAAGATAAGGGAGATCAGGCTGATCCAGGCTTCGGGTGTCGTAAATATCGAGAGATCCACTGCTTGTCTACTCCTTTGTCGAATACCTTCCCCCCGGCCGTTATAAGCGGGGTCCCGCGCGGGTGTGGGCACAAAAAAACTCATGGTACGAAGCGGGTATGAACCGGCCTCGTACCATGAGTCTCGTTGATTAAGGTACGCCAGACGCTCGTAAGCGCCATGATGTTGAACGCACCGCACGACCTGTCGTGCCAACTACTCCCCCATGGGCGTGGCGTATCCTATCATGAGGCGTGCTGGCGAACAATGCTATAATGCGCAAAGCACACAAACCCCTCAGGAGTATACTCATGTTTTTCAACGCGCGCAAAAACGCTTATAACGCGGGTGACGGACCCGTTCGCTACCTGGACGGAAGCTCGCTCGCGCGCCCCCTTGACGCGCCAAAACCCCAGATGATGGTCATGATTGGCTTCATCGTGGCGGCGGCCATCATAGGGGGAATATTCCTCTTCACCATCATTGATACGGTGACCCATTCAGCCGAGCGCACCCAGGCAAGCATCGAGCAAAACCTCGCCCGCCCTGCTTCAACTGAAAGCTTACCGAACCTCGCCTCCCTGGCGGCCCTCGACGATGAGGGCATCCGCGGCACCTTTGCCGAAGCGGGCTACACCGTGCTTGATCTCACTGCCACCGAAGGCGACGACGCAGGCGTGCTCGACGTGGTAAAGTTGCCCGACGACGTGAGCGAACTGGAGGCCGCCGCCTTCTACGCGAAGGGCATTTCCAGCCTCTCGGCCGCCGATGCCACACTTTTGCTCAACGGCTCGTGGCGCTTGACGAAGGATTCCGACGGCTCTTCCGGCCTGCGCGTGAAGTACGCCGACTTCTCTTCCGGCAGCGTAGTGGGCGCTCTTCAGGCCGCTGCAGCCGCCGAGGGCTTCGACCTTTCTACCGCGGGCGAGCCCGCCGAAGACGAGGCGGGCAACACCTATTTGGCCGGGTCAATGGACGCAAACGGCACCACGTACAACTGGCGCATTTCCGCCATCGCGCTCTCTGACGTGTATAGCGTGAAAGGCTTGCCCGAAACCGCCGTGTACGTGGGCATACGCATTTCTCAGTAACGCACTTCTTTCACCCACTGAAAGAATAGGAAAAAACCCTCGCCTCTTTGAGGGGGTTCCCTCAATGCGCCCCGGGACTGCCCCGATAGGCAGCGGGCCTGCTTTAGCGCATCATAAGATGCACACAAAGAGGGAGCAGTGGATGAAACTTTCGAGCATCATAGCAGGCCTTTCGGCCGCAGTCGTTGCCTTCCAGGGCGTTGCCTACGCCGCGCGTGGTCAGGCAAGCCTCCTGCGCCCGCCCGGCGCGCAGAGCGAACAGGACTTCCTCTCCCGTTGCATCAAGTGCGGCAAGTGCATTGAAGCATGCCCCTACCTGGCCCTTTCCCCGGCCCGCGACGATGCGGGTTTTGCCGTGGGTACGCCGGTCATCGACGCGCGCGCCCAGGCGTGCCGCCTCTGTGAAGATTTCCCCTGTGTTTCCGCCTGCCCCACCGGCGCGCTCCGCGATATTAGCGCGCGCTCGGAGGTGCGCATGGGCGTAGCCGTTATTGATGAGGATGTCTGCATCGCCTTCCAAGGCATGCGCTGCGAGGTGTGTTACCGCACCTGCCCCCTCATTGACCAGGCTATTCATATTGATTACCGCCTGCGCGAGGGCGACGCCATCCATTCGGTGTTCGCCCCCGTCATCGACGAAGACGCGTGTGTTGGATGTGGCCTCTGCGTAGAGCGCTGTGTGGTGGACGACCCCGTGGTGGCCATTCGCATTGCGCCGGCCGCCGAGCGCGCCGAGCAGGCGTCTGGCTAGCGCATCACGCGCGCGGCCAGCTTGAGGTTTGCGTTACTCCGTTTGAGGAAACGGGTGGAACAGCATGAAGAGCGTACAGGGAGCGAATAGAAGGAGGGGTGTCATGGACATCTCAAGACGAGCATTTGTCAAGGCGACCGCCGTCGCACTGGCAAGCGCCGCTGCAGCGGGAACGCTCGCGTCGGCAACCGGCTGCTCAAGCGGGTCCCAGCCGGCAGGCGCCGCATCGGGTGAGGGTCAGAAGTACACGGCAGTCTGCCGCTTCTGCGGCTGCGGCTGCGGTGTGTTGTGCGAGGTGAAAGATGGCAAGCTGATCAGCGTGACCGGCGACCCAGACAACCAGTCCAACAAGGGCCTGAACTGCGTGAAGGGCTACTACCTGGGCAAGATTCTCTACGGAGACGACCGCCTGACGAAGCCGCTCATTCGCGAGGACAAGTCCACCAAGGGCACCGACGAGGGCCTGCGCGAGGCCACGTGGGACGAGGCGCTTGAGCTAGTGTCGTCCAAGCTGAAGGAAACGTGGAAGAACGATAAGAGCCGCCTGGCGTTTTGGCTCTCCGGCCAGCAGCCCATCACCGAGGGCTATGCGTGCGCCAAGTTCATCAAGGCGGGTCTTTTGTCCAACAACGTCGACCCGAATGCACGCCTGTGCATGGCAAGTGCTGTGGTGGGCTTCATGAACGTATTCCAGACCGACGAGCCGGCTGGCTGCTACGCTGACCTTGACACCGCTGACGTGTTCGTCACCTGGGGCGCCAACATGGCCGAAGCGCACCCCATGCTGTACTCGCGCCTGACGGCCCGCAAGCTTTCCGGCCGCAACGTAAAACACTACGACCTGGGCACGTTGCGCACGCGCACATCCGTGAGCGCCGACACCGTCATGCTATTCAAGCCTGGCACCGACCTTGCCATAGCCAACTGCATCGCAAACTACCTCGTGCAGAACAAGAAGTACGACGAGGCCTTCGTGAACGACCACTTGCAGTTCAAACAGGGTACCGAAAATATCGGCAACGCCACCGAGGACGGCTACGATGCGAGCGAAATCGGCCAGTCCGTCGACAAGGTGAGCAACATCACCTTTGAGGAATACGCCGCACGCCTGGCGCCCTACACCTTCGAATACACCTCCGAGCTTTCCGGCGTGCCGGTGGAGGACTTGAAGGCGCTCGCGCTGGAGTTCGCCGACCCGAGCAAGAACATTATGTCGCTGTGGACCATGGGCGTGAACCAGCACAACCGCGGCACGTGGATGAACCACAACATCTATAACATCCACCTGCTCTCCGGCAAGATTGCCCGCCCGGGCTGCGGCCCGTTCTCGCTCACCGGCCAGCCGACCGCCTGCGGCACGGCGCGTGAAGTGGGCACGTTCTCACACCGCCTGCCGGCCGACCTGCTGGTGGCCAACGCGCAGCACCGCCGCTACACCGAGGCCATTTGGGATTTGCCCGAGGGCTACCTCGACGCCATCCAGAAGCCCGGCATGCACACGGTGAAAATCTTCCGCGAAATGTCCAAGGGCAACCTCGACTTTCTGTGGTCGGCCCACAACAACTGGGCACAGTCCATGCCGAACCTCACCCGCTTCCTCGGTCGCGGTGACAAGAAGGGCATCTTCGACACGTTTATCGTGGTGAACGAGGTGTACCCGACGCTGTCCACCCAGTACGCCGACGTGGTACTGCCCGTGGCGCTGTGGGTTGAGCGCGAAGGCCAGTTCGGCAACGCCGAGCGCCGCTCGTCGGTGTTCGAGAAGGCCGTGGATCCGCCGGGCGAGGCCAAGTGGGACTTGTGGGCGTTCATGGAAGTGGCGCGCCGCGTACTCGACGGCGAGCAGATTGACGGTAAGGACGCGTTTGACCACCTGTTCGGCTTCATCTACGACAAGGATGCCGCGAACTTCAAGAACGACGACCGCGAGACGAACCGCCTGCTCTGGGAGGAATACCGCATCTTCTCGAACCCGAGCATGAACGACAAGGCCAAGGCTATCAACGACGACGCCGACGGCACGTTCGGCGCGAAGCTGAAGATGGAAGCCAAGCAGCTGGCCCCCTACGAGGAATACCTGACGCATCACGGCATGACGTGGCCCGTGCGCGAAGTTGACGGTAAGTGGCTTGAAACGCACTGGCGCTTCGCCGACGGCAAGCAGACCGACGGCTTCGACGAGGTGGGCGTGGCCCAGTACGGCAAGAAGGGCCTGGCGAACAATATCAGCTTCTACAAGTCAGCCAACACCAAGCCCTCCGTGGTGTTCCGCCCCTACGAGCCGCCGGCGGAAACACCCGACGAGGAATACCCGTTCTACTTCTGCACCGGCCGCTTGCTGGAGCACTGGCATACCGGCACCATGACCCGCCGCGTGCCCGAGCTTGACCGTGCACTGCCCGAGGCGCTGCTGAACATTCATCCGAACGACGCCTCCAAGCTGGGCGTGAAGGATGGCGACCTCGTACACGTGAAGTCGCGCTTCGGCGAGTTCGACATCAAGGCGTCCACAGCCGGGCGCACCGAGCCGCAGGAAGGTATCGTGTTCGCACCGTTCTTCGCCGAGGAAGCGCTGATTAACCTGGCGGTGCAGGACACGTACTGCCCGCTATCGAAAGAGCCGGACTACAAGAAGACCTGCGTCTCTATCACGAAGGCTGAGGGGTGAGTGCCATGAGAAAGAACCTGGTAACGGGCGCGCTCGTGCTGGCAATGGCCATGGGGTCGCTGGCGGTGGCAGGCTGCGCGAGCGAAGCTCCTGCAAGTAACAGCGGCGCAGACACCCCGGCGGGCGCTCCTCCGGTCATGCCGCCGACGCACGAGGGGCGCTTCGAGACCTTGGGCGCTTCGGGCTGCTACGGCTGCCACGGCGCGAACGAGAACGCGAACCCCATGCTGAACGGCTCGGTGGCGCTGCCCGACGACCACTATGTGGACGGCTCGGCGCAAACGCTTGAGATTGACCCAACGCACGAACAGTGCAACACCTGCCACGTGCAGGGCTAGCACCTTTCATTGTTCCTCCCCCGCCGGGGCGACCCCCTCCGTCGCCCCGGCACCACTAGGCTAAACAAGGAGCGCACCATGGTTATTTCAAGCCTCGTCGTAGAAACGGCACCGCAGCTCACCGTACAAGTGGCCGAGGCGCTGGCGCACATTAACGGCGTTGAGGTGCACGAGATCAACAACTACAAAGTGGTGGTGACCGTGGAAGCCGACACGCTGGATGATTCACACGACATCGCCAGCACGTTTATTGGTATTGAAGGCGTGACCGGCGTCAATTTGGTATACGCCAACTTTGAGGACGACCCCACGATTCAGAAGGCATCAACGAAATGAAACGCACCCCGAACACCTCGCACTCATTCAAATGGTCCTGGCTGCGCCATGGCGTACAGGTAGTCGCGCTCGTATTGTTTGCGGCGCCGGTACTTCTGGCTGGTTGGAGCCTGTTCGGGGTGTCCGTTGGCGGCGACGACCCTGTTTCCACTCCTGCCGACCTCCCCTTTTTCGGCAGTCTTTCCTCTTCAACCGTGGGAGGGGTAACCCTCCTGGACCCCTTCGGGGCCCTTCAGGTCGTCGCCGCCTCAAAAACGTTCGAACTTGACTGGCTCTTGGCGGCACTGCCCGTACTCATTGTGTACGGACTGGTGCGTGGCCGGGCGTTTTGTGGGTGGATTTGCCCGGTGAACTTGCTGCTGGAGCTGGTTGATGCGGTGCGCCGCAAGCTGGGGCTGAAGGTGCGCGAAACGCCGGTGCCGCGACATGCGAAGCTGTGGATTGCACTGGCGGTGCTGGTGCTGTCGGCCCTGACGAGCTTTCCTGTGTTTGAAGCGTTTTCACCCATCAGCGCGCTCAACAAGGGTATCGTGTTCGGCGCCGTGGCTGGCGTGTGGGTGCTTGCCGCCATTGTGGTGGCCGAGCTTTTCTGGGGACACCGCGTGTGGTGCCGAGCACTCTGTCCGCTCGGCGGCTTCTACGAGGCGCTCGGCCGCGTGGGTATGGTGAACGTGAAGTACGACCGCGAGGCGTGCATCCACTGCGACGCGTGTCGGAAGGCGTGCCTGGCCGACCCCTCCATCCTTGACCCGGTACTCACCGAGCGCGACATCCTCGTGCGCGCCGGCGACTGCATGGCCTGCGGGTCGTGTGTGGATGCGTGCCCCACGCGCGCACTGGCGTTGGGCCTGGTCAGAAGCGCAAAGCCTGCCGAAGCACCTGCGGGCGAGCGGGTGGAAGCGTAGACTTGCGGGCCCCTTACCCGCGCGTGTAACCTGAGGCGTTACACATCCAGCAGCTTGTGCTTGAGCGCGTAGGACACCAAGTCGGCACGCGACGCGAACCCCAGCTTCTTGTAGATCTTCGAACGATGCGCCTCCACGGTTTTTACCGAGAGGAAGATACGTTCGGATATTTCCTTGTTCGTGTAGCCCTTGGCCAGAAGCTGGAGTATCTCCAGTTCACGGTTCGACAGGTGCTGGTACGAGCGATCTTCTTCCTCGCTCGCGCCCACCAGCTGCTTGGTGAGCAGGCTTGCCATCTTGGGATGAATGTAGCTTCCCCCGCCCGCCACGGCGTGCACCGCGCTGAGCAATTCCTCCGACGTGGAGTTCTTCAACACATAGCCCGACGCGCCGCCGCGCAGCGTGTAGAACAAATATTCCGGCTCGGCAAACATCGTGAGAATTACTATCTTGGTGGACGGAAAGTCCCGCGCAATCTTTTCGCAGGCCACAAGCCCACTTTGCCCCGGCGGCATGGAGATATCCATCAGCAGCACATCCGGATGCTCGCGCGCCACGATGGCGTAAGCCTGCTCGCCGTCGGCCGCTTCCGCCACCACCGAAATCTCGGCATCCTGTTCGAGAATCATCTTGAAACCGGCACGCACCACCTCGTGGTCGTCGGCCAATACAATGCGAATCACCGCTGCCCCCCTTCGCCTATGGACAAGGGTGCCACCAGCGTCACGCAGGTACCCTCTGTACTCGATTCCATCGTGAGCGACGCCCCAATAAGCCGCGCACGCTCGCGCATGCCCGAAAGGCCGCACCCTGAACCTTTAATGGTTGGCCGCTCCACATCAAAGCCGCAGCCGTGATCGACCACGGTGGCATGCAGCCAGCCGTCGGCATCTTCCAGCGTGACGTACACCGTGTCGGCACCCGAATACTTGCACGCGTTAAGAATGGCCTCTTGGCAGATGCGGTACGCCTGCGTTTCCAACGCCGGGTCGAAGCGCTTACGCGAGAGGTTACCTTCAAACACAATCTCGGTGCCATACGTCTTCTCAAACACCGCCGCCTGCGAGCGCAGCGCGGGAATGAACCCCAGGTGGTCAAGCGCGGAGGGACGCAGCTCAACCGAGAGGTTGTGCAACTCGTCCAAGATGCGGTCGATGTCGTTGTTCGCCTCGAAGAACAGCTGGCGCGCTTCGTCATCGTGCGACAGATGTGGCTCAAGACGCTTCAGCAGAAACGAGATGCCCAGCAACTCCTGCGCGATGCCGTCGTGCAGCTCGCGCGAAATGCGCTTGCGTTCGGCCTCCTGAGCAGCAATAACGCGCGATATTTCGGAATGTACCAGCACGGGGCTGTCGGCTGCGTCGTCTTCGCGCTTTTCTTCGGCTATGCGCTCAAAGTCCATAAAGTCGTCGGTGACTACGTCGAAGTCGGCCAGATGGCCGCCCAAGTCAGCTATGAAGCGCTCGTAGCACCCACGGTGCGCGTCACTCACCGTGCGGAAGGCGCACAAAATAGCGCCCACCACGCGCCCCTTCTTCACGAGCGGCAGCGCACAGAAACTATGCAGGTCCTCGGCGAACACGATGGGGTACGACGAATACTCGCGCGGGTCAATCTCGGCGTCGATGTTCGTGAACATCATGGGCTTGCCCGCCTTGATGGTGATGCCACCAATGCCGTGACCAGGCGCAAGCACAATGCGATGGTGCCGCTCGTCGGAGGCGCCAGCGCTGTAAATCCACTTGAGCGGCGCGCCGATGAACGCTGTGAGCCCCATGGCCACGAAGTCGAAGTGGTAGCGCGCCCTCAAGTCCTCAACGACGCGCCCGTAGTGCTCGCTTTTGCCCGCGAGCACGTCCTCGCTGAAATTTGATGCGCCCATGCGCCTCCCCTTCGCTGCCTCTTCGCGAACCCGCACACCCGCCCTTACGACGACGCGTTTCGCGACCCCTCTCTCCTGCCTATTATATCCGTCCTCGTGCTCAGCGCGGCGCGTTTTCGCCCACATCGAAAGAAGCGTCGTCGCCGAATGCTCGACGAAGCGTTTCCCCCGCGCCACCGTACGCAACGCAACCCATGGTAGGCTCGCTGCTGACCCACTGCCCGCATACGAAAGGAGATCGGCCATGGAGTTCAAAACAGGTGACCAACCCGGCGAGGGACGCTACCGCTGCGAGAACTGCGGCTACATTGTAAGAATTACCAGCGACACAGAGAAACTTCCCGCCTGCCCCAACTGCGGCCATCACGAGTTCGAGAAACTCGAGGAAGAGAACTAGCACGCTTCCAGGCGCGTCTCCCCCTCCTTCGCGCCTTGCAGCGCACGGGCGGGATGGCAATGGAACATCCGCCGTCCCGCCCGATACGCACCGCGAGAGCACTTCCTGCCCACAACCCTTATAATTCCAGAAAATAATGCTTTGACAGACGCTTCTGTTCTGGTAGACTATCTGCTTGCTGGAACGGAAACGTTTCAGCATCTTTAAGCTACGTGGGCGATTAGCTCAGGGGGAGAGCACTACCTTGACACGGTAGGGGTCACAAGTTCAAATCTTGTATCGCCCACCACGTACTTGCAGGCCGCCGGTTTTTACCGGCGGCCTTTTTTGTACCGTCTTTCGCGCGTTTCTATGCTGCGGCAGCTGCATAGCCCTCGTCGATGGCGGCGTTGCATGTTTCGTCGAGAGTGGCTGCGGTTTCCTCGGGAGTTGCTGTGCCGCGCAGCAGTTCTTGAATACCCACGTAAAATACGTCGCGCACACCCGACCAGTTCGGCGTGTTGTTAAGGAAGTCATACACGTTGCCAGAGTTGGCAACAAACGCCTTGTCCAACTCGGCAGCTACGCCCGTCTCTCCACTGCGTTCAATAAACGACTTGTTCACCGGCGTACCGGAGAACGTATAGCGCAGATAGTCGTCGTCGCTTACGATAAAGCGCACAAAATCCTTAGCGACCCGCACCTTATCGACATCGCCATTATCAAACACCGTGAACCCGGTAAGAAACGTCGTGGCACACCCCTTGCCATCAGGCGTGGGGAAGTTCGCAGCAAACGGCGTGAAGCCGGCTGCACGCTCGCTCAGCATGGTTGTTTTGTTGCCGGGACAGAAAGCCAACTGCCCGTTGTCGAAGAGCTTAATGACCGAGGCGAGTTCCAGGTTCTCGGCACCTTTCGGAATGTATTCCATCTTGTTGAGCCAGTCGAACCACGCAAGGCCCGCCACCCCCTCAGGCGTCTCAAAGTTAAAGCGACCGTTTTCGTCATAGATGGTTGACCCCTGTGAACGCAAGAGCGCCATCGTGTGCGTGTCGCCCTGGTTGTTCGCCGCCCAGAGCGCCATCGGGTAGGTGGAATCGTCCGGCATCGACGCCTTAAGAGCCGCGAGAATTTCTTCGAACTGGGTGGTGGACCACTGGGCCACGGAGCCGTCCTCGGGAATGAAGCGCTCGAGGCCCGCTGCGCGCATGAGGTCAGGGTTCACCATAATAATGTTTTGTAGCTGGTAGAACGGCAGTACATAGGTGCTTCCATCCTGCGAACACTGGTTCCAAATAGCTTCGTCCACATCCGCTCGCAGCCCCTCATCAATAACGTCGTCGAGCGCAGCGGCGCGGCCTGAGTGCAGGTAGGTGGGCACGTTGAACTGGCCAGCCAGCACCACGTCAGCCGCATCGTCGGTTCCAAACGAGCCAAGCACGGCCTGATCTTCCTCCACATAGGGAAAGCGCGTAAAGGTAAAGGTGACATCGGCATCTTCATAGGAAGCAGCGAACGCCTCTGCCGCTTCCTGCAGCAAATCAATGGCCTCGGTGTCGGTATGCTCCCCGTCGTAGGGCAGCGCCAAGGGCGGGCACTTTACATTGATGGTTACCTGCTTCTTCTCGGCAGGCGGTGCCGCTCCTTCCCCGACGGCGCATCCAGCCGTCCCCAGGCACAACGCGCCTGCCAGCACCACCCCCAACAGTTTAGTCCCTTCCACCGTCTTCTCCCTTCGTTGTTGGCGTCACCGAACCAAGCGTTTTGAGCTTTTCGAACAGCAGCCCGACATCGAGCGGCTTGGTTATCACATCGTCCATCCCGCTGTTGAGCGCACGAGCAACATCGTCTCTGAACGCGTTTGCCGTGAGTGCAAGGATAGGAATGCGCGCAGCGTCTGGTCGCGGCAGCGCACGGATAGCCGCTGCTGCCTCGTAGCCGTCCATCACGGGCATCTGCAAGTCCATGAGCACGGCATCAAACGAGCCCACTTCGCTGGCCTCGAAGCACTCAAGTGCAACGCGCCCATCGCTCGCCTCGGTCACCACACAGCCCTCGTCTTCCAAGATGTCGACCAGAATCATGCGGTTCACCGCGTTGTCTTCCACAACCAGCACGCTCGCGCCCTCAAGCGTGTCCACCGATTCCTCGTTGCCTGCCGCATGGCCGCCCACCTCATCACGGGAAACGGGCAGAGGCAGCGTCACCGTAAACGTGGTTCCCTCCCCTTCGGTGCTCGCAACGTCAATGGAGCCACCCATGGCATCCACCAATACCTTGGAAAGTGCCGTACCAAGGCCGGTGCCATTTTGCGAACCGGGGCGTTTCTCCTGCTCAAACGGCTCCCAAATGCGAGAAAGGAATTCGGGGCTCATGCCGCGCCCCGTGTCGGACACCTCCATGATAGTAAGCACCTCGTCATCGCGCGGTTGCTGCGACACGGAAAGTGTCACACTCCCGCCTTCTGGCGTGAACTTGACAGCGTTGCCCAGCAGGTTCACCACTACCTGTTTGATGCGCATTTCGTCGCCCACCACGTCGGGCACCATCACGTTGTTAAGATGAACCGAGAACGCAAGCGAGCGCGAGCGTGTCTGCGGAATCATCAGCGCTTCGATGTCACCCACCATCGACGTGAGGCTGAAGGGTTCTTCGTACAGCGCTAGCTGCCCGCTTTCAATCTTCGACATGTCAAGCACGTCGGTGATAACGCTCTTCAAAAACGTTGCCGAGGCGTCGGCCTGATCGAGGTACTCGCCCAGACGCTTGCGGTCGTCGAGGTTTTGGCGCATGAGGTACAAAAGCCCCACGATGCCATTAAGCGGCGTGCGTATCTCGTGACTCATGTTGGCAAGGAAGGTTGATTTCGCCTGTTCAGAGGCACGAGCTACGCGCGCATCACGCACCGAACGCGTGATGATCACAATGACCGCAGCCAGCAGAACGGCCATAACTCCGAAGAACGCGAGCGAGCGCATGAGCAGCCCGTTCACCTGATCAGCCATGACTGAAGAGTTCACCTTAACAGCGACAAACCAGTCGCTATCCTCGATAGGCTTGATGGAAGCATAGTAAGTACCATCGGACAGTTCGTATTCGATGAAGGCATCTTCATCGCGCGAGACGGAAGTGAGCAATTCTTCGTAAGACCCCGTAAGAAAGGTTGCGTCATGAAGAATCGAGAAGAAGTTCTCGTTGCCAGCACGCTTGTAATATTTGCTTGCCGTCACCACATCGCCCGAGGCCTGCACTACGATTGCCAGGCCCTTGCCGTCGAAACTTTCGAAGCGCAGCCCTTCTTCGATGTCGTGCACCGGCGAAAGACCTACCACCCCTTCAATCAGCTCACCTTTGCAGTGCACCGGTTTCTCTAGCTTCACCACGTAGAGCAGATACTCACCCCAAAGTTCTGGCTCATCCAAGTCATAGCGCACCACCGAGCGCATGCGCGTCGAGCGATACGTATCGGCCCAGTCCATGCGGTCAAGTTCGGTGGTGAGATACGCGCTGTCGTGCACCGTCCCCTTATCCGACACCAGGAAGAACTTACCGAACGTGGAAGCCTGCGCCTCAACGCTCATCAGGTACGATATGTCGGACAAGTCCTCTTCGCGCGTAGTGGCCAAACGGTCAAGAAGCGTGTCGAGCGAATCCCACTGGCGCGATATCTGGTTGTAGATACTCTGAGCATCGTGGTCGGCAATCTGGTTCATAAACGAGGTGGTGGTGAAGTTCACGGCCTGCGTGATGCTCTGGCGATAGAACCAGTAACCGCTCCCGATAAGGAGTGCCGCCACCACAACAGTGATAGCGTACGGAAAGATTCGGCGAGATTGACGCGGGGACTTCGCAGCGCCACGCCGCCACATCCCCGTCATTGGCTTTCATCCGTTGCAACGAGATGGTCAAACGGCGCACCGCTGGTCAAAGTAATGGATGAGGTACCTTTTTGACATTCGCGCTCACCGGGCAACGCGCGCCTCTCAACGGCGCTCATGAAGCGCATCCGTACGTGCCGGTCGCCTCCGCACTGTCGGAAAGCCCGACATTCGCACTAAGACAGGATAAGGAAAGAGTGACGAACGTGTGCGTATGAAGCTGGCGGGTCAGGGCCCCTTCACACGGAAGAGGGGGTGTGTCGTTGAGTTCGACACCAAACCGCTGAGAGGGCGCGCACGCGTCCATATTGTTCCCTTCAGAATGCAGCACTCACTCCCGATGCTGCCAGCAATCGCTCAAGTATATCCTCAGGTTGCGCAACTGACTAGAGTGCACTTCGTAAAACGTTTCAACAGTTTTTTGAAGCACGCCTCAGCCTGCGGTTGAGGTTCGTAGCTGTGAATGCCGGCGAAGTTTACAAATTTCCAAAATTAAGGCTTGCGCGCAACCGTTCGTTCCAGTATCATATTTCCTCGCGATGCGGACGTGGCTCAGCTGGTAGAGCACGACCTTGCCAAGGTCGGGGTCGCGGGTTCGAACCCCGTCGTCCGCTCCATCGTCAACGCAAGGCCGGTCATACCCATTGAGTTTTGGCCGGCCTTTTTATGACGGATCGCTAGGTGGCGACGTGGCCAAGTGGTAAGGCAGAGGCCTGCAAAGCCTTCACCCCCGGTTCGAATCCGGGCGTCGCCTCCAACTACTTCCCCCCTGGGAAGTGCTTTTTGAAAATGCGGACGTGGCTCAGCTGGTAGAGCACGACCTTGCCAAGGTCGGGGTCGCGGGTTCGAACCCCGTCGTCCGCTCCACAAGGTACCGCCCCTCGGATGCCGCGTCCGGGGGGCGTTTTTTGTGCGCAATGAATTGTTGATTAGAGCAGCTCTAAGAGGTCGACGAGGCTTTCCACGCGCTCATAGGGGCACGAGGATTCGGCGTTGTGGCGGTCGATGATGACGGGGCGAATGCCCGCAGCCGCAGCACCCACACCATCGGCGTCCGGGCGATCTCCCACATGCATGGCCTCGGCGGGCTGCACGCCCAGCTCTTCGCACGCAAGATCGAAGATGACGGGGTTCGGCTTGCGACAACCCACCGCCGCGCTTGACACCACCACGTCGAAGTACGGCAGCAGGCGCAAGTCGCGCAGCAAGTTTTCCAGTCCGGCATCCCAATTCGATATGACGCCCAGCTGTAATGTGCGCGCCTTCAGGCCTTGGAGGCACGCTTTGACATCCGGGTAAGTTTCCCAGTGGTCGGCGCGGCGGAAGGCGGCATGCACCTGGGCGGCCATGCCATCGGCGTCGTGGCCGATGCCAGCCAGATGGCACACATAGCGGTACTGGTCGAGCCAAATGGCCACCGAGCCCTCATGCGAGCACCAGAAGTCCCCGTCGCGCAGGTATTCGGCCTCATAGAAGGCATCCATGGCGGGCATGTGCTGCTCGAAGTCACGCGTTGTGAGCGCATGGCCGCGCGCGGCCGCCACCTCAGCCATGGTTTCTGCCACCGAGGGGCACGGGCGCAAGAGCGTGCTGCCCACGTCAAAGAAGACCGCCTTCGTCATGCGCACCGCCTAGTCCTTATGGCCGTCGTCGGGCTCTATATGCACGAGTACATCCACTATGTTGGGGAAGCGCGCTTGCACAGCCGCTTCCACCTGCTCTGAGAGGCCGTGTGCCTCCCCCACCGTCATCTCAGGCGCCACAAGCACATGCAAGTCGGCGTAGACCTCGCCCTCGGTTCCGCGCGTGCGCACCTGGTGTGCATCGCGGACGCCCGTCACGCTGAGCGCAGCCGCACGCAGGTCGTCTTCGGGGATGCGCGCGCGATCCGACAGCGTGGCCAGCGCGTGCTTGAACACATCAAACGCCGTGACAAGGATGGCCACCGTCACCACCAGCGCCATGAGCGGGTCAGCCATGGGAAAGCCGAGCGCCACCGCCACGAGCCCCGCGATAACCCCAATGGATACAAAAGCATCGGAAAGCGTGTGGTTGGCATCGGCCGCCAGCACCTCGCTCTTGAGGCGCTTGCCGCAGCGGCGCTCGTAGGCTGTCACCCCTATATTGATGATGAGCGTGCCCACCATAACCACAAACGACACCGGCGTGACCTCAGCCGTGTAGGAGCCTGCCACAAGCTTGCCCACCGCGCTCGTACCCACCTCAAGCGCGGCCAGCAGCAAGAGCACCCCTATGGCAAGGCTTGCATACGTTTCGAACTTGGCGTGGCCATACGGATGACTCTCATCCGCCGGTCGCGACGCAAGCGCAATGCCTATAAGCCCCACGACGTTTCCAAACGAATCAAACACCGAGTGAATACCATCGGCCTGCATGGAGGCAGACCCACTGAGCGCGCCATACGCATACTTCGCCGCCGCCACCGCCAGGTTGAGCAGCAGCACCACCCACAGCACCCGCCGCACCTCACGCATACGAGCCGAAACCGCATCCTTAGTAGCAAGCGTTTTGCCCATGAGCCGCACCCCCTTTCGCTAAAGCAATGGTAACAGTACAACAACCCCAACCCCCATTCGCGCGAAGCGCGAACATAATCCCCCAGGTTGGCGTAGTAAGTCAGCGAGACCGCCTGTGGTGCCTGAGATTCGTGGGATCGCGGGGACGAAGCGTACTGCGGTACGCGAGTTCCCGTGATCGCGCGAAGATTGGGTACCACAGACGGCCGCAGCGTCGGTTGATTCCGTCGGCTGACAAGCCGACGGAATCAAAAAAGTCGGCCGTTAGGCCGACTTTCAACATTTGGTGTCGGAGGCGGGATTTGAACCCGCACACCCTTATACGGGCACTAGCACCTCAAGCTAGCGTGTCTGCCGTTCCACCACTCCGACAAAGTGCTGCTCGTAAGCAACGGAGGTTATTCTACCGGAACCTCTATCGCTTGTGAAGAGCGAATTTTCACTAATTCTGAGCGATCGTGCCCTGGGGGTACACGAACATGAGAATAATGAGCGAAACCAAAAAGATAATCGCAAAGATAATGGTAATGCGGTCGAGGTTCTTCTCCACAATACTGGTGCCGGTTTGCGTGGAATACACCGAACTGGCAATCATATCGGAGATGCCGGTGCCCTTGCCGGAGTGCAGCAAGATGAACACGATAAGGCCCAGGCCCGACACGATGAGCAGGATAAGCATAATGATGAGGAGCGGATTCAAGGTTTCCCTCTTCTTTCGTTTGTTTCAGTCTGTACACAAGTTATTGAGTATAGCGGAGCAAGCTAGTAAGGGCAAGAAGAACCCGTTGCAACACACCTTCCATTCATGAAATGAAAACGCCGGAAGGGCGTGTTAGCTGTGCGCGGCTTCGGTTGCATGGTTTTCGGGGTCACTATACCATAGGAGTGGCAATCATCGATAAGGAGCATCATGGAAGAAACTTCAGCCGCGCCGGTGAAGGTGACGGATCCTGGCCGTGAGGCGCAGTTAGGCACGGGTCGCCGCGCTCGCGCATTCGCGGCGCTGCCGTTCGCGTTCAAGCAGACGCTGCCGCTTATGGCGGGCTTCGCGTTTTGCGGACTGTCCTACGGCGTGTACACCACTTCCCTCGGCCTGCCGCCGTGGGCCGCACCCCTCATGGCGGTGTCCATCTTCGCGGGGTCGGCGGAGTTCGTGGCGGCCGACATGCTGACGGCAACGTTTGCGCCGCTCACGCTGTTCCTTGTGGTGTTCATGATCAACGCGCGGCATATGTTCTACGGCATTAGCATGTTGGAGAAGTACCGCGGCGCCGGGCGTAAGACGGCGTTTCTGCGCTATGGCCTGATTGACGAGACGTTCGCGCTTTGTCAGCCGCTTGAGGTGCCGCACGGCATCGACCGGTTCTGGGTGTACACGTGGATAAGCGCGCTCAACCTGGTGTACTGGGCGGGGTTCGCGGCCGTGGGGTCGTATGTGGCATCCGGGCTGCCGATTGATTTGACGGGCATTGACTTCATCATGAAGGCGCTGTTCATCGTTATCTTTTTGGATTGTTGGATGAAGGAGCACGACCATCGTGCCTCGCTCATTGGCTTTGGGGCGGCACTTGTGAGTTTGCTGGTGTTCGGCACGGACGGGTTTTTGGTGCCGGCGCTTCTGGGCATTGTGGCGCTGCTGTTACTGCTGCGCCGCCAGCTGGAACCGCGAGCGGAGGTGGACGCATGAGCGCGTTTGAGATGGTGGTCATGATAGCGGCGGGCGCACTGGCTACGCAGCTCACGCGGTGGCTACCGTTTTTAGCCTTCCCCACCGTGGAGAAAACGCCGAAGGTGATTACCTATTTAGGGAAGGTGCTACCCGCCTGCATGTGGGGCCTGCTTATCGTGTATTGCTTCCGCACGAGCGACCCCCTGACCGGGTGGCACATGGCCCCCGAACTGATTGCTGCCGGCGTGGTGGTGGCGCTGCACGTATGGAAGAAGAACATGTCCCTGTCGATGATAGGCGGCACCGTGGTGTACATGCTGCTGATACGCACGGTATTTGTGTGAGGCGGGGTGCTATTCCGGCACGTTATATACCGTAGTGCAAGGGCTCTGCCCTTGCCGCTCAGCATCAGCAAACCTGCAGGTCAAACGTAGTTGTCGGCAAGGGCAGAGCCCTT
>NZ_JASJEU010000002.1:0-5353 GCF_030077735.1 Gordonibacter faecis | reverse complement strand
TTGAAAAAAGTTCTTGACAAGAGGGAAACGGGAGAGTAAAGTATCTCCTTGCGCTGCTCGCCACGGCAAGCGGCGAAGGGCTTCGAAAGAGGCCCGCGAGAACCTTGAAAACTGGATACTGTGAGATGAATCGAATGAACGATAACACCCCGTCGATTCGCTAAAAACCCACCGAAGGGTAAGTAAGCAAATCGACAAACCATGATCGAACTGATGCAAGAGTAATCTTGCTTCTCTTTAAACGGAGAGTTTGATCCTGGCTCAGGATGAACGCTGGCGGCGTGCCTAACACATGCAAGTCGAACGATTAAGACGTCTTCGGACGTGTATAGAGTGGCGAACGGGTGAGTAACACGTGACCAACCTGCCCCCTTCTTCGGGATAACGCAAGGAAACCTGCGCTAATACCGGATACTCCTTGACCTTCGCATGAAGGACTCGGGAAAGCTTTTGCGGAAGGGGATGGGGTCGCGGCCCATTAGGTAGTAGGCGGGGTAGAGGCCCACCTAGCCTGCGATGGGTAGCCGGGTTGAGAGACCGACCGGCCACATTGGGACTGAGATACGGCCCAGACTCCTACGGGAGGCAGCAGTGGGGAATTTTGCGCAATGGGGGAAACCCTGACGCAGCAACGCCGCGTGCGGGATGACGGCCTTCGGGTTGTAAACCGCTTTCAGCAGGGAAGAAATTGACGGTACCTGCAGAAGAAGCTCCGGCTAACTACGTGCCAGCAGCCGCGGTAATACGTAGGGAGCAAGCGTTATCCGGATTCATTGGGCGTAAAGCGCGCGTAGGCGGCTTGCCAAGCGGAACCTCTAACCCGAGGGCTCAACCCCCGGTCGGGTTCCGAACTGGCTTGCTCGAGTTTGGTAGAGGAAGATGGAATTCCCGGTGTAGCGGTGGAATGCGCAGATATCGGGAAGAACACCGATGGCGAAGGCAGTCTTCTGGGCCATAACTGACGCTGAGGCGCGAAAGCTGGGGGAGCGAACAGGATTAGATACCCTGGTAGTCCCAGCCGTAAACGATGGGCACTAGGTGTGGGGAGATACTCTTTCCGTGCCGCAGCTAACGCATTAAGTGCCCCGCCTGGGGAGTACGGCCGCAAGGCTAAAACTCAAAGGAATTGACGGGGGCCCGCACAAGCAGCGGAGCATGTGGCTTAATTCGAAGCAACGCGAAGAACCTTACCAGGGCTTGACATGCTAGTGAAGCCGGGGAAACTCGGTGGCCGAGAGGAGCTAGCGCAGGTGGTGCATGGCTGTCGTCAGCTCGTGTCGTGAGATGTTGGGTTAAGTCCCGCAACGAGCGCAACCCCTGCCATATGTTGCCAGCATTCAGTTGGGGACTCATATGGGACTGCCGGCGTCAAGCCGGAGGAAGGTGGGGACGACGTCAAGTCATCATGCCCTTTATGCCCTGGGCTGCACACGTGCTACAATGGCCGGTACAACGGGCCGCAACTAGGCGACTAGAAGCGAATCCCTTAAAGCCGGCCCCAGTTCGGATCGGAGGCTGCAACCCGCCTCCGTGAAGTCGGAGTTGCTAGTAATCGCGGATCAGCATGCCGCGGTGAATACGTTCCCGGGCCTTGTACACACCGCCCGTCACACCACCCGAGTCGTCTGCACCCGAAGCCGCCGGCCGAACCCTTTTAGGGACGGAGGCGTCGAAGGTGTGGAGGGTAAGGGGGGTGAAGTCGTAACAAGGTAGCCGTACCGGAAGGTGCGGCTGGATCACCTCCTTTCTAGGGAGACACAAAGATTGTGTCCGGTGCGGTTGAGCTTTTGCTCCCGCAACCTGGATAGACTAAAGACTAACTAAGTACAAAGGGGAGCAATCGTCTTTCCTCATCATCACAGTATTCGGTTTCCAAGGGCTCTTGCCCTTGAAGAAACACCTGTCGTGTTTCTGCGCACCTTGACAGTTGCATAGCGAAAGCATCGAAGATTTTCGAATCAACACTGAATCAACTAGATTCAATGCGTGATTCGCATCTAAACGATCGCGAATGATAATATGGATACCTGATCTATCTTGTGTAAGAAGAAGATGTCAAGGGCGCACGGCGGATGCCTTGGCACAGGAAGCCGATGAAGGACGTGGCAAGCTGCGATAAGCTTCGGGGAGGGGCAAACACCCGCTGATCCGAAGATTTCCGAATGGGGGAACCCAGCTGGGGTCATGCCCAGTTACCCGCATCTGAATAAAATAGGGTGTGTGGAGGTAACCCGGGGAACTGAAACATCTAAGTACCCGGAGGAAGAGAAATCAACCGAGATTGCGCTAGTAGCGGCGAGCGAACGCGCACCAGCCCAAACCCATGCATGTGTTCAAGCTTAAGGGCGTTGCTGCATGTGGTGTTGTGGGACTATCTCATTTGGGGGCCTTAAACCCCAAGCGGAGTTATAAAGTTGCACCGTAGCAGAACGGTATGGAAAGGCCGGCCGAAGCGGGTAAGAGCCCCGTATGCGAAACGCTGTAGCCTCCGTGAGATGGCACCCGAGTAATGCCGGACACGTGAAATCCGGTATGAATCTGGGGGGACCACCCTCCAAGGCTGAATACTCTCCTGTGACCGATAGTGAACCAGTACCGTGAGGGAAAGGTGAAAAGCACCCCGAGAGGGGAGTGAAATAGTACCTGAAACCGTGCGCCTACAAGCAGTCGGAGCCCCCTTTGAGGGGTGACGGCGTGCCTTTTGTAGAATGAGCCAGCGAGTTGCGGTGAGCGGCGAGGTTAAGGTTAGAACCGAGCCGTAGTGAAAGCGAGCCTTTAAGATGGCGATATAGTCGCTTGCTGCAGACGCGAAGCCGGGTGAGCTATCCATGGGCAGGCTGAAGCGGGGGTAAGACCCCGTGGAGGGCCGAACCCACTTCGGTTGAAAACGGAGGGGATGACCCGTGGATAGGGGTGAAAGGCCAATCAAACCCGGAGATATCTCGTTCTCCCCGAAATAGCTTTAGGGCTAGCCTCGGACGTTCAGCGACGGAGGTAGAGCACTGGATCTTCTAGGGGGCTTCACCGCCTACCGAAAAGAACCAAACTCCGAATACCGTTGCTTCAGAGTCCGGGAGTCAGAGTATGTGGGCTAAGCTGTGTACTCGAAAGGGAAACAGCCCAGACCGCCCGCTAAGGTCCCCAAGTTTATGCTGAGTGGCAAAGGATGTGCGTTTGCCTAGACAACCAGGATGTTGGCTTAGAAGCAGCCATGCATTTAAAGAGTGCGTAACAGCTCACTGGTCAAGTGGACATGCGCCGACAATTCACGGGGCTAAGCATAACACCGAAGCGGCGGACTGATGTATATCAGTGGTAGGGGAGCTTTCCACGGGGGGTGAAGCTGCAGGGAAACCTGTGGTGGACCGCGTGGAAGTGAGAATGCTGGCATGAGTAACGAGAGAGGGGCGAGAAACCCCTCCGCCGTAAGCCTAAGGGTTCCTGGGCAAGGCTAATCCTCCCAGGGTCAGTCGGGAGCTAAGGCGAGGCCGGAAGGCGTAGCCGATGCACAACGGGTTGATATTCCCGTACCGCTGACAAGCGTTTGACCAACGGGGTGACGGAGAAGGGTAGCCGAGCGGGGTTCTGGACGTCCCCGTGAAAGCGTGTAGGGAGTTGTGCATGGAAATCAGCACAACACATATCCCGAGACGCGAGACGAAGGCATTAGCTGAAGTCGGTGAGCCCATGCTTCCGAGAAAAACCTCTAGGGAGCTTTGTTAGCGCCCGTACCAAAACCGACACAGGTAGGCGGGTAGAACATACCGAGGCGATCGGGAGAACCATGGTTAAGGAACTCGGCATATTGGCTCCGTAACTTCGGGAGAAGGAGCGCCCTTTTCTGTGAAAGACCTTGCGTCTGGAGCGGAAGGGGGCCGCAGCGAAACGGCCCAAGCGACTGTTTATCAAAAACACAGGACTCTGCAAAGTCGTAAGACGAAGTATAGGGTCTGACGCCTGCCCGGTGCTGGAAGGTTACGTGGATGGGTTAGCGCAAGCGAAGCTCTGAAACTAAGCCCCAGTAAACGGCGGCCGTAACTATAACGGTCCTAAGGTAGCGAAATTCCTTGTCGGGTAAGTTCCGACCTGCACGAATGGCGTAACGATTTGGGCGCTGTCTCAACCATGGACCCGGTGAAATTGTATTATTCGTGAAGATGCGAATTACCTGCGGAAGGACGGAGAGACCCCGTGAACCTTTACTGCAGCTTGACATTGGTCGTTGGCTCGGCGCGTAGAGGATAGGCAGGAGGCTTTGAAGCAGAGACGCCAGTTTCTGTGGAGCCAACCTTGGAATACTGCCCTCGTCGTTCCGGCGACCTAACTTCTGGCCGTGATCCGGCAGAAGGACCGTGTCAGGTGGGTAGTTTGACTGGGGCGGTCGCCTCCTAAAATGTAACGGAGGCGCGCAAAGGTCCGCTCAGGACGGTTGGCAATCGTCCCGAGAGCGCAAGAGTGCAAGCGGGCTTGACTGCGAGGCCTACAAGCCGAGCAGGTGCGAAAGCAGGTTCTAGTGATCCGGCGGCCCAGAGTGGAATGGCCGTCGCTCAACGGATAAAAGGTACTCCGGGGATAACAGGCTGATCTTGCCCAAGAGTCCACATCGACGGCAAGGTTTGGCACCTCGATGTCGGCTCATCGCATCCTGGGGCCGAAGTCGGTCCCAAGGGTATGGCTGTTCGCCATTTAAAGCGGTACGCGAGCTGGGTTCAGAACGTCGTGAGACAGTTCGGTCCCTATCCTCCGCAGGCGCAAGGGAATTGAGGAGATCTGCCCCTAGTACGAGAGGACCGGGGTGGACGGACCTCTGGTGACGCGGTTGTCGACCAACGGCACCGCCGCCTAGCTACGTCCGGCACGGATAACCGCTGAAAGCATCTAAGTGGGAAGCCGTCTCCAAGATGAGTTCCCTTTTTGGTAAGGGCCCAGGTAGACTACCTGGTTGATAGACCGCAGCTGTAAGCGTAGCAATACGTTCAGGCGAGCGGCACTAATAGCCCGAGCTCTTCTTCATAACACTAGGTATTCATATACGAATACGCGATCTCGATGCTCGCTATGCGACCGCCAGGGTGGCGTAGAAAGCCACTTGGTGGGGCAGATAGACTGCCCGTGGGGAGCATCCCCCGCGAGCGCGACCATGGAGGCGGGGATCACCCGATCCCATTCCGAACTCGGAAGTTAAGCCCGCCATCGCCGAAAGTACTTCAGCGTCAGGCTGCGGGAGGATAGGGCGTCGCGCTCGCGGAGGATGCTTTTCTTGTTGTGTGAGAGAAGCTGCTGGGTGAGTGGTAGCTGTTGTTGCTGATGTGAGGGGACCTGGGGGTCCTCTTTTTTTGTTGGGGGGGGGGGA
>NZ_JASJEU010000001.1:0-53912 GCF_030077735.1 Gordonibacter faecis | reverse complement strand
AAGCCCGTTTCGAGACCACGAAAAGCCCAGCTAAAGCCCAGAAAGTGGCAGTTGAACTGCCCTTTTCTCGGGCTTATAATTAAATGTGGAATTGCATAATTGATTAAATGTATAGCGAGGTGAGCGATATGAAGACGATTCTGGTATGCAACCAGAAGGGCGGCGTGGGCAAGTCCCTGGTCGCCGACGAGATAGCATTCTCCTTCGAGCGCTCCGGCATCCCCGTGAGCTTCTACGACCTGGACGCCCAGGGCGGCACCCTGCACCGCACCCAAGAGGCGGACGGTGCCGAGGTCGCCGTGGTGGACACGCCGGGGGCGCTCCAGGAGGCGCTGTCGGAATGGCTGAGGGAGGCGGACGTGGTGGTCATCCCCACCCGCACCACGTCGAGGGACATCGAGCCGCTGATGCGCATGCGCAAGGCGGTGTTCAAGCACAGCCGGGCGAAGATTGTCTACGTGATGAACGGGTGGAACCGCTTCAAGGCGTCCCGCGACTTCATGGAGTGGTTCGAGGGGCTTGCGGGCGACCAGACGGTGGTCACGCTTCCACAGTCCGAGGCGTTCGTGCAGGCGGGCGCTGCAGGCGTGTCCGTAGTCGAGTTCGACCGCAGGGGCAAGGCCGCGAGGGCGACGCGTGCCATGGTGGACACGGTGCGCGAGGCTGCGGGGTTCCCGAGAGAATAACCGCAGGTCAGAGCCGTGTTCCGTATGGACAAATCGAGGCACAAGGTGTATAATTGTACAAATACGTAAATGATTAAAGGAGGTCGAGCTATGGCGAACATGTTCGAGAAGTATGCTGCCGACCGCGAGGCCGAGCAGAAGAAGATAGAGCAGACGGTTTCGGCGGACGCTGCGCCCGCCGAGGACGAGAAGCGCACCACGCTCTCGCTGTCGCTCACGGTGAGCGACAAGAAGGCGCTGAAGATGATGGCAGCGGAGCGCGAGACGACGATTGCCGCGATTATCCACGAGTGGGTCGCGGAGCACAGAGAAGACAAGTAAGGGAGGTGGCGGCCTATGGCTCATATATCAGAATACGATGTCGAGAACCTGTTCATAGACAGGCTTGAGAGCATTGGCTATGAGTTCGTCGATATGTCGAACTACGACGACGTTGTGGCGAATTTCCGCAAGCAGCTCGCGGCGTTCAATGCGCCCAAGCTGGTTGAGGCGAAGGGGGAAGCCGCCTTCTCGGACGCAGAGTTCGGCCGCGTGATGATTCATGTGGACAACCACAGCGTCTACGAGTCCGCGAAGATTCTGCGCGACAAGTACGTCCTGACGCTGGATAACGGTCGGACCGTGTATCTGGATTTCTTCAGCTCCGATACCGACCGCAACATCTACCAGGTGACGCACCAGGTCACGATGGACAAGGACCACAAGGACGACGTTTCGTACAAGAACCGTTACGATGTGACGATTCTCATCAACGGCCTTCCGCTGGTCCAGATTGAGCTGAAGCGCCCCGGCGTGGAGATAAACGAGGCGATAAACCAGATTAACCGCTACCGCAAGTTCTCGTTCAAGGGGTTGTTCCGCTATTTGCAGCTGTTCGTCGTGTCGAATTCGGTGCAGACGAAGTATTTCTGCAACGAGAACGAGATGGACGGCGGCGTCTACAATCCGATTCTGAAGAGCCTGGTGTTCTTCTGGACGGACGAGAACAACAAGCGCATCAACAAGCTGGACGAGTTCACTGCCGAGTTCCTGCGGCGCTCGACCATCACCGAGATGCTGGACAAGTACATGGTCATCAAGACCACCGAGCCGGTGCTGATGGTCATGCGGCCGTACCAGATTTTCGCCGTGAAGGCGGCGAAGCGGCGCGTGCTGGAGTCGAACCAGAACGGGTACGTCTTCGCATGCACTGGTTCGGGCAAGACGCTCACGTCCTTCAAGCTGGCGCAGCTTCTGCGCGATGAGCCGAGGGTCGACAAGGTCATCTTCCTGATTGACCGCAAGGACCTCGACGACCAGACCGTGGACGAGTACAACTCGTTCGAGAAGGATTGCGTGGACGGCTCGGACTCGACCGCCGTGCTGGTGAAGCAGCTGAAGCAGGCGGACCGCAAGTTCATCGTGACGACCATCCAGAAGATGGCGAACGCGGTCAAGAGCAAGCGCTACGAGGCGTTGATGGATTCGTACCGCGACAAGAAGGTCGTGTTCATCATCGACGAGTGCCACCGCAGCCAGTTCGGCAAGATGCACGGCGACATCCAGCGGCATTTCCGCAACGCGAACTACATCGGCTTCACCGGCACGCCCATCTTCGAGGCGAACAAGGGCAAGGACGGCAGGACGACCGCCGACGTGTTCTATGCCGGCTCGAAGCTGGATGCCTGCCTGCACCGCTACATGATTAAGGACGCCATAGCGGACGGCAACGTCCTGCGGTTCTCCGTCGAGTACCAGCGGACGATTTTTGCGAAGCAGGTCGCCGCGAACGGCATCGACCCCGAGCGCCTGGGCGACCCGGATTACTGCCGCCGCCACAACCTCGATTTGGACGCCCTGTATCACGACGACGAGCGCATCCGCGTCATCGCGGAGGACATCTTCGAGCACCATGAGCAGCATGTCCATCCGCAGGGAAAGGACATCTACACCGCGCTGTTCGCGGTCGATTCCATCAAGACGCTCGGGAAGTATTACGACGCGTTCAAGGCGCTGAACGAAGCGCGACCGGAGAGCGAGCGCTACCGCGTGGCCGCCATATTCACGTACCAGGCCAACGAGGACATGGACGAGGGCGGCGACGAGCACTCCCAGGAGCTTCTTGGCCGCTGCATGGACGACTACAACGCAATGTTCGGCACGTCCTTCGCGCCGGATTCCTTCGATGCGTACCGCAAGGACATCACGCGGCGCATGAAGCAGAAGGACCTTCCACAGGTGGACATCCTGCTGGTGGTCAACATGATGCTCACCGGGTTCGACGCCAAGCCTCTGAACACGCTGTATCTGGACAAGAACCTCATCTGGCACACGCTGGTGCAGGCGTACAGTCGAACGAACCGCGTGGACAAGGTGACGAAGCAGTTCGGGCAGATTGTGTCGTACCGCGACATCAAGCGGGCGCAGGACGATGCGCTGCGGCTGTTCTCCGGCGACGGGGACCCGAACGAGTACCTGCTGGAGAGCTACGAGTATTACGTGAACAAGTGGGTGAACCAGGTGCCCGTGCTGCGCAAGGCGGCTCAAACCGTCGACGATGCGGGGCAGCTCCAGAGCGAGGGCGACATCCGTCAGTTCGTCGTGGCGTTCCGCTCGCTGTCCGGTACGCTGGCGACGCTGAAGACCTTCGGCAAGTTCGACTGGGCCGATTTGTCCGTCGTGCTGGACGAGGAAGAGTACGAGGGATACAAGAGCTGGTACCTCTACTACCACGACGAGGCGAAGAAGAGGGACCCGAAGGTTCCCGTGCCCGTCGACGTCGATTTCGACGTGGAGCTGGTGCGGACGGACCGCATCAACGTGATGTACATCCTGAGTCTGCTGAAGTCGGCCCACGACGCCGAGAAGTCCGACGAGGAGCGCGCGCGGGACATCGACTTGGTGATGCGTGAGATTGAGCGCTCGGACAACGACGCGCTCCGTGCGAAGAAGGACATCATGGAGGCGTTCATCCGCACGCGCTTCTACGAGTTGCCGGACGACGCGGACATCCAGCAGGCATACGAGCAGTTCGAGCGCGAGAGCCTGCAGGCTGAGATTGAGTCCTTCGCTTATGACAACGGGCTTGACGCGAAGGACGTGCTGGAGGTCTTCTCGGAGTACACCTTCGGCGGGAGCATTTCTGAGGAGGCCATCCGCAGGAGGCTGGCCGCGTACCGCATGGGCCTTCTGAAGATTACGAAGATGACGGGCGCCATCAAGGAGTTCGTCGTGAACACATATAGCCGCTACAAGGCAGAAGGAGAGTGAGAGCATGATTGACTCTGCAAAATACCAGGCGCAGGCGAACGAGCTTTCCCAGAAGCTCTGGGCCATCGCGAACGACCTGCGCGGGAACATGGATTCCACGAAGTTCAGGAACTACATCCTCGGGACTATTTTCTACAGCTACCTGTCGGAGCGCACCGAGGAGTACATGCAGGAGATTCTGAAGGAGGACGGGCTGACCTACGAGCAGGCGTTCTCCGATGCGGACTACCGCCCGATTGTCGAGCAGTGGTCCATCGAGCACTTGGGTTACATCATCAAGCCCGAGAACCTGTTCCGGGAACTCGTGCGCAAGATTGTCCGCCCGAAGGACGATGCGGACAGATTCAGCGTCGAGGACTACGAGCGCGCGGTGAACGAGCTGACCGGCTCCACTATGGGGCGGGCGTCCGAGGCTGCGTTCAGCGGTCTGTTCAATGACATGAAGCTGCAGGACCCGGATTTGGGCGATACCGTTGCCGAGAGGACAGCGCTCATCGCGAAGGTCATCGTGAAAATCAGCGAGATTGACTTCAGCCTGTCGGATTCGCAGTTCGACGTGCTGGGCACGGCGTACATGATTCTCATCGGCCTGTTCGCATCGGACGCGGGTAAGAAGAGCGGCGAGTTCTTCACGCCCACGGGACCGTCGAAGCTGGTGGCGACGCTGGCGACCGTCGGTCTGGACGAGGCGAAGACGGTGGGCGACTGCACCTGCGGCTCGGCGTCCATGCTTCTGGAGGTGCAGAAGCACCTCACGACCGGGCGCGTCGGTCACTTCTACGGGCAGGAGAACAACGCCACCACGTACAACCTCGCCCGCATGAACATGCTGATGCACGGCGTTGATTATCAGAACTTCGACATCTACAAGGGCGACACGCTGCGCGAGGACAAGTACGGCGACGTGAAGATGACCGTTCAGGTGTGCAACCCGCCCTACTCGCTGAAGTACGACGCGAACCCGGCGCTGCTGGACGACCCGAGGTATTCGGGCGCGGGCAAGCTGCCGCCGAAGTCCCATGCCGACTACGCGTTCGTGGAGCACATGATTTACCACATGGACGACGATGACGGGCGCGTTGCGGTGCTGCTGCCCCATGGCGTGCTGTTCCGCGGCGGTGCCGAGGAGGTCATCCGCAAGTACATCGTGAGGGACCTGAACCGCCTCGATGCCGTCATCGGCCTCGCCCCGAACCTGTTCCACGGCACGTCCATTCCGGTGTGCCTGCTGGTGCTGAAGACGAAGCGTAACGGCAACAGCGGCAACGTGCTGTTCATCGACGCGAGCAAGGAGTTCAAGCCGGGCAAGAACCAGAACACGCTGGAGGACGAGCACATCCAGAAGATTGTCGACGCCTACGTGAAGCGCGAGGACGTGGCCAAGTTCGCCCATGTGGCGGACATGGCGGAAATCGAGGCGAACGGCTGGAACCTCAACATCCCACGTTACGTGGATACGTTCGAGGAAGAGAAACCTGTGGACCTTGAGGCCGTGCGCGACGACCTCAAGCGCTTCGAGAGCGAGAAGAAGGCCGCTATCGACAAGGCGGAGTCGATGCTGCGTCAGCTGGGGCTTTGAGAGGAGGTGCCGATATGAATGAACGCGGATTGCCGCTGTTCGATGGCAATCTCGACCATCCTCTGAATCAGCTCTCGCTGGATAATCAGAAATGGTTGCTCGCCATAACGATGCATCAGTTTCGCGAGTTTCCTCTTTGCGGTGGAGGCTATGACGAAGAGGGGCTGCGTTTCTACGATGGAGTATTGGGAAACTTGATTCGCATGCGCGACGAGATGCGTCGAGCGCAGAACGAATGGGGCATGCAGGAGATGCCGGAGTATGAGGCATTTGCGTCTAAGTGGGTATACCAGGGCGACATCTACCGTGTGATTGGCGAAGCGTACGTTTACGACGACGGTGACGATGAGCCGCATATGGAGATGCCTGAAATCAAGTGGCATGGAATGGTTGCGTCATGGAGCAGTTCCTTCGATTTCACAATGAATTTTAACCATATGTATGCGGATTCGAAGTACACGATTATCCATGCGAATACGGGTGATAGCGCCGGAATTGATGCGAATAAGTTCGGCAAGTATCTCGGTTGCTACAGTCCATATACAGAGGGCGAAAATGAAGTGATTTTCCCCATGAAAAAAGAGTTCGTCGTAAATGTCTACAAGAACATAACGCCGAAGGCATTCAAGGAACTGATGGAAAGCGAGGTGAAAGAATGATGGTTGAAGCGAAACTGAGGTTCAAGGCTGACGACGGGTCGGACTTCCCGGATTGGGAGGAGAAGACGCTGGGGGAGCTTGCGAACCTGTTCACGGGTAAATCGTTCACGTCTGAATTGAGCGAAAGCGGTCGCTATGTTGTTATGGACATGGGGAGCGTTTCGTCGGACGGACTCATTATTGATTCTAAATTGACGGATTCGAATAGGGACTTGTTGCGCAAAGGCGATTTGATAATGCCGAAGGACGATATAGGCGGTGGACTGATTATCGGGAAGACCGCATATATTCCTTGCGATAAAAAGTATGTATGCGGCGACCATGTGTACGGGCTTCGTTTTGACAACGGCATTGATGCGCTTTTCATGCACTATGAAATAAATTCTTCGAGGACTCAAAAGCGTCTTCGTAGAAAGGTGACGGGTTCGGCGCAGCTTGGGTTGAACTCGAAAAGCGTGTTATATGAAATCGTTTCGGTCCCTTCCTTCCCCGAGCAGCGCAAGATTGCCGACCTGCTTTCTGCCGTCGATGACGTTATTTCCGCGCAGGAGGCGGAGGTCACCGCGTGGGAGAAGCGCAAGAAGGGCGTAATGCAGAAGCTGTTCAGCCAGGAGGTCAGGTTCAAGGCTGACGACGGGTCGGACTTCCCGGATTGGGAGGAAAAGACACTGGGCGATATATGCATGTACGAAAGACAGCGCAGTGAAGGGGCAAACTTCGTTGGAACTGAGAACATGCTGAAGGATTTCGGAGGTGTGACCTTCGATAATTCTAACGCCGATGGCTCTGGGACCTTGTATCATCCTGGCGACACATTGATGTCAAATATTCGTCCGTACCTCAAGAAGGCTTGGCTGGCAGACCGCAAAGGAACTTGTAGCACCGATGTCCTCGTATTTCATCCGACAAGTGTAGAGCCGGGGTATTTGTATTGGCTAATCGCGTCGGATGCTTTTGTCCGCTACGTCATGTCTGCGGCAAAAGGTTCAAAGATGCCTCGTGGTGACAAGAAGCATATCATGGAGATGCCATTGCTATTGCCGAATAAAGATGAGCAGCGCAAGATTGATGATTGTCTCTCGTCCCTTAATGATGTCATCATCAAGGCAAAGAACGAGCTTGCGAAGTGGCAGGAGCTGAAGAAGGGTCTGCTCCAGCAGATGTTCGTATAGTCACAACAGCCCGTCGTCCTCTCGGGCGGCGGGCTTTATAATTAAATGCGTATTTGCGCAATTAACCAACCAAAGGAGAAAGCAATGAATGCATATAAGCAGAAATTACGGGAGGGGGTAAGAGCTTGGCACGCAAGAAGAAGTTCGAGCTGAACGACAACAATCTCGCCATCGCCTACTACCGATTCTCCTCCCATTCGCAGAACGAGGCGAGCATCGACCAGCAGCGGGAGCTTGCGCATGCGTGGGCGGACGCCCACGGGTTCAAAATCGTGAAGGAGTACGAAGACGCGGCCATATCTGGCACCACGGAGGACCGACCGGGGTTCCAGCAGATGCTGTCGGAGGTCGCGAAAATCCGTCCCCGTGTCCTCATCATGTGGAAGACCGACCGCCTGGGGCGCGACAAGTACGTGCTGGCGATGGCGAAGCGCACCATACGAGAGGCGGGCTGCGAGATTCGCCTGCTGGCGGAGAACATCCCCACCGACGGGCCGGAGGGCGTGCTCATCGAGGGCCTGATGGACGCGATGGCGGAGTATTACAGCCGCCAGCTGTCCCAGAACATCCAGCGCGGCATGGACTACAACGCCCAGCACGCGCTCTACAACGGGCACAAGCTGTTCGGCTATGGGGTGGACAAGTCCACGAAGAGGTACATCGTGGACCCGGACACCGCTCCGTTCGTGCAGCGGATGTTCGCGGAGTACGCGGCGGGCAAGGCGATGCAGGAAATCTGCGACGAGATGAACGCCCAGGGGCTGCGCACCACGCGGGGCGCGAGGTTCGGCGTGAAGACGATGAACAAGATGCTCCAGAACCGCGCCTACATCGGCGAGTACCGCCACGGCGACATCGTGGTCGAGGGCGGCATGCCCGCGCTGGTGGACGAGGAGACCTTCGACAAGGTGCAGCGGAAGTTCGCCGAGAACAAGCGCAAGGGTTCCCAGCGGGCGCGCGGCATGGACGAGAACGACGCCCCGCGTTACTGGCTGACCGGCAAGGTCTACTGCGGGAAGTGCGGGAGCACCCTGCAGGGCGTGTCCGGCACGAGCGGGACGGGGCGGACGTATTACTACTACTATTGCTCCGCCCAGCGCCGCAAGCAGTGCACGCTGAAGAAGGTGCGCAAGGAGAAGCTGGAGGATGCTGTCACGATGATTCTCCGGTCGATTCTCCACGACTCCGAGAACCTGATGTCGCTGGCCGTGGATGCGGCGGCGTACTACGAGAAGAACTACCGCGATACGGGCTACCTGGATGGCTTGGAGGCCAAGCGCCGCGAGGTCGAGAAGAGCCTTGCGAACCTCGTGAAGGTCATCGAGTCGGGACTCATTAGCGAGACGGTGACGGAGCGCCTGGTGCAGCTCGAAGAGCAGAAGCGCGCCTTGAACGAAGCTATCGAGGCCGAGAACATCCGCGCCGCGTTGTGCGAGGACGAGCACACCATCAAGGCGTACTTCGAGAAGTTCCTGCACGCGGACTTCGACAATCCCGAGACCCGCGACCAGGTGCTGGAGTATTTCGTCGATAAGATTTACCTGACCGACGACGGGCTGGTGGTAACGTCGTGGTATTCGGAGGACAGGACTGAAGTCACGTGGGACATGCTATACGGGGAGGACGGCAACCCTTTTGTTAAAGGGGAAGCCGTCAAGTTCGACTGCTTCCCCTTTGGCTCCACCAACTAACTCACGAGCCCCAACCGTTTTGGTTGGGGCTCGCTTTTTATCAGGGGCTTTGTTCCGGGTGTGCGTGCGCACCTTTGCGCCGTGCGCTTGCTTACCCCGCGTCACACTTCCTTACTTCTTTTTGAGGAAGCTGAAGTCGAGGGCCTCTTTGATGTCGCCGAAGGCGTCTTTGAGCTCGGTAGCCACGGCGATGCCGCCGTGGTAGATGGCGTTCATGTCATTGGTGGCGGCAGCGACGCCTTCCTTTGTGATGCCGAGGTCGAACTCGTTTTCTTCCTCATCATCTGCGGCGCTCTCCTCGTCGTCTTCGTCGACGTAGTAGTATTCACACTCCTCGCCGTCTTCCATCAGCACAAAGCCCACGCGGTTGCCCTCTTCGTCTTCGAGATAGCACACGATGTCATCGTCAGAGACTTCCAGCTCCACCACTTCGAAGTCTTCGTCGTCTTCCGCCGGCTCCGTCACGGTGACTTCTTCGCTCTCGTTGGTCAGCTCATCGCCGTCGTAAGCATCCAGCGTACCCTCTTCGGCGAGTTCGGCTTCCTCGTCGGATTCGTCACCATCCACAATATGGAAACCCTCTTCGGAAAGGTCAATGCCCTCGGCTTGCTCCACTACCACCGTCAGGCCACCATCCTCGCCATCAGGGCTTACTTCGCCTTCGCCCTCGGGGCCTTCCTCAGCGAAGAAGCCCTCGTAGGCATCCTCAAGATCCGTTTCTTCCGCGGTGGGGTCGAACAACTCGTCGTCTTGGAATTCCTCGACGTCTTCCAACTCGGTTTCTTCGTCGATCTCTTCGGCCTCCGTCTCGGCGCCGTCTTCCAGTTCCTCAAGTTCTTCGTCCAAGCCCATAATGGCCTCCTTCGCGTCGGCGTCGCGCAAGGCGGCGCGGGGGTTTGTGGTTAACGGCTGCGCTCCTTGAGCGCGCGCTCAATTTCGCGACGGGTGTCGCGCTCTGCCATGCTGGCGCGCTTGTCGTGCAGCTTCTTGCCGCGAGCGAGCGCCAACTCCACCTTCACCAGCGAGTTCTCTTTGAAATACATCTTGGTGGGCACGAGCGCCATGCCCTGCTCACGCGTCTTTTGCTCCAGCTCGCGAATCTCTTTTTTGTGCAGGAGCAGCCGGCGCTTGCGGTCGGGGTCGGGGTTCGCAATGTTGCCGTGCGAATACGGCGGAATGTGCACGTTGTGCAGCCACACCTCGCCGCCGCGCACGAGCGCGAAGCAATCCGTCAGCTGGCAGTGGTTCTCGCGCAGCGACCGCACCTCGGTGCCCGTGAGCTCGATGCCCGCTTCGAAGCGCTCCATCAGCTCATACTCGTGGAGCGCCTTGCGGTTCTTGGCGATGGTTGTTGCTTCGCGCTTCATACCTTACGCCACCCCAGTTTCGTCGAAACGGCGCTCAGCGGCCGTCTCGTGAGCGGGCGCATCGGCGCGCGCTTCAGCCGCCAAGTCGCGCTCGGCGTTGTCTTCCTCGTCCTCAAGCGGCGTGCGGAAATCCTCCATGCCCGGCACGAAGCAGGCGCTTTCGTCCAGGTCACGGACGAAGCGCTCGATGAGTTTCACCGTGGCGTCAAGGTCGGCCAGACACACCACCTCGGTGGGTGTGTGCATGTAGCGCAGCGGCACGGACACGAGGCCCGTGGGGATGCCACCGCGCGCCACCTGGATGGAGCGCGCGTCGGTACCGGTAACGCTGGGCTCGGCCTCCAACTGATACGGCAGGCCCTCAGCCTCGGCCGCGGCTACCAGCCGCTCGAACACGGCAGGGTTGATGTTGGGACCGCGCGCGATGACCGGACCACCGCCGCACACAATCTTGCCGTATTTGGACTGCTCAATGCCCGGGTAGTCCGTCGCATGCGTCACGTCGAAGGCAAGCCCCACGTCCGGATGCACGCCATAGGCCGACGTCTGCGCGCCGCGCGTGCCAATCTCTTCCTGCACGGTTGCCGCGAAAATGAAGTCACCCGACTGGCGCTTCCCCTTCGCGAGCTTTTCCAGCACGCGCGTGCCAATCCACACGCCTGCCTTGTCGTCGAACGCGCGGGACACGGCCATGCCCTCGCCGAAGCGCTCAAAACCCACGCCGAAGGTAATCACGTCGCCAACACTCACCAGCTTCTTCACCTTTTTGGCGGGAATCCCCAGGTCAATGACCAGCTTGTCGATGGGCGTAACCTTCTTGCGCTCGTCGGGGTCAATGAGATGGATGGGCTTGCGCCCCACCACGCCGCGCAACGGCTCGACAGAACCCGACGCATGCACGTCCACACGCATGCCGGGCAGAATGGCCGCGTCCACGCCGCCCACGGCCGCCACCGACAGAAAGCCGTCGTCGGAAATATAGGTTACCATCAGGCCGATTTCGTCCATGTGAGCCGACAGCATGAGCGAGGGTCCACCGCCCGCGCCCTTCAGCGTGGCGTGCACCGAACCCATCACATCGGTTGCCACCTCGTCGGCGAACGGGGCCAGCCGGTCGCGCACGAGTTGGGCAACGGGCGTTTCACACCCGGTGGCCGAGGGGGTTTCCAGCAGTTGTTTGAGGAATTTCACCTGTTTGTTCTTCATGGCGCTCCCTGATACACAAGGCGCGTTGCGGGCACGTGGCCTGCGCGACGCGCGAATCCGTTGGTTGTCGGGTGCCATTATAGCGCCTTGTGGCGAGCGAAACCGTCTCTTTCACACGATGACGCGAGGACGTCATCAGCGCAGACTACGGGAGGTAAAGAAGGTCGTGCGAACGGGGGGGCATACATGCGTGTGCGTGTGTGTGCGACCACGCGTGCGCCTACCACCATTCCTTCGTCTTGGCACGCTTGCGCTGCTTCTTGGGCGGGCGGAAGTCCAAGGCAAGCTGACCATCCTGCGTGTCGGTGGTCGCCTTTTTGCGCTCGATACGCTCGATCGTCCACGATACCGCGTCTTTTCCGTACAACTCCAGCATGCGCAGGCGCGCATCGTGCTGGTTCGCCTTGGTGTTGATACGCGCGTCGCTTTCGAACTCAAACACCCCGGTTGCCCGGGTGTCGGAAGCTGCCGGTGAGCGATAGTGAGCGAGGTAGGTCTGCATGTCCTTCCTTTTCCCGTGTCGATTTTTGGAGTCATCGCATCATAGCACGGAACGCGGCACTTTCCACCGCTGCCTCACGAGCGCCGGGCGTGGTGGCGGTCACAAACACGCTACGGAGACGCAACGGGGCCTTAACCGCTTTTCGGCGGGCCGGAAGGCACCCCTACAATGGCGGGGGACAACGAGCAAGCAAAAGGTGGATCGCATGGATAAGCGCCTCATTATCGTATCGAACCGACTCCCCTACCGCGTTGAAGCGGAGGGGCAAGACGGCTTTTCCTTCACGCGTAGCGTGGGCGGATTGGTTGCAGGTTTGGAACCGCTGCACGAGCATCCCGGGAACCTGTGGATTGGCTGGGCGGATGAGCCGGAAAGCTTGGACGAAGGGGCGCGGCGGCGCTTTGAACAGGCCTTGAGCGAGCGCGCCTGCAAGCCCGTGCACTTGGACGCGCACGACGCGGAGTTGTACTACGAGGGCTTTTCGAACTCGGCGCTGTGGCCGCTCTTCCACGGCTTTCCCCAGCACACGCGCTTCGACGAAGAAGCGTGGGAAGCTTACGTGCGCGTGAACGAGCGGTTTCGCGATGCGGTGCTGGCCGAGGCGCGCGAGGGTGACACCATTTGGGTGCACGACTACCACCTGATGCTGTTGCCGTCGATGCTGCGCGAGGCGCTGGCCGGCGCCTCGATTGGGTTCTTCCTGCACATTCCCTTCCCCGATTTTGAGACGTTTCGCATGCTGCCGTGGCGCAGCGAGCTTCTGCGCGGCGTGCTGGGGGCCGACCTCATTGGCTTTCACGCCTACGATTACGTGCGCCATTTTCTGTCGAGTTGCCGGCGCGTGGCAGGCATCGAGAATGCCAGCGGCACGCTGTTTGTGGAGGGCCGCCTCGTGCAGGCGGACGCCTTCCCGCTCGGCATCGACTACGAACGGTTCCGCACGGCGGCGCGCAAGCCCGAGGTGCGCGAACTGGTAACGGCGTTTTCCGAAGAGAAGGGCCACGAGGGCTGCAAGATCATGCTTTCGGTGGAGCGGCTGGACTACTCCAAGGGCATTCCCGATAGGCTTCAGGCGTTCGATGCGTTTCTTGACAGGCATCCTGAATGGAAGGGACGCGTGGTATTGGTGCTGGTCACGGTGCCTTCGCGCGAGGGGGTGGCGTCGTATCAGGCGCTCAAGAAGCAGGTGGATGGGCTCGTGGGGCGCATCAACGGGAAGCATTCCACTATGGATTGGACGCCCGTGGACTATTACTACCGGTCGCTACCGTTCGATCAGCTGGTCAGCCTGTACGCGGCGAGCGATGTCATGCTGGTCACGCCGTTACGCGACGGCATGAACCTGGTGTGCAAGGAGTATTTGGCCTGCCACGATGGCGAAGGTGGCGCGCTCGTGCTCTCCGAGATGGCGGGCGCGTCCTACGAGTTGAACGAGGCGCTGACGGTGAACCCCTTCGACTTGGAAGGGGTTGTGGACGCCATGGAATGCGCTCTCACCATGCCGGTGGCCGAGCAGCGGCGACGCAACGCGCCCATGCAGGAGCGCCTGGCGCGCTACACGTCGAAGAAGTGGGCGCGCGAATTTCTTGCTGCGGTTGATAGCGTGAAGGATCGCCAGGCCGGGTTGAGCGCGCACCTGTTGGGGCCCACCTCATCTGAGCGGCTTGTGGAGGCGTTTCGCGCGGCACGACAGCGGGTGCTGCTTTTGGACTACGACGGCACGCTGATGGCGTTTTCGGATGATCCGACGCGCGTGGCACCCGACGAGCGGCTGCGTGCACTACTGCGTCGCCTGGGGTCCAACCTGCGCACCACGGTTGCCGTGGTGTCGGGCCGCGATCGTGCGACGCTGGAATCGTGGCTGGGCGATTTGCCGGTTGACCTGGTGGCCGAGCATGGCGTGTGGTATCGCGGCCGCGGACAGGACACCTGGGAGATGGAAGAGCCGCTTGACGATTCCTGGAAGCATTCGGTGCGCGGTGTGCTGGCTGATTTCGTGGATCGCACCCCGGGGTCTCTTCTGGAAGAAAAGGACTATTCTTTGGTGTGGCATTATCGCATGTGCAGCCAGGAGCTGGCCGAACGCCGCGTGATCGAGTTGAAAAACGCGTTGGGAGACGGCTTGGCCGACCGCGGGTTAGCACTCATGGACGGCAATAAGGTGGTGGAAGTGAAGCCCCGCGGCGTCGATAAGGGCCATGCCGCCCGCCGCTGGTTCCGCGATCCCTCGTTCGACTTTGTGCTGGCCGCTGGCGACGACCGCACCGACGAGGACGTGTTCGAAGCCGCCCCGGAGACCGCCTGGACCATCAAGATAGGCGACGGCCCCACCCGAGCCCGCTTCGCGCTGAAAAACTGCGCCGAGATGCGCGAATTGCTGGAAAAGCTGGCGGCCGTATGCGACGAAGAAGCCCTGCGTGCCGAGTGCAACGGGTTGCAGGTGACCGCAGAAGCGCCGCGGGAGCGGGCGTTGGCGTAGGACTCAGGCTGGCGCGCGCGTGCGCTTTAATCCGGGCGGCGGGAGGTGCCGGCGCTGCACGCGCACCTTCCACAACTTTGCGCACATGAAAGGGCTTATCTCTTATTGGTAAGAAGCGGCGTTAGCCTCCCCCGTTTCGCCCCATCGTTCTGCGAGGATGTTGGCGAAGTCTTCCGTGCGGGCGCGGGCGAGCAAGCGTTCTTTCGCGCTGCGCGATAGGCGTTTGAAGTGGTATTCCGCGCTCATGGCCTCGTGCTTGGTGGCAAAGCGAGCCTGCGCCACCACCTGCACCGGCGTGCGCGAGCGCGTGTATTTCGCGCCCTTGCCGGCGTTGTGCACGCACACGCGCTGCTCGACATCCGTTGTGTAGCCCGTGTAGAGTGTGCCGTCGGCGCAGGTGAGCACGTACATGAAGAAGGAGGGAGAGTCAGAGGGGTCTGCGGAGGTGGGTTCCGCTGTTTGCTTTGCGTGGTTCTTCGCCTCGGCGGTCGTAGGTTTCTGCAGCTTGCTGGCCTGCTGTTTCGAGCCGTTTATGCCCACTTGTACGACACTCCCTTGCCGGCGGCGGCAGCCTCGTTGCCCCAGCGTTCGAACAGGTCATGGAGCGTTGTGTCGGGTCGATAGTACTTCGCTTGCGCATAACCCTCGCGCACGAGGATGGCGTTCAGCATGTTGTTCGCAATTTCGTTTTCATTACGCAGGTCAGTGGGTTGTTTGAGCCACACGTAACGCAGCAGCCGCCCGTAGCGGTCGGTGTCGGACACGTCGCGCGAGAGCCACACGGTGCTTCCGGAGGCAACGAGCGACTTCGTGTAGTTCGAGGCGATGACACCCTCTTCACAGTTGCGCCATTCCTCCTGCGCGACGCTTTCCGGCGTATCCATACCGATGAGACGCACGGTGGTCTCGCCTGACGAGGTGCGCACTTTGAGCGTATCCCCGTCGACGACGCGGATGACTTCCGCCTGCTCAAGCCCCACTTCATCGGCGACGGCTAGCTGCGATGCGTCAACCTGGGTGGGCGCTTGGTTGGACTCAGTGGCTTCCTGCTGCAGCGAACCAAGCCAGCTGACGCCGACCACCGCCACCAGCACAAGCGCAATAAGGAGCGCCACGAGCGGGTTCTTCCGTCCTAGTTGCATAAGCGCCGCGCTTGTTTTGCGAATTTGTTGCTCGTCGATGGTTGGCGGCTTTGTAGCGTTGTTTCCCATGATGCGGCGTCCCCTAGGCTCCCGGCGCGAAGCAGTTGTCACCGGCCGCTTCCTGCCATGCCGAGGCCGCAAGCGAGTAAAGGGCCAGGTCCTGCATGAGGCCGTCCGGCGTCGCCTCGCCGCCATGGAGCGTTCCTTCACGCATGAAGCCACATTTCTCGATGACGCGGCGCGAGCGGTTGTTGAACGTGTAGTGCGTGCAGGTGATGAGGGGGAGGCCCAGCTCTTCGAAGCCGTAGCGAATGACCTCGCGCGCGGCCTCGGTCATGAGACCGCGACCCCACGCCGGTTTTGCGAGCGCGTAGCCCAGCATGAGACAGTCAGGGTTGCGACGCTGCGGATCGGGGATGAGGCCGACTGAGCCGATGCAGGGGCCTGTTGGCGGCAACTCATTGGCGGAGAGGACCGCCGGCTGTTCGCACGAAACATTACCTGTTTCATCGGTATTGAGGCGCTCGAACACGCCAAACACGTGCGGCGCAGCGCCCGCCGTGCGAATGAAATCAAGCGCGTCCGCCTCCGAGCGATGCGCGGGCCACCCCGCATCGGCCCCCACGTCGCTGTCGCAGCAGTAGGCGAACACGTCGGGGGCATCACTTTCGGCAAGCGGACGGAGCACGAGACGCTCCGTCACGAGAGCGGGACATTCCTGCGCAGACGATGCCAGGACCGGCGGCTTGTGGCCATGCCCGTGCGCTTCCGCCGCTTGTAAGCAGGCGCTGAGAAGTTCCTCGCTGATCGCGCGGATACCCTCGCCACGCAGCAGACGCGCCGCCACGCCATAGCCCGGCACCAGCGTGTTCGAAAATGTGCCATCATAGATGCGCCCACACCCGCACGAGGGGCTTTTCGCCTTCAATATGGCCAGGTTACAGCCCTCGTTCTTAACGAGTTCCACCACCTGACGAGCACCTGCAAGGAAGGCGTCCGTTTGATCGGCCCCCTGCGCGTCAATGACGCGAAGAGCGCGCTCAGCCGTGACAATTTCACACGGCGGATGTGGAATCGGCAACCCACCAGCCACCTCAGGGCACACGGGTACAAGATCATGGGTCGCTTTGAGCGCGCCGACCACCTCCACCGGCTTAGAAGCCCCATCATACCGACAAGGCTCCCCCAGCATACACGCACTCACCGCAATCTTCATTTTTATGCCTTCCGCTACCCGACCAGCCATTCTACCACGCCCCCACCCAACCCCCACGATTCAACGCAACGGTTGATTGCGACCCGAGGTGCAAGAAAAGATGCCCCTGATTCTACTATTTCCTCGCCGCAAAAGCCTTTCTCTTTTGATGCATTCCAGCCGATGATGGGCAACATAAGTCGACTTACCTTCACCAACTTGCTATCATCTTGATAACATCAAAAATCTTGCTACTCAATTTCCTCCAATGCGCATGAAACGTGATAGTCTTTCTCGCCCCATCCACTTCGAAACGTACATGATCCGTTTTTCCCTTCCTTTCCCTGATACGATCAGATTCCAACCGAACCCTGCAAATCATCTGTTTCATTTCCTGTGGCATTTATGACCCCTCTCATTTAATAATGAAACAAAACTACTAATAATAATGCGTTTACCGATTAGAAGAACATTTTCAACTCAGAAATTTAATTACATTATTTATCTTATGATTATAAAAAAGTAATATATGTCAACGGCTCTGTCAACATGGAAGCAGTATCAACACTATAAGCACCAACCTGTATAGTAAAGCTTTAGTTACTTTTGCTCGTTTAACTAAGCGTTATGCTGGCCGAACCTATTAAACTCTTCAATACATCTTTGTTACGAATTACATACCTTTGCGCATTCCCGTTGGAATCTTTTTCTCTTGGTTGGTCTTGGTAATGCAAGAAGCGATAATGGCGGCGTTGGGTTGTGTTGTGGTGGTGGCAATCTGCTCTCTAAGGAGACTGACATGATTAATACCTTTTGTAAGAAGCCGTTGTGGGAGTGTTCGCAGACGTTGGCGGGGGTGGCGCAGGGGCGTGAGGCGGCTGACCTCGTGATCACACATGCGAAGCTGGTAAATGTGTGTACGGCCGAAATCCAGGAGGACATCGACGTGGCTATCGCCCAAGGGCGCATTGCTTACGTCGGTCACGCCGACCACTGCATTGGCGAGAACACGCAGGTCATCGACGCGCAGGGGCAGTATCTCGCACCCGGATTCCTTGATGGGCACATCCACGTGGAGTCTTCCATGATGGGCGCCGGCGAATACGCGCGCGCGGTTGTGCCGCACGGCACCACGGGCATCTACTGGGATCCGCACGAGGTCTGCAACGTGCTTGGCCTCGACGGCGTGAAGGTGATGGCGGAAGACGCCGCGCGCACGCCGCTCAAAGCGATGATCACCACGCCCTCGTGCGTACCGGCTGTGCCTGGCTTCGAAGACACGGGCTCGTTCGTGGGCCCCGATGACATCGCGGAATCCATGAACTGGCCCAACGTCGTCGGCCTCGGCGAGATGATGAACTTTCCCGGCATCCTCGCCGGCACCGACCACGCACACGGTGAGGTGGCCGAAACGCTGAAGGCCGGCAAGATTGTCACCGGCCACTACTCGCTTCCCGAGACCGACCAGGGCCTCAACGCTTACGTCGCCTCCGGCGTGCGCTGCTGCCACGAGTCCACGCGCGCCGAAGACGCGCTCGCCAAGATGCGCCTCGGCATGTATGCACAGCTGCGCTACGGGTCGGCCTGGAAAGATTTGCCGGTACTGGCCGAAGCGGTGCTCGCACAGGACATCGACACGCGCTTCGCCCTGCTGGTGAGCGACGACACGCACCCGCACACCCTCGTAGCCGACGGGCACCTCGACCACATCGTGCGCGTAGCCGTAAGCCTAGGCATCGACCCCATCACCGCCATCCAGATGGTCACCATTAACTGCGCGCAGTGCTTCCAGATGGACCACGACCTAGGCTCCATCACCCCAGGCAAGTGTGCCGACCTCGTATTTTTGGATGACCTCGAGCACCTCCAGGTAACACGCGTACTCATCGACGGCGAAGTAGTGGCCGAAAACGGACGCGCGACGTTCGACCTGCCGCCTTTTGAATTCCCTGCGTGGGTGACGCACTCCATGCACCTCGACCGCAAGATCACGCCAGACGCGTTCGCCATCCCCGCGCCCAAGGGCACCGCCGAGGACGACACGGTGCGCATTCGCACGATTGAGGTTATCCCCGGCAAGGTGGGCACGCGTGAGACGCACGTGGATTTGCCCGTCGTAGATGGCCGCTTGGAATCAGACGTTGACCAGGACGTCCTCAAGGCATTCGTATTCGAACGTCATCACGAAACAGGAAAGTTTGGCTACGGCTTTACCAAAGGCTTTGGCATCAAGCGCGGCGCGATGGCCTCCACGGTGGCACACGACGCACACAACCTGCTAGTGGTGGGCACGAACGACGAAGACATGGCGCTCGCTGCAAACACGCTTGCCACCTGCGGCGGCGGCATGGTTGTCGTCGCCGACGGCGAGGTGCTGGGACTCGTGGAACTGCCCATCGCCGGCCTGATGGACGCCCTGCCCGCCGAAGAGATGAGCGAAAAGGTTCACGCCCTCGAAAAGACCTGGGCCGAGATCGGCTGCACCATGCCCTCCCCCTTCATGACGATGGCCCTGATTCCGCTGGCCTGCCTCCCCGAACTCCGCCTCACCAACCGCGGCCTGGTAGACTGCACCACGTTCCAGTTCGCGAATTTAGAAGTTGAGTAAACCTCCCGCTCGCTGCAAAAGCGGCAGGAACCTTCCTCTACACGAAAGGTCGGCGAAGCTCACTGCTTGCCGACCTTTCTTCTACCTACAAACGTACCTCACGCGCGCCCACATCACCTCACGCATGCGGTGGCTTGCAGACCTTGCAGGGTCGATAGCCTCTCGACTGCGCAGAGCCGGCGCTCATATACGTCAGGTTCTTTGACCTGCTGAGCGTCGGGCACCAATCATAGTGATAGCTTTTGCCCGATTTGGTCACGCACACCGTCGCACTCAAATCTGGACCCGGCGGCACAGGTTCCGGCTCCGGATTCACCACTGGCGGCACAGGCTCCGGTTCAGGCTCTACGACAGGCGGCTCATAGCGCAGAGGACCTTTGTCAAACCAGATGCTCGACGCATCGGTAAAGCCGCTGATCGTTCCCTGAATGTCCGTCCGGAAAAATCCGTTGCCGGTCAGAAGCGACAGCACGTTATCGCTCGGAGCCGCTCCGCATGAGATAATCGAGAAGTTCGGCGTTGCCTGCGCGACAAGCGCCTCGTTCGTGCCCGCATCAGATCCATGGTCGCTTACCTTGAGAACATCCACATGACCAGGCGTGCACTGCACCAAGGCATCAGCGGTGGCATCGCCCGTAAAGAGGAACGTCTTACCCGCGTAGTCGATATGCAGAACCGCCGAGCCAGCACCAACCGTCGCATCAGGCGCTACAAACGTAGCGGAGTAGGTCGCATCATACGCCCCGTCGCTCCACCCTTTCCCTGCAACGGCGCGCGTCACCGTTGTGGCCTTGGCGTTCAGCGTGTCGAGCATACCTTCCCAGCTCTCGCCCTCAGCGCACGGCGGCGCATATACGGTGCCGATGGCAAACGCCTCCGCAACCGCTGCCATACCGCCCACATGGTTAGCATCAGCGCAGGTAGCAACCACGTAATCAATCCGCGTGTAACCAAGCGACTTCACGTACTTCACCACGGCAGGCCCATTCGCTGCCGAACCAGCATCAATAAGAAGGCATGTTCCTCCGGGAAGTTCCACGAAGGTGGCATCGCTCTGGCCAACGGCAAGGAAGTGGCTTTTCAGCAGGTCGGGCTGGCGAACGCCACCATCGGACAGCACGAGCACCATCTTAGCCGTCTCGGCACGCGTGGCGCCGTTGCGTGCATTGATGGTAGGCGTTGCCCCCATGATGCCGTTTTCCGCTGCCCACGACACGGGGCCCTCAGCCCACACGTCGATGCTCGAACGATCGGCGTATTTGCCCAGGCGATCGGTGTCACTCACCGTTTCCACACCCATGAACGTTTCAGCAAAGCGCGCCACCATGGCGGCAAGCTCCTGACGCGACACCGGATCATAGGGGCGAACGCGACCGTCGGCACCCTTGAGAATGCCCGTCTGCTCAGCCCAGTTAAGCGCTCCCGTGAACCACTCGTGCGACGGAGCATCCGTCCATGACGTCGCATTTTCCGGATAGTCGCCCTGCAAATCCTCGCCCGCAAGACGCGCGAGAATGGTTGCCACCTGCGCGCGCGTCACCTGCGCATCAGGCTGAAAACTCACCGTCCCATCAGGATTATCAACACCCTTGATGAGCCCCTCTTCAACCGAACGATCCACAATGCCCGACACCTGCGCCCAGTGATCGTCAGGCACGTCGGCGAACTGGCTTGCCCACGCGCTCGGCGCACACAAAAACGCACACACGAGCGCCAGCGCGGCCGCAAGCAGCGCCGCCCGGACAGACACCCTCTTCCTCACGCGTTCCATCTTCTCATCCCCTCTCTTCGCTTGTCGATCTGCTTAGTATAATCCTTTCACACATATAATGGACACGTGAGAAGACGAGCGGCACACGAAGTAGCAAACGGGTACAATACCCCCATGACACTCATTGACGACATACGCAGTTACCAGCCTTTTAATGAGCAGGAAGAGGTTGATCGGCAGGTTATTGTGCGGCAGATGGAAAGCGACCCGTGCGTGTTTGATCGCGACTCGCTGGCGCATATGGCGTGCTCTATTTGGACGGTTGACCCCACCGCCTCACAGACGTTGCTTGTGTACCACAACATCTATAACTCCTGGTCGTGGATTGGTGGGCATGCCGATGGGGAGCGTGACCTTGCGCGGGTGGCGCTGCGTGAGTTGCAGGAGGAAACCGGCGTGGTGGGCGCGCGCCTTGTCACCTCGTGCGGACCGGGCGGCATCTTCTCACTTGAGGTGCTCACGGTGGATGGGCACGAGAAGTGCGGCACGTACGTGGGCTCGCACCTCCACCTCAACGTCACCTACCTGGCGGTGGCCTCTCCCGACGAGCCCTTGCGCGTCAAGCCTGATGAAAACAGCGGCGTGCGCTGGGTGCCTCTAGAAGACGCCATCGCGCTTTCCACCGAACCCTGGATTCGCGACCGCATCTATCGCAAACTCATCGACAAGCTGGCACTGGTTGACCTCGCGCTTCTTTCGTAACGCGCCCCGAATATCCGTGCATGAACTTCCTCCCTTTTCCAAAGTTCGCTTTTCTTGCGGAAATTATACGAACTAACGTTCTTATACCTTATACTCTTTTTAAGGCTTCAACGCAAGGAGGATCATGATTTCTGAGGACGAACTTGAGCGGCACTGCTACGCGCGCACAATGCAGCGCGCACGCGCCATTGCGTCCTCCGACCGCAACATCCTCACGAAGCAGGCGCGCTACGAGGGCAGCGAGGCCATCCTCAGCGCGTTTGTGGCCAGCAGCCACGGCTGGAACGACCGGTACCGCACCTCAGCCAGCATCGACGAGGACGAAGACCTCATTGTCGACTACTCCTGCAGCTGCCCCGCCTTCTTTGAATACGACGGCATGTGTAAGCACTGCGCGGCGCTCGTGCTTTCGTATAACGACGCGCCCGAGCGGTTCCTCGGCTACCGCACCCACCGAACGCACACGACCACTGCCGGCCTTTCTGACCTGCTGCAACGCGGAAAACTAGCAGCCGCAGATAAAGCCCACGGCACCATCGACATCGAAACGGCGCTCACGTATGGCTACGGCAATTGGTCCGCGCGCTTCAAACTGGTGGGGCCGCACGGCTCCTACGTCATGAAAAGCATCTCCGAATTCGTTGCACGCATGCGCACCGGCGAGCGCTTTTCCTACGGCAAAAAGCTTTCGTTTGCCCACGTCCCTGCCGTGCTGAACGATCACGCACGCGCCGTGGCCCACTTTCTCGAACGCGCGGTTTCGCTGCGCGGCCAGACAAGCAGCGCGCTTTACGGCCGGTTTGGAAGCCATCCAGAAGTGGGCCGCAGCCTGGATTTGTCGGCCTTTGAACTGGTCGAACTGCTCGACATACAGGCCGATCACCCCTTCACCGTAGAAGCCACCGACCGCTCCATGCGCTCTGTTACCACGGCCCATATCGTTGAAGGCAATCCACACCTGGAAGTGACGCTGCAAGAAACCTCAGGCGGCTACGACATCACGGGTCCCGATGACGCGAAAGCGGCAGCCGAAGGCGGGCGGCTCTACGTGTGGCACGACGATATCTTTTACCGCTGCTCAGCAGACTACGCGCGCACGGCCGACTTCCTCTGCGCACTCTTTGACAACGGAGGTCACCTCTTTGTGAGCGAGGAAGACCTGCCGCTCTTCTGTTCAACACTGCTCCCTCTCATTGAAGAACCCCTGGTGGCGAACGTGCCGCCCGAGATCGATGCCTACCGGCCCGTCCCCTGCCAGCTGGAATTTTACTTCGATAAGGACAACCACACGGTTACCTGTTCGGCCCAAGCGGTGTATGGCGAGCGACGCTTTCACCTGTTCGAAGAGGGAAGCACGGACGCCGCGCGCACGACAACCGGTGAGCACGCAGCCTCCCGCCCCGCGCCATTGCGTGACGAAGCGGCGGAAGCGCAGGCACGCTCTTTGGTGGAGCGCTACTTTGATACCAGTAGCAAACCCCCAACGATACCACTGGCCGACGATGCCGCGGTGGGTGACCTCCTGTTCGGCGGCCTCGCCGCGTTCCAGGAATTGGGCACGGCGTTCACCACGCCCGCCTTCGACCGCCTCCTGTTCGACGGCTCACCACACGTCACGGTGGGGCTCTCGCTCGTGGGCAACCTTATTAACCTGGAGGTATCCGCGGATGAGTTGCCAGCCTCGGAGGTGGCGGCGCTGCTGTCAAGCTATCGGCTGCGCAAACGCTTCCATCGGCTCAAAAGCGGCGTGTTCCTTGACCTTGCGGGGCTTGACCTGGCGCACCTCGACCAGCTAGCCGATGACTTCGGCATCTCGGCGCGCAAGCTGGCCTCCGGCACCGCAGAACTTCCCGCTTACCGTGCTTTCTACCTGGACGAACAGCTGCCCGAAGCCCGACGCGAAGAGTCCTTCTCGCGCTACCTCGAAAGCCTGCGCACCAAAGGCGAGCGCATCCACCCGCTGCCGCCGGACTTTGCGGGCACCCTGCGCCCCTACCAGGAAGAAGGCTTTCGCTGGATGAACTCGCTCGCCGACCGGGATTTCGGCGGCATACTGGCCGACGAGATGGGACTCGGCAAGTCGGCCCAGCTTATCGCGTTTTTACTTGCGCGCCGAGACGAGGCACGTGCCGTTGGTCCCAGCCTTATTGTGTGCCCCGCCTCACTTGTGTACAACTGGCTCGCCGAATTCGAACGCTTCGCACCCACGCTCGACGTGCGCGCCGCCGTGGGCACAAAGTCCGAACGCCTGCGCATCCGCGCCGAAGCGTTCTCTGGCGGTGCACAGGCTTGCGACGTGCTGGTTACCTCGTATGACCTGCTGCGCATCGATGCCACCGACTACGCGGGGCGCGCGTTTTACACGTGTGCGCTCGACGAGGCGCAGTACGTCAAGAACCACGCCACCAAAACGGCACGCGCCGCCAAGCGGGTGGAGGCGCGCCACCACTTCGCCCTCACGGGAACGCCGATGGAAAACCGCCTGAGCGAACTATGGAGCATCTTCGACTTTCTGATGCCCGGGCTTCTGGGGTCCTATCTGCGCTTTCGCGAGCGCTTTGAATTGCCCGTTATGGGTGGTGACGAAGACGCCGCGCAACGTTTGCGCACGCTCGTGGGCCCCTTCATGCTGCGCCGCCTGAAAAAAGACGTGCTGGATGACTTGCCCGACAAGCTGGAATCGGTCGTGCACGTTCGTTTGGAAGGCGAACAGCGCAAACTCTATGTCGCTCACGAGCAGCGCCTGCGCGACCGCCTCGCCGAACAAAAGAAAGAACGCCGCAAGAAGGGTTCCCATCGCCCCGCGAATCCGGAGAAGCGCGTGGAGGTGCTGGCCGAACTCATGAAGCTGCGGCAACTCTGCTGCGACCCGCGTCTGATTTACGAAAACGCCGCCGAGGGCGCAAAGCTGGCAGCGCTGGTGGAGCTGGTGGAATCCGCCCGCGACGCTGGCGAGAAAACGCTCGTGTTCTCCCAGTTCACCAGCTTCCTTGCGCTCATTGCCGAGAAGCTGGAAGAGCACGGCGTACCTTACTACACCATCACGGGCGCCACGCCAAAGAAGCGCCGGCTGGAACTGGTAAACGCCTTTAACGCCGACGACACGCCTGCCTTCCTCGTATCGCTCAAGGCAGGCGGCACGGGCCTTAACCTAACCGGCGCCTCATCGGTCATCCATGCCGACCCGTGGTGGAACGCCGCCGCGCAGAACCAAGCCACCGACCGCGCCCACCGCATCGGCCAAACCCGCGTCGTGGGCGTGTGCAAGGTAGTGGCCGAAGATACCATCGAGGAACGCATCCTGCGCCTACAAGAAGCAAAGAGCGAACTCGCCGACCGCGTGGTGGGTGCGGAGGGCGTTTCGCTCTCGTCTCTCAGTGAGGATGAACTGCTGGAATTGTTAGAGGGCTAGCGCGCCTTTCACCTAGAACCGAGCAAACCGCGCACGGCGGGCGCGCAGCAGTTCATCGGCGGGCACCGCACCCAGCTCGTCAAGCGCCGCAACCACATACGCACGCACGCCTTCAGCCGCACGTGCGGGGTTTTCATGCGCGGGAGCAGGCCCTTCGGAAAGCACCGCATCCACAATGCCCATCTGGCGTGCCTCTTCGGCGCTCATCTTCATGACGGCCGCCGCCTCGGGTGCGCGCGTGCGATCCTTCCACAAAATGGAAGCGAAGCCCTCCGGCGACAACACCGAGTACACCGCATGCTCCTGCATGGCCACGCGATCAGCCAGCGCCAACGCCAGCGCGCCACCACTGCCACCTTCGCCCAACAGCACGCTCACCACCGGCACGCGCAACCCCGCCAGCGCCATGAGGTTATCCGCAATAGCATTGCCCTGCCCGCGCTCCTCGGCCTCCATGCCACAGAACGCACCCTGCGTATCCACCAGACACACCACCGGTCGCCCAAACTTTTCAGCCTGCCGCATCAGCCGCAAACTCTTGCGGTAGCCTTCCGGCTGCGGGCACCCGAAGTTGCGACGGATACGCTCCTTCAAGTTGGCACCCTTCTCCTGGGCAATAACCGTGACAGCTTGTCCGCCAATCCAGCCAAGCCCACACACCACCGCCGCGTCATCACCGAACGCGCGGTCGCCGTGCAGCTCAATGAACCCTTCCACAAAGGCGTCAATATAGGCAAGCGAGGTAGGCCGATGGGTGTTGCGCGCCAGCTGCACACTGTGCCACGCACGGTTCGCCGGATCTGCCCCACGCACCTCGTCCGCATCATCAGGCACTCCATTGACCTCAAGCGATGCGCCTCCTTCCGCATCAAACCCGCCGCGGGAGAGCGCCTTTTCCAAACGCTTGGAAGACACCGTACTCGCATGCCGCTGCTCGAAGCGCCCCGCGATATCCGACAGAAGGCGGCGCGCCCGCCCCTGCCGCCACGTCGACGACTCACCAAAGGGCAACCCCTCAGGCGACAAGTCACCATACGTCACCGTGTTGTACGTATCGGTGCCATGCTCCAAGTTGTGCTGCACCGTCTCGTAGTCCACCAAAATGGCGCGCTCCCCCGGCGCCGGCGCACTCTTATCAACCGTCGCCAGGTGAAGAGCCAACAGATGCGCCAAAGTAGCACGCAATTCACTGCGCTCCACAATGGCATCGATCAGACCATGCTCCAGCGCGAACTCTGCCGTTTGGAAGCCCTCCGGCAATTCCTGCTTGATAGTATCTTTGATCACGCGCTGGCCCGCGAAACCAATAAGCGCGCGCGGCTCAGCCAGAATCACATCGCCCTGCATGGCAAACGATGCCGTCACGCCACCGGTCGTGGGGTCAGTCAGCACCGAGATATACGGAAGCCCCGCCTCGTTGTGACGCGCGAGCGCACAGGACACCTTCGCCATCTGCATGAGCGACACGAGGCCCTCCTGCATACGCGCCCCACCCGACGCGGTAAAAATCACCACCGGCAGGCGCTCTTCGGTGGCATACTCCACCAAACGGTGCAACTTCTCGCCCACCACGGAGCCCATCGAGCCCATGAAGAACTGCGACTCCATGATGCCCACTGCCACGTGCAGCCCCGCAATGCGGCCAACGCCGGTACGCACCGCTTCCTCAAGCCCCGTTTTCTCCCGCTGAGCAGCCAGTTTGTCAAGGTAACCGGGGAAGGCAAGCGGGTCACCTTCCGCCACAACCTGGTCCATCTCAACAAAACTCTCGGCGTCAAGCAAATCGTTGATGCGCTCAATCGACGACATACGGAAGTAACCGCCACAGGTGGGGCACGTGTAGTGCCCCGAAGCCAGGCTTGCTTCGTCGAACTTGAGGCCGCAGTGCGGACACGCGCGCCACGCGCCACGCTCGATGGCGGGCTTATCAGTGGTGCAGAGCACCCACCCCAAAAGCGGCGCCTCGGCGCTGAGCGGCTTAAACACACGCACGCCCTGCGCAGACGCACGCGCAAGGAAACTATCAACCTCAGCAAGCGGCAGCGATTCGTCACACAAAAGCACCGTCGACGCGCCACATTCCTCAACCGCCGTAAGCACCGCATAGCTGTTACAGAAGAGCGCATCGGAATACTTCTCACCCAAACACACCGCACGCGGCGCCGCCTTGAGCGGCGCCTCAAACCGATGATCCTGCGTGTAAGCAACACACGCGGTAAACCCCGCGTCGGACACCGCCTGCAACAGGCGTTTCGCCGTTTTGGGTCGCGCCATCAAAAGCGCAACAGGCAACGCATCGTGCTGCGCCGCGCCACCTTCCGCATCAGCAGCGCCCACCTGCGCGGCAGCAGGACGCGGCGACGACGTGGCCACACTCTGCGGAATGGACGTGTATTCCGACATGTCGGCCGCATCGAGGGCGTTCGGCGCAACCGGCAGGGCCGCCGCAGCCTCTTCCGCCATGCGTGTCAGGCGATAGGCAACGTCAGCCGCCTCACACTCCGGCTCCTTGTCCGCGCTCACGGCGCCCGGCATGAGCACCGTGCCGTCGGATGCGATGGTGATGTAGTCCTGTCTGCGCTGCTTCATCGAACAACCTCTCGCTTCATTACGCCTGTCGACTGCCTAGGCCTCCGCCTTCGCCAGCACATACTTCTGCGTCGCCGTGGCACACACCGCGCCCTCAACGCTCGCCTCCACCTCGGCCACGCACAAACGCGACGAGGACTTCACTATGCGCCCCTTGAGCGTGAGCGTCTCCCCCGGCTCCACCTGGCGGCGAAACTTCGCGCCATCAATGCCCGTGAGAAAGCCGATGGATCCTTCCGCGCCGCGCTCCACCAGAATGCAGAACGAGGCTGCCTGCGCCAACGCCTCCATAATGATGACCCCCGGCAGCACCGGATGCCCCGGAAAATGCCCCGTAAACAGGGGAAGCGAAGGATCAACGTCAAGCTCCGCCGTCACCTCAACCCCCGGCTCACACGCCACCACGCGGCTCACCCAACAAAACGGCTCCCGATGCGGCAAAACCGCCTCAACAACCTCTCTCCCACAAGGATACGTTATGTCCACAGTGGTTCTCCTTCTCATTCAATGCGTCGCCCGCCTCCCAACGAACCAGTGGGTCAACGGCAGTTGGCGGCAAGGGCAGAGCCCTTGCCCTACGGTGAACCCGCAGCGCCCTCGGTTGTCATCCCAAGCGGCAACACCCAAAGGCGAATTCTCAACTTCGGCCAGCGCGGTACGGGGTGATGTCCACAAAGCGAGTTCCGCAGCGAAGCGAGGACTGTCTGAGCGACTGGGCATTACCCCGTGCCGCGCGTCCCGCAGGTTGCCCTAAGCGCAATACGGCGAAATCGCCAACGACGCGTTGTGTCCGCCGAAGCCCAAAGAGTTCGACAAAGCCACCTTCTGCGGATACCCCATCTTAGCCTCGATCACCACGTTCACCGGACACTCCGGATCCGCCTCCGCAAATCCGCAGGTCGGCGGCACGCACTCGTTCGCCACGGCAAGCGCCGTCACAATAGCCTCAATAGCCCCCGCCGCGCCGAGCGTATGCCCCGTCGTACCCTTCACCGAGGTCACCGGCACCGCGCGCCCCGCCTCGTCGCCGCAGAGCGCCAACAGCGCCTTGGACTCGGTGGCGTCGTTTGCCGGCGTCCCCGTGCCGTGCGCATTCAAATGCCCCAGGTCATCAGGCGTGAAGCCCCCTTCGGCAAGCGCCTGGCGCATCGCCCGCACCACGCCTTCGCCCGAGGGCTCAGGCGCCGTCATGTGGTAAGCATCGCCCGTCGAACCAAAGCCCGTGATCTCGGCCAGGATGTTCGCTCCGCGCGCCAGCGCGTGCTCCAGCGACTCAAGCACCACCGCGCCCGCACCTTCGCCCGCCACAAAGCCCGCGCGCCGCACGTCGAACGGCAACGACGCCTGCGTAGGGTCTTCTTCCTTCGAAAGCGCACCCAAGTTCGCAAAACCCGCAAGGCAGATAGGCGACACCGATTCCTCCGAACCGCCCGCCAGCGCCGCATCAATATAGCCATGGCGAATATCGCGCACCGCCGTGCCAATAGAGTGCGCTCCGGTAGCGCACGCCGTCACCACGTTCAGACACTCGCCGCGCAGCCCGTAGCGAATGGAGAGGCTCCCCGCCGCAATATTGCCAATCATCGTAGGGATGAACAGCGGACTCACACGCTTCGGCCCCTTCTCGGCCAGCGTAAAGAAGCCACTCTGCAACTCGTCGATGCCACCGATGCCGGTGCCAAACACACACGCAATGCGCGTGGTGTCTTCAGCTTCCAAATTGAGCCCTGACTGAGCAAGCGCCTCGTCGGAAGCCACAATGGCGTACTGCACGAAGCGCTCGAAACGGCGCGCCTCCTTCTTGGAGAGGCCGTGCTCGGTCGCATCAAAATCGCGTACTTCGGCGGCGATGTGCACGTCGTAGTCCGTCGTGTCGAAGCGCGTCACCGGACCAATGCAGCACGTGCGCCCCATGACCGCGTCCCAGAGCGCCTGCACGCCCACACCGGCGGGCGACACCGCGCCCATGCCCGTGATTACCACGCGATGCGTACCGTCCGCGCGGCGCGTGGCCGCGTTCACGTTCTCATTCATAGCGCCATCCCCCCATCAATGCAGATCACCTGGCCGGTAATGTAGCCAGACCCCGAACTTGCCAAGAATCGCACAAGCGCCGCCACCTCTTCCGGTTCACCAAAGCGACGCGCCGCAATGCGCTCAGCGATGGCGTTGCGCTGCTTGTCGGACAGTTCGTCGGTCATGTCGGTGGCAATAAAGCCCGGCGCCACCGCGTTCACTGTGATGTTGCGAGCGGCCAACTCGCGCGCAAGCGACTTCGTGAGGCCGATGACGCCCGCCTTCGAAGCCGCGTAGTTCGCCTGCCCCGCATTGCCGGACACGCCCACCACGCTCGCCATGTTCACGATGCGCCCGTAGCGCTGCTTCATCATACGCTGCGCCGCCGCCTTGCAGCAGTTGAACGTGCCCTTGAGGTTGACGTTAATCACCGCGTCGAAGTCCTCTTCTTTCATGCGTACGGCCAGGCCATCGCGCGTGATGCCCGCGTTGTTCACCAGCACGTCAATACGGCCGAACGCCTCGTGTGCCGCGTCGATCAGCGCCTGCGCCTCAGCCGCATCGGCCACGTTCGCCGCCTTCGCGATGGCGCGCACCCCATGAGCGGAAGCCAGTTCGTCGGCCAGCGCCTGCGCATCGGCAAGCCCGCGCTCGCTCGAGCAGTTCACGCACACATCGTACCCAGCGGCGGCCAGCTTCTCAGCCACCGCACGCCCAATGCCGCGGCTCGAGCCAGTGATAACCGCGCTGCGACGCAGGGTTTCGGTATTCTCGGTCATACAGGCAAAACTCCTATTCAGAATCGGAAAGGAAGGCATCGAAACTCGCGCGATCCTGCACACAAACGCGCGTCGCTGCCTTGTCGATGCGCTTCACCAGGTTCGTCAAAACGCCGCCGAAGCCCACTTCAACGAACGTGTGAGCCCCCGCCGCACCAAGCGCCTCAACGCTCTGCTGAAAGCGCACCGGATGCGTGAGGTGCTGCACCAGGCTCTCACGCGCCTCATCAGCGGAAAGCGGAGCAGCCGTAACGTTGCACACAAGCGGAATACGCGCCTCAGCAAACGCAACATTGGCCAAATAAGCAGCCATCCCCTCAGCAGCCGATGCCATGAGCGGACTGTGGAAGGCGCCAGACGTGGCCAAACGCGAAGAGCGCTTCCCCACCTCAGCCCAGGCCGCCTCGGCGCGCTCAACCGCCGCCGGTGTTCCCGCAATAACAATCTGCCCCGGACAGTTAAAGTTCGCCGGCACGAGAACGTCCCCCTGCGCACATTCTTCGCAGAGGGTAATAATGCTTTCCTCATCAGCCTTCAAAAGCGCACTCATCACCCCCGGATGTTCGGCAGCCGCCTCAGCCATAAGTTCGGCGCGCGCCTTCACGAAGGCAAAGGTGTCCTCGTCAGAAAGCATGCCCGAAAGAGCGAGCGCGCTCACCTGCCCAAGAGAGAACCCCAGCACCGCCGCCGGCTCCACCCCCCGCGCCATGAGCGCCCGAGCAATGGCTACCGTCAGCACACACAACGCCGGCTGTGCATTCCGCGTATCATTCAACGTGCCAGCGTCCGCATGCAACACAAGGTCAGCCACATCAAACCCCAACACATCAGAAGCGCATTCAAAGACGCCAGCCACTTCAGGCACGTCCAAAAGGTCCGCCCCCATGCCAGGCCTCTGCGCCCCCTGCCCCGAGCACAAAAACACCGGAGCACCAGCAGGAATGGCAAAAGGAAGCGCCCCTGAACCGGGCTGGACAGCGGAATCAGCCAAGCGAGCCTCCCCTTCAGAGTCTTGCTCCGTTTTCTCTAGCAACCCCCCACAGGGCTGGGCGGCGGTGTCCACCAAGCGAGTTCCGCACGAGCCGAAACGTCCAGTGGACGTTTCGTGCGAGTCAGGACTGCCGAGCGACTGGGCACTGCCACCCAGCCCTCCCCCAGGTTGAAATTCAGCCATCAAAAACCCTTCCTACAAAGCCCGCTCGCGCCGAGCATTCGCAGCCGCCATCGCACTCAAATCCAGCGCTCCTAATGCCTGCGCCTCACCCACCATCTGCGCAATCACCTCAGCAGCCGTCCCGCGCGCCCGCACCAATGCCGCCGACTGCCCCGCCATCATGGCGCCATTATCCACGTCGCCCTCAACCGCGCGACGCAAGGAGCCCACATACATGGCCTCCAACTCGTCACCGTTCGCAGCCACGTTGCCCTCAAGCGAGCGCACCTTACGCGCAAACTTGTTCTTGAGGCAGCGCACCGGATGCCCACTGCCGCGCCCGGTAACAATGGTGTCGGCATCCTTCGCGGAAAGCACCTTCTCCTTGTATGCGTCAGCGATAGTGCACTCGTCCACCGTGAGGAAGCGCGTACCCACCTGCACGCCCTCTGCGCCCAGCGCAAAGGCGGCAGCCATTCCGCGCCCATCAGCAATACCACCTGCGGCAATGACTGGGATAGACACCGCGTCGCACACCGCCGGGATAAGCGCCATCGTGGTGAGTTCACCAATGTGGCCGCCCGCCTCGGTGCCTTCGGCCACCACGGCGTCCGCGCCAAGGCGCTCCATACGCGCTGCGAGCGCACTTGAAGCCACCACCGGCACCACCTTGATGCCCGCTTCCTTCCACATCGGAAGATAGTTCGCCGGGCTGCCCGCACCTGTAGTAATCACATCCACGCGCAGCTTCACCAACAGTTCGGCCAGCTCGGCCGCGTTCGGATCCATGAGCATGACGTTCGCACCGATGGGTTTATCGGTGAGTGAACGGGCGATGCGCACCTGCTCTTCCACCCAGTCGAGCGGCGCGCCGCCGCACGCGATGATGCCGAGACCACCCGCCTCGCTCACCGCACCCGCCAGGCTTGCGTTGGCGATGCGCGCCATGGCGCCTTGGATGACGGGCACCTCAATGCCCAACAGTTCGGTTACTCGCGTATTCATGCCCATGCTTCTCCCTCTCAAAAACGTGAGGCCCCTGATCGGGGCCCCTCCAACCCTCTGTTACAGCGAGTCGATGTGCGCAACCAGCTGGCCGATGGTCTCGATACCCTCGGGCTCGCCGAATTCAACGTCGCACTTTTCCTCGAGGTCGCAGATAAGTTCAACCATGTCGAGCGAGTCAATGCCAAGCGACTCCAGCGTGGCGTCCTCGGTGATGGCATCAGCGTCGAGGTCGAGGTTCTCAACGAGCACTTCTTTCACGGTATCAATGGTAGCCATGATGTTCCCTTTCGTTCCAAATTAGTTTGATAATCAAAGTATTTCTCTACGGGTAATGATACGGGCACGTTGCCTCGCCGACAAGACCCGCGCTGCGCCCTCCACGATTTCTGCGCCGACGCGCCTCACGCGAACCGCGATGCACGAACCGCGCATACGCACACAGGCCTATTCTTGAGCGTCGAAAAACGCCTTCACCTTGACAAGCGCATCGGCAAACACGCGCTCTTCTTCGTCGGTGAGGTCGGCCAGAGCCTCGTCAATCATTTGATGATGGAACAGATTATGGGCGCGCAGCACCTGGCGGCCCTTCTTGGTGAGCGACACCAGCACCACGCGACGGTCGTCTTCGGAGCGCGAGCGCTCGATGAAGCCCTTCTTCGCCAGTTTATTCACCGCCGTGGTGAGCGTGGCCAGCGTGACGCCGAGGCGGGCGGCTACCACGGTCATGGGGTTGCGCTCATGCAGGCCCACGGCCACGATGGTGTGGACCTCGGTGATGGTGAGCCCGTGCGTCAGTCGGTTGTCGAGTGAGCGCTCTTCAATGCGCAAAATGGAGTTGAACGTGCCGGACAACAGCTCATCAAGCTGCTCACGCCGCTGCACTGCTACCGGGGGCATTTCAGTTTTCCCCACGACGTCCTCCCCCCGTTGCTCTCTCTCACGCTTCTGCATGCGGCACCTGCATCATGCCTCGTCATTCGCCAGGCGAAAATCAAGCCGACGCGCACGCGTATCAGCGTTCGTCAGCACCACGGCAAGCCGCTGTCCCAGGCGAAACGAGCGCCCCGTCTCCTGCCCCGTCAACCGATGCTGCACCGCGTCGAACGCAAAGTATTCTTCGCCCAAATAGCGCACCGGCACCAGCCCCTCCGCCGTATTGTCAAGGCGCACGTACAGCCCATACGTTGCTACGCCCGACACCACCGCTGAGAACCGCTGCCCCACAAAGGCCTCCAGGTACTCAATGATCTTGAGCTCCTGCGACTCGCGCGCCGCCTTCTCGGCCACACGCTCCATGTCGGAGGAATGCTCAGCAATCCAAGGAAGGGAGGAAACCTCCTGCGAATACGTTTCAGAGCGCTTCGTCAGCTGCGCCTTCAGCATCCGATGCACCACAAGGTCAGGATAGCGCCTGATAGGAGATGTGAAATGCGTATACGCCGCACTCGCAAGCCCATAGTGCGGCTCACAAACCGGCCGATACACCGCGCGCTTCATAGAGCGCAGCAGAAGCGAGGACACCAACTCACCCTCCGGCCGCCCCGCACTCGCCGCCAGCACTTTCTGCAACACCTGCGCATCCCCCGCCACGAACCTGTTCTGATCCACGTCCTTGAACCACGGGAACTCCTGGAACACGGGAATAAGCGCCGCCAAATTGTCAGCCGCCGGCTGCTCATGCACGCGAAACAAGCTGGGAAACTTCGCATCCCGCAAATGCGCCGCCACCGTCTCGTTCGCCAGGATCATCGCCTCTTCAATGAGCGACGTAGCATCGGTCTTGCGGCGCAAGTCAATCCCCACCGGATGCCCCTCACCATCCAGCCGCACCCGCGCCTCCACCGTATCAAAGTCAAGCCCTCCCGCACCCTCCCGAGCCGCAGCCCGCGCCCGAGCAATACGAGAAAGCTCCTTCAACCGCCAAGAAAGTTCCTTGCCAAGCTCCGAACCCCCCTTGGAGCCGATCTGCTCGGAGGTGTCCACAAAGCGAGTTTCCCCTTCGGGGACTTGCTCCGCTTCGCTTCGCGGCGCCGCACCCCATGAGCCGGACAGTCCAGTGGACTGTCCGTGCGAGCAGGACTGTCTGAGCGACTGGGCTCCTCCGGGCAGATCGGCGGTGTCAGAGCGCGAATCAATCATCTTCTGCGCCTCATCATAAGAAAGCCGCGCAGAAGAACGAATAAGCGCCGGATACAAGTCGTACCCCACCAGCTGAGCCCGCTCATCCAAGTAAAGATCAGCCGTTATGGTGCGCCGCACCTCACCAGGCTTCAACGAACACAAATCGCCCGACAATTCCTCCGGCAACATAGGGATAACCCGGTCAACAAGATACACACTGGTAGCCCGCCGCCGCGCATCAAGGTCAAGCGATGAATTCCACGGCACGTAGTGCGAAACATCCGCAATATGCACCCCCAACCGCCACCGAGCAGCCCCCATCCCCCTCTTATCCACGACGCAGACCGACTCAGGAATGTACTCTGAGGTTGAACCCTCACCCTCAGAAGAGAAACTATTCAACCCAGAGCGGCTGTTGTCGGAGGTGCTCACCAAGCGAGTTCCGCACGAGCCGAAACGTCCAGTGGACGTTTCGTGCGAGCAGGACTGTTTGAGCGACTGAGCATCTCCGGCAGCAGTCGCGCTCTCGCAGGTTGAAATCGCTTCCAAAGACACCGCATCGTCAAAGTCCCGCGCATCGGCCGGATCAATAGTAAACGTGAAGCGCTCACGAAGGTCGCGATACTCACTGGCCAGCGCCCCCGTTTCATCGAGTTCCGCCGCACGCGCCTCCGCCAACGCCGCGTCGGAAAACGAGGTTTCCAGCTTGTGGCGCGCCACAATAACGTCAACCGAGACGCGCGCGTCATCCGCCATTCCTAGAACTTCTTCAATGATACCCATGGCCGCCGTATTGCGCGTAGGAAACTCCGTCACGCGCACACGCACAAGCGCTCCATCAGGCACGTGCGGAAAATCAGCGCGCATCGTAAAAATGTCGTAGGGAATGCGCGTGTCCTCAGGGACTACCACGCCGAAAGGTTCCGCCACTTCGTAGCGCCCCACCAGTGAGTCATGCGCACGGTCGAGCACGCGCACCACACGCGCCGCAGGCTGGTCATCGGATGAGCCGCCCTGATGCGGCTGTTTACCCGATCCACGTGGGGGAAGCGGGGCCACCTCCACGAGGTCGCCGTCGAACGCGCCCCCCATTTTGGCGGCGGGCACGAAGAAGCCCCCTTCGGCCGTTTCCACAAAGCCGAAACTACCAGAGCGCACGGACAGTACGCCACGGGGATTGCTGCGAGGACGGCGGCGCGTATGCGACCGCGTGCGCGGCATGAGGCTACTCCTGCACGAGGGATTGAGCGGTTTCCAGAGCGAGGCTCTTCTGACTGTCGCCGGCAGCCTCACCAGCGAGGCCAATGGTGATATTAGGCGCCACACCCACGCCATTGATCTGGCGACCCTGCGGGCTCAGATAGTAGGCCGCCGTGTAACGCAGCGCCCCGCCGAAGCTCAAGTCGCGCACCACCTGCACTGAGCCTTTCCCGAGCGTAGACGTGCCCACCAGTGTGGCACGCTGACTCTCCTGCAAAGCGACAGCCAGTACCTCGGCGGCCGCGGCCGTGTTTTCGTTCACCAGCACCACCAAAGGCTTGTCAGTAGCTACCGAACCCGTAGCCGATTTCGCACTCTTACCATCTTTGGTTTCAATCTGCACGATGGTGCCACTCTTCACAAAGAGGCTGGCCACATCCACGGCCTGCGTAAGGAAACCACCCGGGTTATCGCGAATATCCAGTACGAAGGAGAGCGCCCCCTGCGAGGCCAACTCGCCCACCGCTTGCTTCACCAACGAGGAAGAGTTCTGCGTAAGCTGACGCAGCTTGATGTAGCCCACCTTGTCGTCAAGCTCGGTCGTGACGTTCTTCACGTCATACGTGGAGCACGTAAGCGTTGTAGTGAATTCCTCGCCACCTTCGGCCTCAAGCGTTGCGGGGCGGCGCCACGTTACCACGACGCTTTCACCTTCGCCACGATCGAGCGCACTCGTCACCTCGTTCATGGACCATTCCTGACCTCGGTCGCCGTCAACGGCCACCACGAAGTCGCCCACGCGCACGCCCGCGGCCTGCGCCGACGAGCCGTCGAACACATCAACTACGTAGGCAAGCCCGTTGTACTCGGAGAACAGAACGCCAATGCCCGCATAGCTGCCGGAGCTATCTCCCACCAGCGAAGAATAGCGCGCCGGATCGTAGTAGCGCAGGTAGGCGTCTTGTGTGACATCGGAGAAGGCATCAAGCACGCTGTCGGTGGCGGCATCGAGGTCGTAGGAATCCAAGCTGTCGTTAGCCAGCGCATCTTCCACTTCTGACACGCGGGCCGACAGCGAGTTGTACGTGGTTTTGTCCTTGCCCGACGCCGGCCCCACGGGAGCGCCTGTGGCTTCCAGCACCGGGCCAAAGCCGAGCGACTCCAGCAACGGCGCATCGCCACGCACAAAGAAGCCGGCAACAAAGGCAACGCACACGCAAATGACCAGCGCAAAACTGCGCGCGAGGCGCTGGTTGCGGAGCCGCGCCTTATGCGCGGAAGCCGCCTCAAGCCTGTCCGTGTGCTTCGCCATACCGCTTAAGCCCTGCTTACACCTTCAAGTAGCGGCGCATGGCCAGAGCCGAGCCCAGCAGACCGATGATCAGGCCAGCCAGAACAAGACCACCGTAGATAAGCAGGAAGGTGTCCAGCCCCACGTTAAACGACAGGAATTGCAGCGCGCTCTGCAGTTGCGGCAAAGCCACATTGCGCAGAAGCTCCAGCACCCCCACCGCCAACAGCGAGCCAATAATGGCGTGCAGCGCGCCTTCCATAAGGAAGGGCCCGCGGATAAAGCCGTTCGACGCACCCACCAGGCGCATGATGGCAATCTCCTTGCGGCGCGCCAAAATGGCCAGGCGGATGGTGTTGTTGATAAACACCATGGCGATGAAGATAAGGAGCGCGATGAGCGCGATACCAATGTAGCGCACGTAGTTCGTCACCGAGAAGAGGTTCTCAACGGTCTTCTGACCATACTTGAGTGCTTCGGCCGGGTCGGTCGGGTTGTCCGTGATCTCGCGATACGTGGCGTCGCTTTCGATGGCCGAGGCCACCTGCTCCACCAGCTGCGGGTCGGACAGCTCCACATCAATAGAGCGCGGCAGCGGGTTTTGTCCGTCGAGCGAGTCGATGATGTCGGAGTTCGACGTGGAGCGGAAGTTCTCAAGCGCCTGATCCTTGGTGGTAAAGCCCACCGAAGCCACGCCTTCAAGCCCCTCGATGTAGCTCTGAACCGCCTTGATGTCGGCATCGGAAGCATCGTCGGCCACGTAAGCTGTGATGGACACTTCGCTTTCCACCGACGACACAATGTTCTCCACGATGATGCCGCCCACCAAAAACACGCCGATGATCAGCAGCGACAGGAAAATGGTAACAATGGAGCCCAAGGCCGTGGACAGGTTGCGCGTGAAGCCCGTGAGGGACTCCTTGAGGAAGTACACGAAACTAGACATCGAAGCCGTACACCCCCCGGTCCTGATCGCGAGTCAGATGCCCGCGGTCGAGCGCGATAACGCGACGACGCATGTTGTCCACCATCTCGCGGTCGTGCGTAGCCACCAGCACCGTGGTGCCGGTGCGGTTAATGCGCTCGAGCAAGTCCATGATGCCGCGCGAGGTTTGGGGGTCCAAGTTACCGGTGGGCTCGTCACACACCAGAAGCGGCGGGCGGTTCACGATAGCACGCGCAATGGACACGCGCTGCTGTTCGCCACCGGAGAGTTGGTCGGGACGCTTGTTGAGCTTGTCCTGCAAGCCCACCAGGCGCAATACCTCCGGCACCTGCGTCTTAATAACGTGGCGCGACTTGCCAATAACCTCAAGCGCGAACGCGACGTTTTCAAACACCGTCTTGTTCGGCAACAGCTTGAAGTCCTGGAACACGCAGCCGATGTTGCGGCGCAGATACGGCACGCGCCAGTTGCGCATGCTGGTGAGGTCTTCGTCCGCCACATAGATATGACCCTGCGTGGGCTTCACCTCGCGGATGAGCATGCGAATGAATGTGGACTTGCCGGAACCGGAGTGGCCCACGAGAAAGATAAACTCACCCGCATAAATTTGCAGCGTAATATCGTTGAGTGCCGGCTTGTTAGGCTGGGCCGGATACACCTTCGTCACGTGGTCAAACGTGATAACCGGTGTGCCCGCCTGCTGAGGTATATCGTCTACCTCCAAAACGGGCAGCGACGCGGAAAGTTGCGTGGTCGCTTGCCGGGAATGAGCCGCATGGGCGCCGCTGCGGCCAGCTTGGCGCGCGGATCCCCCTTGGCTGGGAACGTTCGTCACAGAGTGCTCCGTTCTTGTGGTGATGTGCTGAGACGGGCTAGATTCTATCAGACTTACTTTCGCGCCATGGCGTTCTTCACAGCTTCGACAATCGCCTTCGCATCCAGGTTGAAATAGCTTAACAGCTCTTCGAACTCGCCCGACTTGCCGAAGGCATCGCGCATGCCCACGAACTCTACGGGAGCCGGATGCGTGCGCGCAAGCGTCTCGGCAACGGCCGAGCCCAAGCCACCCATCACGCTGTGCTCTTCGGCCACCACGGCGCAGCCAGTCTTGGCCACCGATGCAGTGATGGTTGCCTCATCGAGTGGCTTCACGGAGAAGGCGTCAATCACTTCCGCGGAAATACCCTCGGCCGCTAGCTGTTCGGCCGCCTTGAGCGCCTGCTCAACCTCCACGCCGCAAGCGATGATGGTGGCATCCGTGCCTTCGCGCAGTACGTAGGCGCGGCCCACCTCAAGCTCCACGTCGTCGGCGTACACACACGGCACCGAGGCGCGTCCCATGCGCACATACACCGGACCCGGCGTGGCGGCGGCCAGACGCAGCGCAGCGCGGGCGGCGGCGTAGTCAGCCGGCACGAGCACGCGCATATTCGGCAGACCGCGCATGAGCGACACGTCTTCGAGCATCTGATGACTTCCACCATCAGGGCCAACGGAAATGCCGGCGTGCGTCGGCGCCACCTTCACGTCCAAGTTGGAGTAGCACACCGTGTTGCGAATCTGGTCGTAAGCGCGCCCCGTGCCGAACACGGCGAAGGAACCCGTGAACGCCACGTGGCCCGTAATGGCCAGGCCAGCGGCCACGTCTATCATATTCTGCTCGGCAATGCCGCAGTTGAACAGGCGATCGGCGAACCCTGCGTCGGCGAACTTCTTCGTGGTGGTGGAACCCGTGAGATCGGCGTCCACGGCCACCACCGGCACGCCTTCTTGGGCCAACTCCGCCAGCGTCACGCCAAAGGCCGCACGCGTTGCTTTTTTCACCTGAGCCTGAGCCTCGTCTGCAAGCTTAACCACGGCTAGGCCTCCTTCCCTGCGTCCGCCGCGAGCGCGGCCAGTGCCTCTTCAAGCTGTTCGGCGTTGGGAGCCTTGCCGTGCCACCCTGCCTGATCTTCCATAAACGGCACGCCCTTGCCTTTGATGGTGCGCGCCACCAGCACGTGCGGCGTGCCCGTCCGGTCGGCCTTGGCCGCCGAAAGCGCCTCCACGAGCGCGGGAATATCGTGCCCGTCCACCTCGCGGGCGTCCCAGCCGAAAGCGGTGAACTTTGCAGCCACGTCCCCCGGATCGCACACATCACTCGTGCGGCCGTCAATCTGCAGGCCGTTGCGGTCAACGATGGCCACCAGGTTGTCCAAGCCGCGGTGCGCCGCGAACATGGCTGCCTCCCACACCTGGCCTTCCTGGCATTCACCATCACCAAGCAGCGTAAACACCGCCTGCGGCGCGCCTTCAAGCTTCAGCCCAGCCGCCGCACCCGCGGCGATGGACAGGCCCTGACCGAGCGAACCGGTGGACACTTCCACACCCGGCAACTGGTTCGAATCAGGGTGGCCCTGCAGCCGGCTACCCAGCTTGCGCAACGTGAGCAATTCCTCGCGCGGGAAGTAGCCCGCCTGCGCGAGCACCGCGTACAGCGCCGGCGCCGCATGGCCCTTCGCCAGGATGAAGCGGTCACGCCCCTCCCATGTGGGGTTCGCCGGATCATGCTCCATGACTCCGCCAAAATACAGCGCGCACAGAATGTCGGTACATGACAGCGACCCACCCGGGTGCCCGCTGCCCGCCTCCGCTATCATGCGCACAATGTCGACCCGCATTTCATTCGCGCGCCGTTCAAGCTCAGCCATGCTTTCGTCCTTCCCTATTGAGAAACTCGCCACTTGTGGTAGCCTATCACGAATTCTTCCAGGTCACCATCGAGAACTGCCTCGACATTTCCCGTTTCAATACCGCTGCGCACATCCTTCACCATTTGGTAGGGGTACAGCACATAGTTGCGAATTTGGCTGCCGAACGTGTTGTCACGGCGCTCGCCGCGCAGCTGGGCCAGTTCCTCCTGGCGCTTTTGCTCTTCCACCTCGTAGAGCTTGGCGCGCAGCACGCGGAAGGCGGCTTCCTTGTTTTGGAGCTGAGACTTCTCGTTTTGGCAGGTAACCACAATACCGGTGGGAAGGTGCGTGAGGCGCACGGCCGAGTCGGTGGTGTTCACGCACTGGCCGCCCGGACCGCTTGAGCGATACACGTCCACGCGCACGTCGGCGGGGTTGAGGTCCACCTCAATGTCCTCCGGCAGCACAGGCAGCACTTCCACGCCAGCAAACGTGGTGTGGCGGCGCTTCTTGTCGTCGGTCGGCGAGATACGCACGAGGCGGTGCACGCCGTTTTCGCTCTTCAGCATGCCGTAGGCGTTGCGGCCTTCCACCTGAATGGTAGCCTTATCAAGCCCAATGCCCTCGCCGGGCACCACATCAAGAATGGTAACCTTCCAGTCCTTTTTCTCGGCGTAGCGCACATACATGCGGTAGAGCATGTCCGTCCAGTCCTGTGCCTCCAGGCCACCCGAGCCGGGGTTTACCGTGAGAATGGCGTCGCCGGAATCGAAGCGATCGGAGAACCACGAGGTCACTTCCAGGCCGTCAAGCAGCACGCCCAAGCGCTCAAGGGCCGCCTCGGCTTCCTCGGCAAACGCTTCGTCTTCGTCCGCCAGCTCAAGCGCCGCGCGAGCATCTTCCAGAAGGGCGGCCGCCTCGTCGTATTCGCGGATGGTCTCGCGCAAGTTCGACGCCTGCTTCGACACGGACGAAGCATGGGCCGCGTCGTCCCAAAACCCGGGCGCCGCCGTTTCCTCGTCGAGCCGCGCAAGCTCGGCCACCTTGTCATCGATATGCAAAAACCCCCGCGCATCAGCCACGCGCGCAGCCAACTGCTCCAGGTCTTTGTCGTTAGTATCAGCCATGTTCAACCTATTGATTCTTGCCGTGACACTTTTTGTACTTCAAACCTGAGCCGCAGGGGCAGGGGTCGTTGCGGCCTACGTTGGCGAAGGGGTCGTCCTTATCCTTCTCATAGGTCTGCGCCTTGGCGGGAGCGGGCTTCGGTGGCGGGGCCGCGTTACCGGTGGCGGCGGACTGGGCGGCAACCTCGTTGCGCACCGCACCCACACCCGTCTGCTCAAGTGCCTGCTCAGGAGCCGAATAACTCACCTTGCCGTCAAGCGGGCTCTTCTCTTCTTCCAGCTGCGGGGCCTGCTGCACTGCAATTTGCAGGCGCAGCAGCGTGCGCAGGTAGTCCTCATACATGGACGCCGTGAGGTTTTGGAAGGCGTTATAGGCCTCGTTTTTGTATTCCACAAGCGGGTCACGCTGACCGAACGCGCGCAGACCAATGCCCGCTTTGAGGTAGTCCATCTCGGAGAGGTGGGCCATCCAACGCGTGTCGATGATGCGGAGCATGACCTGCGCCTCAAGTGTCTTCATAACCTCGCCGAGGATCTGAGCCTTCTCGTTGTAGACCGCCTCCAGGTACTCCACCAGGCCCTCAGATACCAGCGCCGGGTCGTCGTCGTGGTCGAGCGCGTCCACCTTAAAGTCCTCGCGGCCTGTCATGTTCGCCGCCCAGGTTTCAATGGCACGCACATCCCAGTCGTCACTGGCCGTCTTGTCCGGGCAGTTCTCGGCAACAATGGCCTCGGCGGCCTCCTGCACAATTTCAGGAATGCGCTCGGACATGTCCTTGCCGTCGAGAATGGCGTTGCGCTCGCCGTAGATAGCGGCGCGCTGCAGGTTCATGACGTCGTCATATTCCAGCACGTTTTTACGCGCGGCGAAGTGCATGCTTTCCACCTGGCGCTGAGCGCTCTCGATGGCCTTGGACACCATGCCCGCCTGAATAGGCATGTCATCAGGCATGTCAGTCTTTTCCATCATGCGCGCGATGGAATCCATGCGGTTGCCACCAAACAGGCGCATGAGGTCGTCTTCCAGCGACAGATAGAACTGCGTGGTGCCCGGGTCGCCCTGACGGCCGGCACGACCGCGCAGCTGGTTGTCGATACGGCGCGACTCGTGGCGCTCGGTGCCAATAACCGTGAGGCCGCCGGCCTGAATGACGGCGTCGTGTTCCTCAGCACACACGCGTTTCGCCTCTTTAAGGGCGGCGGCGCGCTCTTCTGCCGAAGGTGCGGGCGCGTGGCCCTCTTCCACCTCGGCGCCTTCCTCCAACTCAGGGTCATAGCCGCGCTCGCGCAGCACGTCGTCAGCCAGCACGTCGGGGTTGCCGCCAAGCAGGATGTCGGTACCACGACCCGCCATGTTCGTGGCGATGGTGACCGCCCCCACGCGACCCGCCTGCGCAATAATATGCGCCTCGCGCTCATGGTTCTTCGCGTTCAGCGTCTCATGGCGAATGCCGCGCTTGTCCAGCAGACGCGACAGCTTCTCGGAACTTTCAATGGACACCGTACCAATAAGGCAGGGCTGCCCCGCTGCGTGGCGCTCGGCCACGTCGTCAGCCACCGCGTTGAACTTCGCGTCCACCGTGCGGTAGATCAGGTCGTTTTCATCCTTACGCGCCACCGGGCGGTTCGGCGGAATAGCCACCACCGGCAGCTTGTAAATCTCGCGGAACTCGGCGTCTTCGGTCATAGCCGTACCGGTCATGCCCGAGAGCTTCTCGTACAGACGGAAGTAGTTTTGCAGCGTGATAGTGGCAAGCGTCTGGTTCTCTTCGCGCACGAGCACGTGCTCTTTAGCCTCAAGCGCCTGGTGAAGGCCCTCGGAGTAGCGCCGGCCTTCCATGATGCGGCCCGTGAACTCGTCAACAATTTTCACTTCCCCGTTCACCACGACGTAGTCCACGTCGCGATGGAACAAAAACTGCGCCTTCAACGCCTGCTGCAAGTGGTTCGCCAGTTGGCCGGACGGGTCGGCGTAGATGTCGTCGATGCCCAGCATGGCCTCAATCTTTTCCAGACCGCTTTCGGTTGCGTTGATGGTTTTCTTCGCCTCGTCCATGTCGAAGTCTTCTTCAATTGTAAGACCCGGCATGACGCGCGCGAACTTGTTGTACGTCTCGGCCGCCTGCGTGCCCGCGCCCGAAATGATGAGCGGGGTGCGCGCTTCGTCAATGAGGATGGAGTCCACCTCGTCGACGATGGCGAAGTGGTGGCCACGCTGCACGCGGGCATCCGCGCGCGTAACCATGTTGTCGCGCAGGTAGTCGAAACCGAACTCGGAGTTCGTACCGTACGTGACGTCAGCCTTATAGGCGGGAATCTTTTTGTCCGGGCGCATGCCGTTTTGGATGAGGCCTACTTCCATGCCGAGGAAGCGGTAGATGCGGCCCATCCACTCGCTGTCGCGCCGCGCCAGGTAGTCGTTCACCGTGACGATGTGCACGTTCTCGCCCGAAAGCGCGTTCAAGTAGCCCGCCAGCGTAGACACGAGCGTTTTACCTTCACCGGTTTTCATCTCTGCAATTTGGCCGTCGTTCAAGGCCATGCCGCCGATGAGCTGCACGTCGAAGTGGCGCAGCCCCAGCGTGCGCACCGATGCCTCACGCACGGCGGCAAACGCCTCGGGAAGCAGGCTTTTCAGGTCCTCCCCCGCCTCAGCACGCTCGCGAAACGCGGCGGTAAGCGCGCGCAATTCCTCGTCGGATTTGGCCTGCATCTGCGGTTCTAAGCTGTTTATCTTCTGCGCGGTGGCCTCGTAGTGTTTCAGCTGCTTGCCCTCGCCGAGCGTCAGCAGCTTGGATAGGAATCCTGCCATGTAATGCGCCGTCCTTTTCTTGACTGTGAACAGTAGTTACTACTCTAGCATAACGCGTCTGACCTCAAAGGAAATCCATAGGGCGCCCGCCTTCCCAACCACCCCTCACACAGCGGCTGGGAAGGCATGTGAAACGCGCCGCTACTCCAACAGTTCTTCGGTTTCGATGATGCTGTGGTAAAGCTCCACGATAGCGAGCGAGGGGTCGATGCCCAGTTCGTTCGTAAGAAAACGTCGGCAGGAGAAGTAGGTTTCCAGCGCCGCGGTGCGTTGACCTGCGGCTATTTGCGCACGCATGAGGGCGAGGTAAGCGTCTTCGCGCGTGCGGTCGCGCTTGAGGGCGGCGCGGGCGAACCAGAGGCCCTCCTGCGCGTCATCGGCAGCCACGAGGCGCTCGGCCGCAGCCACCAGCGCATCGACCAGCTGCACGCGACAATCGGCGCGGGCTTGCACGATAATCTCGTTATCTTCCTCGCTCGGCATAAGATCGTCGGCGAAGGCGTCGTCTATTTCCGCGTAGAGCTGCGCCCAGCCCTCGGAGCCCGGCTGGCCAAACAGGAGCATGCGACACACCGCGTCGAAACGCGCGACGTCGCTCACCAACAGGCGCTCATCCAAGCGGCAGCCGTTTTGGTGGCGCACCAGGTAGGGGCACGTGCCCGACCCGGCCGAAAGCGTGCGGCGCAACATTGACCAAATTGAGTAGAAATTCTTGCGCGCCGTGTCCAGTTCGCTTTCAGGCCAAAGCGCCGCCACAAGCTTGTCGCGCGGGTATTCGCGCCCGCGGTTGAGCACGAGCAGGGCCAACAGCGTCTTCACCTTGTGGCGGCGGAAGCGGTTGAGGTCCACCGGTACATCCCCTATGCGCACATCCAAGCCGCCGAACAGGTTTACCGTGAGCACCGGCGCTACAGAGTTGGTGCGGGTGCGCGTGGGCAGGTAGCGCCCGTCCAGGTAGGCATCGGGAAGCGTGGTGGCGCGCTCGGCGCGGCGCTCGATACGCTCACGCGCCGCGCGCTCAAAGGCCCTCCGCTGGGCGAACAACTCCATTTCGACGCGATGCAGCGCAAGCACCTCGGCCGCCCCGAGCGGCTTGCGCAGGGTTACGGTACCGCGTTCGCGCGCCCGCTCAAGCGCAAGGCCCGCTGCGGCAGTGAACAGGTCACAGCATTCACCGCCAGCCTGAGTTACGCGTTCGCGAACGTAGCGACCCACTCGCTCACCCACGTCCACCTTGGCATGCGCGTGTGCGCCCGCCGCGCGCGGATGATCGAGCACATCTGTGATCACCCAGGCAGTCACCAAGGCAAGCGCCCCTTCGTCGGCTCCCCGCGCGCGCCACGTAGTGCCCTCCTGTGCAAGTTCGGCAGGATCGTCTTCTAGGGCAAGCTGCGCCAGAGCAAGCGGGCGCCAAAACGTCTCGGTGGGCGCAAACGCCGCTGCGTGGCCTCCCTCGGTTGAGCGCACGATGCGTTCAAGTTCATCGAGCGCCTTGTCGCGCGTGGTACCCTGCGCGCGCCGGGCAAGCACCAGGGCCGCAATTGCGCGGGCACCTTCGGATACACCCAGATCAAACGCGATGCGCCGCGCACGACTGAGCGCAGTGGTCTCTTCGCCGAGGACCACCAGTCGCACCACTTCGCCCAGCTCAAGCACCGTATCGCCCGAAAGCGAGCGCCGCCCGAGCGAGCCGTACAACTCATGTGCTGGCAGCACACACGTCGATTCCATAAGCTCCCGCGAACGCGCCGCCAGCCACGTCGCCCGCGCCTCACGCGTGCAGAGCGCCCCCACAAGCGCACACGCCCGCTCGCACTCCGCACGCGCCACCAGCGCATCCGCCCACCGAGCCACCAGAGCGTCGCGGTCGGCAAAGCGCGAATGTTCCGCCAGCGCATCAAGCTTCCCCGTCACCGCAGCGGCAAGGGCGCCAACTGGAAAGCTAGGCGTATGGAAGCGTTCGCGACGCGCGTCCATACCAAGGTAGGGATAACCCGCTTCCAGCAGAGCCACCACTTCCTCTCCAAGCGGGCCAAACACTTCAATGTCGGAGAACGTTCCTGTGCACAACACCAGCGCGGTGGTCATCGCAAGCATCACTTCAGCCGGCAGTTCTTCGCGCAGAGCGCCCGCCACAAACGACGCGGCCGCTTCCGCACCCCACCGCAGAGCCGGCACACGCTCACAGGTGGGAACGGTGGCGGCGGGACGCTCCGTGCGGTCGGCCGCGCCGCGCACGGTATCCACTTCCGCATCGGTGAGCAAAAGATCGGCGGGGGTCAACTTCATGCGATCGTGCTGCAGTGATGCGAACGCGTCGCACGCGGGAGTGCAGGTGGCCATCACTTCGCATCCGCGCTCCAACAGTTCATCGAACGCATCTGAAAGCGCCGTGGCGCGCACGACATCAAGCGGCGGCACATCCTCCACTACCACCAAAAACGAAGCGCTCTCCATTTGGGTCAGTGTCGAGGCAATGATCCCGCGATCCAAATCGCGCAAGAAACAAGGGCTGCGACCGTTGATCCAGAACGTGTGCTCAAAGGAAAACACCGTGTCGGCATACTCCGCCACAAGCGACGTCTTACCGAATCCGTCCGGCGCCACCAAAAAACGCGCTACATGGCGCTCACGCAAAAGCCGCGTGATAAGGTCGGGGCGGTCAAAATGGCGCTGTGCACTCAGATGACTCGGACGACGACCATTGCATGAAGATTTTGCTAAAAAGCTGGGCATGGGTGTTCCCCCTTCCTCGTCTGAGGGAACCGCGTCCAAGGAGTGCTTATACTAGTCATAGGGTCAAGGTAATGCAAGACGATACATTCGTTCGCTCGGAACTTTTTGCGAGAAATGGACGCGGACAGCAGAAGAAGTAACCCCTGAAAGCACGCATGTTTTCGACCCGGTGTACAATGGAGAGCGAACCCTTGAGAAAAGAGGAATATATGCTCCATACTGCCTCTCTAACCGACCTATCCGCTTTCCACTGCGGACACGCGCACAACAACGACGCCGGTACCGGGTGCACCGTGGTGGTAGCGCCTGCGGGTGCCACGTGCGGCGTGGACGTGCGCGGCGGCGGCCCGGCCACGCGCGAGACCGACCTGCTGCGTCCCGAGAACATGATTGAGGCTGTGCACGCCGTGGTGCTGTCGGGCGGCAGCGCCTTTGGGCTGGCAGCTTCCACGGGGGTTATGGAAGAGCTGGCCACGCGCGGCATTGGTTTCGAAGTGGGCGGCGCACGCGTGCCTATTGTGGTAGGTGCGTGTCTGTTTGACCTATTGGTGGGCGAAAACGCACACCCCGATGCCGCGATGGGACAAGCGGCATGTCGCGCTGCCTTGGACGCCGCCCCGGGCGCGGTGCTTGCGGAAGGCAACGTGGGGGCCGGCACGGGAGCGAGCGTGGGCAAGCTTCTCGGGCCTGAGCGCGCCATGAAGGCGGGCTTTGGCGTGTGTGGCCTGCGCATGGGTGAGGTGGTAGCATGCGCCCTGGTGGCCGTGAACGCTCTTGGCACCGTACGCGGCGCAGATGGCACCTGGATTGCCGGCTGTCGCAACGACGCGGGCCAGGTGATGGAGCCGCTGGAAGCGTTTGCCGCGCTCGCGAGCGCGGGCGCCGGGGCGGGCGCGGAAGCGGGCACAGCCCCTTGCACCAACACCACCATCGGCGTGGTGCTCACAAACGCACGCCTCACGAAAGCCCAGGCCAAAAAGGTGTCTTCCACCACGCACGACGCCTACGCGCGCGCCATCAAGCCCGTGCACACCCTAAACGACGGCGACACCATATTCACGTTCGCCTCGGGCGAAGTGGACGCCTCCCCTGACGCCGTTGCCATACTTGCCACCGAAGCCATGCAGGGAGCCATCGAACGCGCCGTACTCACCGCCACGAGCGCCTACGGCCTGCCCGCCGCGAGCGACCTGCCCGCCGCGCACTAAAAGGACCCATCCGTGAAACCCACCACCCTTGCCAACCGCACGCTGTTCGTCATCTCGGTCATTGCGACGGGCGCCATTGCGGGCGCTTTCGTCTGGCTGTTGCTGTTTGTCATGAACCTGGGTATCACGTTTCTCTGGGAGAAACTGCCCGCGTACTTCGGCCCCTACTTTCCGCTGGCCGCGTGCGTGGTGGGTGGCCTCATCATCGGGCTGTTTGCGAAGCGGTTTGGGCCGTATCCCGAAGACCTCAACACCGTCATGAGCAAGGTAAAGAAAGAAGGCCGCTACGACTACCACGACCTGGGGCCCATGTCGATTGCGGCGCTCCTGCCGCTGTTCTTCGGCGGGTCCATTGGCCCGGAAGCGGGCCTCACGGGCGCCATCGCCGGCATCTGCACGTGGGTGGGCGACCGCATGAAGCGCTTCGGCGCCGACTTCCAGCAGCTCACGTCCGTGGGCACCATGGCCGCGCTCTCAGCCATCTTCACTGCCCCGCTGTTCGGCTTCGCCGCACCCCTCACGGGCGACAGCCCCCAAGGGGAAGGCGCGCAAACCATCGAGCTGCCGAAAACGTCAAAGGTGGTGGTGTATTTCTGCGCCATCGCAGGCGCGCTGGGTGCGTTTATGGGCCTGGGCGCTCTTACCGGAGGCGGCGGCCTGTCGCTGCCGCGCTTCACCGACCTGCACCTGGGCACGCACGAACTCGCCTGGGCGCTCCCCATCGCAGCGGTGGGTGCAGCGGGCGGCTGGCTCTACTGCGTGTTTGACAGCGTGCTGGCGCAGGCCTCCACCAAGATGGGCGACAAGCCCGTTCTTAAAGCCGTCATCGCTGGCATCGTGCTGGCCGTGGCGGGTATCGCACTCCCCTTCACCATGTTCGCCGGCGAAACCCAAGCCGAACAACTCGGCGAGATGTGGACCTCGCTCAGCGCCCTCACGCTTATTGCCACCGGCCTGGTGAAAGTATTCGTGACCCCCCTCTGCATCCGCTTCGGCTGGCGCGGCGGCCACTTCTTCCCCGTCATCTTCGCCGGCATCTCGCTCGGGTACGGCATGGCCACCCTCACCGGCGTGGACCCCGTTTTCGCCCTCTGCGCGAGCACCGCCGCCCTCATGGGCGCCGTCATGAGAAAACCCCTGATGACGGTCCTGTTACTCTTCATGTGCTTCCCCGTAAAAGCCCTGGTAATCCTCCTCCCCGCCGCTGCCCTAGGCGCCATCATCCCCCTGCCCAAGTTCGCACAAGCGAACGAGAAGAGCCAACAACCGCAACAGGCGCGCCCGTGATGGGAAAGCGCGCCTGTTGGGTTTGTGCGGCCAAGGCGGGTGGTCCTGGCCGCTTGAGTGGGTGATTCAACCTCTAGGAGATACTAGCCAGGTGCTACCACATACGAAAGGTTCGCAATAGTAACCGGCTTATCAGGTTGGTAGTTAAGTTGCGCCCCACTTGGAAGCGCCAAGCCAAAAGCAACTGCGAACCTGGTTGGCGTCTCTATGCTTCCGGCAGGAATGGTCCAACCATTGTTGGGAATAGTGGTAACCGCCGAGGTCACAAGAGGCACCCGCACCGACGAGCCACTTGAGGTGGGTGTCAGTTGAATGCCCACACCATCAGGGACAGCGTTGTTGGCAAAAAGCGAAGCAGCATTTGCACCCTGATTGATGGTTATGGCAGCTACTCTCAGATCTGCACTTGAGGTAGAAACGAACTCGGGGTTCGTGCTTGTGGTACTTTTTCCCGATGCGTCAATCTCAATGTCAGCAGAGGTAGGAATAGAACAGTTAATTTGGAAAGCCCAGTGTGCGTAAAGAGTGGCATCTGATTCTTTATCCCAGACATGGATACCCACCCCATTGGCATCGTAATATTGGGCACCTCCCGTCACGCTGTCGAAATAACCCTGAAACGTATAACCATCTCGCGTCGGAGGTGTCACCGATTTTGGGACTCTATAGTATTGGACATCAACAGTAACAGTAGGCTCTGTGCCGTCGTTATTGTCAAATGTAAGGGTATAGATTGAAGAATTCTTCACGTTAATACTGAGCATAGTGTCTTCAGTACTTGCAAGAGCTTTTGCTTGAGGCATGGACGTCATAGCTGCCAAGAAAACTAACAAAAGCATAACTAGTAGGGGCCGGATGCTTGGCTTTAGGGTATGTCTCATGCTCTGCATGGTTGACACGTTCCTTTCTTTGGGCCTACAGCTTGTTGGCTGCGAAATAGTAACTAGTGGTGTGAGGAAGTGAGGGGAATCTGCCGGGACAAGGCCCGGCAGATTCTGGATGCTGGATTAGAGGCAGAAACAGGGGCAAACACCAGAGCCGTTATGTGCTTGAGTGGAACCGACCGGTACACCGCCTGCACCAATGAAAAGAAAATCCGAAGAGTTGTTGGGATGTATGGAACGCTGCCACCAGTTTACATATGATGAAGGACTGGACTGATAGCCTTTCCTTAAAGCTGAGTTATTACCAGAGTTGCTGGTCACCTTGCCTTTCCAGTACTCATACTGTGTACCTTCAGCGGCAACATTAGGAAACATAGACCACTCGCTATACAATGACCCTGTGTACTCGATATAAGCTGCAAGAAAAAGCTTGTCGCTAACCGCCGCCAACTTGGTGCTAGATCCCCAGGCCGCGTTGTAATACTTCGTGACTAACGCAATTTGGCTTTGAAGATCAACAGGAACCATTCCCCAGATCGTTCCACTGATCATATCCCCCCTCAGAATAGAGGAGCCCCAGGCGCCTGAATTGCTCCAGTTACGGCCTATCGCGGAGGGCGTGTTTAGTAGGTTTTTGAACTGGAAAGTAAGGCCAGCCACAGTAGGACCACCAGGCACAGGTTCTGCAAGTTTATCGTGATTGATACCAATAATACGGACGTCATACTTGGTATCACCCCACACAGTCTTGCACTCATAAGTAGACTCATTAGCGATATAGGCTTTATATACTGCTTTGATAGTTTCATTACCTCTTGCAATTGCATCAGCATGCGTTTTGACTTCTGCGGCCGTGTACACCTCACCGGTAGTATTGTCCTTCAGGTAGAAGGGCGATGACTCAACCTTGCCGGATCCGAGACCAAGAAGGGGCACTGTTTCAAACGTATACATTAAGGAGGCAAGGTTTTTCGTCTCGATGTTTTTGCTTGCAGCGCCTGTTAGCACCTTCGCATTGGCAAGTTTGGTTGTGTCGTTGGTGAGGTTCAAGCGAAAGATAAAAGAAGATCTAACACCTGGCTGTATGATAAAAGCACTTGGATTATTGGGGGACGCAGTGTTAATGTCCAGACCGCACCCAAAATGCATTGCCTCTCCTTCGGCCCCTTCAGGATAGAGACTGAAAAGCTTTTGATCCACAACAAGAGTCGTGGCACCAGTATTCCCCACAAGAACGTTCCCAATATTTTGATTAACGCAATCAACCTGGGCAAGATAAACAGGAACATCCATGTTGTTCTGAAAGTACTCCGTTGATTGCATGGATGCTGGAGGATTAGCATCCGCGACGTCGTAGGGGGTGTCTTCGCCGAAGGTGACACCAACGGGAGCTGTGACATTGAGTTGGGTTTCGCGAGCGTTAGCGAGATAGGCAGCAGGTAGGGATACTTCGGAGTTGAGAATGGCGATGTCGGCTTCTCCTTCTGGATTTGGGGAGACTTCGACGGTGCGGGTTGCGCGAGTGAGTTCTACGCCGTCCAAGGAGAGGACGGCGGTTACATCGGTGGTGCCTGCTTTCTTGGCGCTTACACGACCAGCATCAACCGACAAAGGTGTGGCCGCATAAGAGTAGGAAACTTCTACGGAATCAGGTGCTTGGAGGTTGCCGCCTTCTAGGAGGTTGGCTTCTTGACCCGCTTCGACGGTGAGGGGTTCTTTCGCCAGAGACACCCCATAAGGCAGAAGGTGATTGTTGTGAGAGGGTATGCCTGGGTTCCAAGAGTCTTCGGAGCCAGAGGGGACGTAAATCGAAACGTTGGTGCAGCCAGCGATGGCATCGCTTGCTACTTCGGGAGTGCCGAGAGCTACCACGCGCTCTAGATCGGAGCATGAAGCGAAGGCACGAGAGTCAATGGACTCGATGCTGGCAGGGAGCCAAATGTCCTTGAGAGAGGTTGCTTCGAAGGCTCGCACACCGATGGCGCTCAGGGTGTTGGGGGACTCGATGGTTGAGAGGTTAGCGCAACCGGCGAAGGCTGCGTTGTTGATGGTGGTGATGGTTGAGGGGAGCTTTACGCTCGTGAGTGAGCCTCGGTTGGCGAAGGCGTTTTCGGCGATGGTGCTCACGCGATAAGGGACGCCGTTGATCTCGGCGGAGGTGGGGATTTCGAGGTTCGCCTCAGGGTCATCCTTGCTTTGCCAGGAGACGGCGAGGGTGTAGTCATCGAGCAGAGTGTAGGTAAGGCCGCTGGTTTCGTTGGTGTCGGAGTTTGTGGTTTCGCCGGGCTTGGCGGGTTCAGCGAAGTTTTGGAACCCAGCCGCTTCCCATACGGCTTTACTAGTTTTGAAGTCCTGGCCCGAAAGAGCAACGACGGCTGTTGCTTTGGTTTCGTCAGAGAAAGCAGTGGGGTCGATCTTTTGGATGTTGCCCAGGGCGGTGATGGATGCGAGGTCTTTGCAGCCAGCAAGAGCATCCTTATCGATGGTTTCTGTCTCGGTGGGAATCACGATGGAGGCACCGATACCTGCGGGGCAAGCAACCAGGGTTTTCAAGTCTTTGGAGTAGAGCACTCCGTCGTATGATGCAAACATGGCGCTGTCCCCGACCAGGATTTGAGAAAGCACACTGCACCGGGAAAATGCAGTGGCAGAGACAAGGGTGG